>NZ_VZQN01000010.1:0-201121 GCF_014397645.1 Paraburkholderia sp. 31.1
ATGAGAGAAGAGGGGCTCGTTTGCGAGCCAAATTCACCGAAATGAGCGTCGATTCGATTCGTTATCCAGAAAATTTGACGCGTCTTGATCTGCAAGCCGATCCGACAGTTCATTAATCAGCGTTTCCCTAGAGGCAATATAAACCCGCGAACGCCCGGGAATAACGGTAGGATCAATAGCTATCGAACGATTCGCCACTACATCAGCAAACCGACCATGTGCGGCGTCAGTTTCACTCAGGCGCGCTTGTGCAGGCTTGTTGAGGATATCCGGATTTCCGGCTGCATTTTTATGCCATCCGCCGCCGCCACCATTCCACCGGACGAAACGACGATCCAACGTCTCGCCGGTTCCCTGCATTGGTACGCCGGCTGCACCATATAGGAAGTCGTGCCGATGACTTCCAGACACGCCAGCCGCCTGAACCATTGGGCCGTGCGCATCACGTTCGTCTGCGATGATGTAATGCGTAACCTGAAAGCCAGCTTCGTACCATGCTTCCTTCAGCTTTATCCGCAGAGGAACTGCCGTTATATCTTCGTCGGCGACCTCAAGTGTCAGGTCTCCTGATTCGCGCGATTCGAGAATAACCGTCGCGCAACCGTCTAAATCGGTCGGGCCCGAGACCTGTACTGTGTCGTTCGGACGGCTACTGCTGATAGATATGGTGCGACCGAAAACAGAATTTTGTCGACGACTTTTCACTGTGACTTTGATAGCCAGACGGTACAGAATCTTTCCGTGCATCACACGCGAGGATGAGGGAATGATAGGCAACTTGTCACCGTAACTGTTGTCTGGAATATTCCACGACAACAGGTTCGCTGCAATCCGAACTTCAACGCATGAGTCCGGGTTCGTGTTCGTACACGCGGTGTCGTGAACCGTTAGCCAATCCGGACTTTCCGGCATCCCTATTTCTCCAATTGAAGTTTGAGGCTTGCTGTTCCGCGAGTAACTACGCGCACAGTGTGTCCGCTCTGGCTTGTGGTTCCCGTTATCACCCGTTTACCGTCGACGACAATTCTGTAACGCACGTTGGCGAGGGGTTGGCCATCGCTTTTTTTGAGCACGTAATACTCGTCGTGAGTGCGAATTTTCGACGTCAGCGCTGAGGCCGCCGTGCGACCGCGGCAATCGCACGCCCATGCATAACCCAGGGCGTCGGCCATTTCGTAACCGTTCGAATACAACCGAAGCCTATCCTGCGGAAACCATTCGCCAGTTTCGACGTTCATCGCCATTGCAGACGGCATTGGCGGGAAGTTTGCGTATATTGAATAGGTGACACGACAAACTTGGCACTCTTCCTCGCCCGCGGCACCTGCCTGTTTCTGTTGTCCCATTCGACCTCTTTTGATTTTCCAGAAAACACCCGGCAAATTAAGCATCTAAACGGGGGCACGGTCAATGATTTTAATTTGAGACAAAACTTCATTGACAGATATTAACGATTGCTCTGGCCATCTCATTTTTAGGCGATTTTTTCCCGATATCACGGCCAAACAAAAAAAGCGGCATTGAGCCGTAATGCCGTTCAGTTAAGCAACTGAGCGGCATTTTTGTTTTTCTGACAAAAGAGCCGTTGTAAGCGAGCGCGGCGATGTCAGCTTTCATCGCCATGCCGGCCGATGCGCTGAAGCGAGTCATCGCGCGTCGAGTCTCACCCATCCCCGCCCTTGCCCGCGATTTTCGGGATGGCTATGCTGGCGGGTGCGCCGGCTGCCCGCAGGCGACCGCCCCAACCAGAACAACGCTCGATAACCTGCCCATGTCCACCACCAGTCTGTTTTTCACGGCCGCCGGCGTCGGCCTCGCGATCGCCGCGCCGGTCGGCCCGATGGGCATGCTGTGCATCCGCCGAACGCTGAGCGGCGGTCCGCGCGCGGGACTCGCGATCGGCTTCGGCATCGCCAGCGGCGACGCGGCCTACGGGCTGATCGCGGCGCTCGGCCTCGTCGGCATTTCGCAGTTCATGCTCGCGTACGACCGCCCGCTGCATCTGCTCGCGGGCCTGTTCCTGCTATATCTCGGCGTGCGCGCGCTGCTGCAGAAGCCGCCCGCTGAAACCGCCGACGGCAATGGCAACGGCAACGGCAAGCTCGCGCAGATCGGCCGCGCCGGCGCGCTGCGTGCGTACGCGAGCGCGCTGCTGTTGACGCTGACCAATCCGCAGACCGTCATCATGTTCGCGGCGCTATTCACGACGCTCGCACCGCGCGGCGCGTTCTCGCCGGCCATCGCGCTGACGACGGTCGGCGGTGTGTTCGCCGGCTCGATCGCGTGGTGGTGCTGTCTGGTGACCATGGTGTCGCTCGCGCGTCATGCGATCGGCAGCAGGCTACGCGTCGCGATCGATCGCGTGGTCGGCTTCACGCTCGCGGCGTTCGGCGTCGTCGAAATCCGCCGCGCGCTCTGAGCGGCACCTCACACGCCACGCGGCACATCAGCGCCGTACACGCCGAACGCAGCCCGCTGCCAGCCGCGACGCGCTCCCCCTGAACAAGTGCCGCACGCTGGCGCGGCAGTTTTGCGACAATAGCGCCTTTCGCCGCTGAGGCGCCGGCCGACGCGGCCGTGCAGCGCACCGCACACCGCCGCACCCACCCGCCCCGGCGCGTACGCCGGTCTTGCCGCCCAACCCTTCACCCGCGCTGCGTCAGCTGTCCGTTCAATGGCTCTACCCCACATCGATCTGCTGTACTCCGTCTCCGGCCTGTTCGTCGGCTTTCTGGTCGGGCTGACGGGCGTCGGCGGCGGCTCGCTGATGACGCCGATCCTCGTCCTGCTGTTCAAGGTGCACCCTGCCACCGCGGTCGGCACCGACCTGCTGTACGCGGCCGCCACCAAGGCGACCGGCACGCTGGTGCACGGGCTGAAGGGCTCGGTCGACTGGCAGGTCACGCTGCGCCTCGCGGCCGGCAGCGTGCCCGCGGCGACCGTCACGCTGATCCTGCTGCATCGCTATGGAATGGATACGCCTGGCGCGGGCCGGCTGATCCAGGTCGTGCTCGGCGCGGCGCTGCTGATTACCGCGATCGCGCTGGTGTTCCGTCCGCAGCTCGCGGCGCTCGGCGCGCGCAAGCAACGCGCGCCGAGCCAGGCACGCACGCTCGCGCTGACCATGCTGACCGGAGCGACCCTCGGCGTGCTGGTGTCGTTGACGTCGGTGGGCGCGGGTGCGATTGGCGTGACGGTGTTGATGCTGCTGTATCCGATGCTGCCGACGACGCGCATCGTCGGCTCCGACATCGCGCACGCGGTGCCGCTGACCTTGCTCGCGGGCGCCGGACATTGGCTGCTCGGCTCGATCGACTGGTCGATGCTGCTGTCGCTGCTGGTGGGATCGCTGCCCGGCATCGCGATCGGCAGCTATCTGGCCTCGCGCGCGCCGGACGCGCTGCTGCGCAATCTGCTCGCCGCGACGCTGACGCTGGTCGGCGTGCGGCTGGTGTTGTCGTGAGGCGCTGAAGACGCGTCAAGCGCGCACGCCGCAACCCGTGTCTATTTGAAAAACCGGCAGGTCAGATCCGCCTCGAACTGCCTGACCCACTGACCGTGGCGGTCGTAATACGACTGTGACCAGCTGCCGCGCCGCACGGTGACGACCCGCTCGTGCGCCGGCTCACCGGGTGCCACGCTCGCGCTGATGTCGAAATGCGCGGGCGCGAAACCGTGTCGCGCGCACACCAGTTCGAATGCCGCGCGATCGCCGATCGGCAGATCGATATAGCGAAACAGCGTGGTTTCCATGACCTTGGCTCCCCCTTCCCTCTTGGTCACAGTACGCCTTGCGATGCGTCGGTAATGTGTCGCAGCGCACGAATCCGCGACGGCCGCGCCTCCATCAGGACCTGTGCGTGCGGCAAGCCGCATTGCTGCGGTCCCGCAAACCTCGCGAGTGCCACGCCATAAAACCGGCGGCGAAAAAAAAGCTCCGGCGATCATGCCAGAGCCTCCAGGTTGACCACCGCGCGACGCGGGCCTTGCGGCGCCGCGCGCACGCGTACCGCTTACTGCTGCACCACTTTGAGCTTGTTCGACACTGACATTACGCCGTCGACACCCTTGGCGGCTTCGCCGGCCGCATCGATCTGTCCCTGGGTCGGCACCGAGCCGGTCAGCGTCACTGCGCCGCCGCGCGCGCGCACGGCGATGTGCGACACGTCGAGACCCTGGGTCTTCGTCAGCGCGTGGCGCACCTTACGGCCAAGTTCGTGATTCGCTGCCTTGCCGGCCTTGACGGCGGCTGCCGCCGACGCCGTATCGGTTGCCGGAGCGTTTTGGGCGTAGACGTTGCACGCCACCGCCATCGCCACCACCGGACCCAGTGCTTTCAGAAAACCGACCGTCTTCATAGCTCTCTTCTCCTTGGTTTCACATTGGACCGCATGAACAAGCGGCATTGTTACGACTACGGGCGGCCGTCATCGCGCGAACGCGCGCGTGAGCGACGGCCATCAACGGCTGTGACACGATGTGCAAGAGGCGAGAGAGGCTGATTACCGGTAACCGGTAACCGGCAAACCGCGACGTCCGCCGACGCACCCGGTTCTTGTCCGTCTTGCCGGGGTCGCGCCGCAAACGTTGGATCGCGGTAGCGATGCACAATTTAATCTAGCCGGCACAGAAGCGCAAAGGATTTAGCGCGCGGCGTGGCGCGCCGACAGCGGGTGCGTCATGCGTGCCGGAGAGAGCAGACACGCTCCGTGGTCGCGCAAGAATTTGCACGGGCATCATGCCAGCGCTCATGCCGGCGTTCACCGTGGTGCTCACCATTTGTTACGCGTTTGTCGGCGTGACGGGCGGCTACGCGTTTCGCGGCCGCGCCAATCTCAGGTACCATCGGCGCGACGCGTGCTGGCGCGCGCCGCCCAAGCCGCCTTCGCGCATTCGAGCCCGATCGACCGCCGCTTTCAGATGATCCGATGAAGCCTGACACCGGCCGCACCCGCCCTACCCATCTCGTCGCCCGTTTTGTCGCGATCTCGTGGCGCGACCTGGCGGTCTCGTTCGGCCCGCTCGTGCTGCTCGTGATCGTCGCAATCTGGGCCGCCGTGCGGCTGATCCAACCCGCCCCGCCGAATACGCTGACGATTAGCGCCGGTCCCGTCGGCAGCACCTTCTGGATCGCCGCGCAGAAGTACAAGACGATCCTTGCGCGCAATCGCATTACGCTGAACGTGCTGGCCTCGCAGGGCTCGCAGGAAAATCTGAAGCGGCTGTTGGACCCGAACGCGGACGTCGACGTCGGCTTCGTGCAGAGCGGCATCGCGCCCGCCGCGGTGGACAAGGACAAAAGCCTGATGTCGCTCGGCAGCGTCGCTTACGTGCCGCTCGCGATCTTCTACCGCGGCGCCCCCGTCGACTGGCTGTCCGGGTTCAAGGGCGAACGCCTCGCGATCGGCCCCGAGGGCAGCGGCACGCGCGAGCTCGCGCTCGCGCTGCTGAAGGCCAACGGCATCGTGCCGGGCGGTCCGACCCAATTGCTGCCGCTAACGGGCGACGCCGCCGCCGACGCCCTGATCGACGGCACGATCGACGCGACCTTCCTCGCGGGCGACTCGGCGCAGCCGGCCGTGATGGGCAAGCTCTACCGCACGCAGAACGTGCGCTTCTACGATTTTTCGCAGGCCGACGCGTACACGCGCCGCTTTCCGTACCTGACGCAGCTGAAGGTGCCGATGGGCGCCTTCGACCTCGGCAAGAACCTGCCGGCGAACTCGATCAGCATCGTCGCGCCGACCGCCGAGCTGATCGCGCGCGATTCGTTGCATCCGGCGCTGTCCGATCTGCTGATCGAAGCCGCGCGCGAGGTGCACGGCGGCGCGACGACGTTGCAGCGCGCCGGCGAATTCCCCGCCCCGCTCGCGCACGACTTCCCGCTTTCGGACGACGCCGCGCGCTACTACAAGTCGGGCAAGAGCTTCCTGTACCGAACGCTGCCGTTCTGGATCGCGAGTCTCGCGGACCGCCTGCTGGTGATCATCGTGCCGCTGATCGTGCTGCTGGTGCCGGCGCTGCGCATCGTGCCCGGGTTGTACGCGTGGCGCGTCAAATCGCGCATCTATCGCTGGTACGGCGCGCTGATCGCGATCGAGCGCAGCGCGCTCAGCGAACATGCGTCGGCCGAACGCGCGTCGCTGATCGAGCGGCTCGACACGATCGAAGACTCGGTCAACGGCATGAAGATGCCGCTCGCGTACGCGGACCAGTTCTACGTGCTGCGTGAGCACATCGGCTTCGTGCGGCGGCGGCTCACGGAAAGCCGCGACACGCGGGGCGGGCTGGACGAGGCTGACGAGCAGGCGGCCGAAAAAGTCAAAGGCTGAGCGCCCATGACGATACCGCCGGAACCTACGCCCACCTGCCGCCACCAGGGGATATCGACCGGTGCAAGCCGGGACCGCACCGCGTAAGATCGCTACAATTTTGATGAGGTAACGGACGCGCCGTCCGCGTCGTCCGACACAGGCAATCCGGGAGACATTTATGACCGTTGGCATCGACGCCCAACAGCGGCAGTGGTTTTATGATTTCGTCTCGCCGTTCACCTACCTGCTGCTCGAGCAATACGACAAATGGCCCGGCTTCGACTTCGCGTTCACGCCGGTCGTGCTGAACGATCTGTATCGCCACTGGAGCCAGCGCTCCGCGTACAGCGTGCCCGCCAAGCGCACCTTCATGTACCGGCACGCGCTGTTTCGCGCGGAGCAGCTCGGCATTCCGTACAAAATGCCGCCCGCCCATCCGTTCGATTCGATGAAGCCGCTGCTGCTCGCGACCGCCGCGAACGGCGACGTGCAATTCGTGCGCGAGATTTTCCGCTTCATCTGGCGCGAGGGGCGCGATCCGTCGAGCGACGAAGCGTTCGCCGAGCTGTGCGAGCGCGTCGGCAAGCCGGACGGCCCGGAACTGATCCAGGACGAAGCCGTGAAGGCGCAATTGCAGCGCAATACCGCCGATGCGGTCGAACTCGGCGTCTATGGCGTGCCGACGTTCCGTCTGAACGATCAGCTGTTCTGGGGCGAGGACGCGCTGCCGATGGTGCTGTACTGTGCGCGCACGCCGAACTGGCTCGAATCGCGCGAGGTGAAGCGGATCAGTTCGCTACCGTGGGGGCTGCCGGACAAACCAACACCGGCATAACACGGCGGCCGCTGCGGGCCGCGCCCTGGTTGCGGCTTCGGCCCGAACGAATCGATGCCGGCAGGCGTCGCGCTGATGCCGGGCATACCGTGCCCGCTATGCCGCCGAAGCGCAAACGCGCCTAAGGTTAAGCTTTCGCACCCCACGCGCGCGCCGCGCGGCGAGCTCATCGGCAGCGCCCGCGCCACCACGCTTCGATCATGGACGACACCGCCGCCTCACTCGATATCTGGCTCGTGCGCGTGCTGCGCACGCTGCTCGTCGAGCGCAGCGTCACGCAGACCGCGTTGCGGCTGAACCAGACCCAGCCCGCGATCAGCACCGCGCTGCGCAAGCTGCGCGACACGCTCGGCGATCCGATTCTGGTGCGCGGCAAGTCGGGCATGGTGCCGACCGAATACGGCGAGTCGCTGCTCGCGGCCGCGCAGCGCGTGTTGCGCGATGTCGATTTCGTCGCGACGCCGCATGGCGATTTCGACCCGGGCCGCTCGCGCCGCACTTTTCGCGTCGCCGCGCCCGACTATCTGAACGACTTCTTCATGCCGACCGTGATCGCGCGGTTTCGCGAAGCGGCGCCGCATGCGCGGCTCGAAATCGAATCGCTGGGGCCGCTGCTCGATCATTCGGCCGCGCTCGACGCCGGCGAACTCGATCTGGTGATCGGCAACTGGCCGAAGCCCGATCCGCGCTTCGAGCGCAGCGACCTGTTCGCCGATACCGTCGTGTGCATGATGCGCGCGGACCATCCGCTGACACACGAGCCGCTCACCCGCGAAGCCTATCTGGCCGCGCCGCATCTCGCGCCGACACCCTACAGCGGCGCGCGCGGCGGCGCGATCGATACCGGCTTCGCGCGGGCGAAGGCGAGCCGGCGCATCGTCGCGACGCTACCCTACTTCGGCCTCGTCGCGCAGACGCTACTGCAATCGGATCTGATCTTCACGACGACGCGGCGCTTCGCGATGCACTACGCGAGCATGTTGCCGCTCGCGGTCGTCGACGTGCCGATCGCGTTTCCGCGCATCCGCTGCTATCAGTTGTGGCATCCGCAGCCGGATCGACCGAGCGATATCGGCTGGCTGAGGACGTTGATGTCCGAGGTGTCGGGTGAGCTGGTCGCGCGCAAGCCCCCGTTGCGCCGTATGGCCTAAACCGTGATCTGCTTCGTTGCGCGGACGTGGTTCGCGGCCTGCCCCAACGCATGAACCGTCGCGGCCTGCCGTGTCCTTAGTCGCAGCAGTTGCGCGCACACCGCAATCGCGATCGCGGCGGGCGCCTTGCCGATGATCCCTTCGACGCCGATCGGGCAGGTCATCTCCGCGAGCCGCTCCAACTCCACGCCTCGTTCGAGCAGTCGCCGCTCGAACTTCACGCGCTTCGTGTTCGAGCCGATCATGCCGAAGTAGCTGAAATCACGCCGTCGCATGATGCGCGAGGCCAGCGAAAAATCGAGCGCATGGTTGTGCGTCATCACCAGAAACCACGCGCCGGGCGGCGCCGCGTCGACGATCGCCTCGGGCGTGTCGGTCGCTTCGACCTGCACGTTGGGCGGCGTTTCGTCGGGGAACAGCTCGTCGCGTTCGTCGACCCACTGGACCACGCACGGCAGGCTGCCAAGCAGATGCGCGAGCGCATGGCCGACGTGTCCCGCGCCGAACAGCACGATGTGCATCGGCGTCGGCCGCGGTGCAAGCTCGGGTCCGCTCCCGCCCGGAGAACAGTTCAGGCGTGCTTCCATATTGCGCTCCCAACTCGTTTGCCACTCGCCATCACGCCCGCCGCGCGGCCGCCGTCGCGGCCCGCACCGCGCCGACCGCCTTCAGGATTTCCTCGCTGGTCGCGGGCGCATTGAGCGGCGGATTGACCTGATGGCCGCCGACCGCCGACACCGCGTCGCGCACCGCGAAGAACACCGAGAACGGCAGCAGCAGCGGCGGCTCGCCGGTCGCCTTCGAACGATGGATGCTGTCTTCCGCGTTGCGGTTCCTGAACAGCCTGACATTAAAAACCGGCGGCACGTCGTTGACTGTCGGGATCTTGTACGTCGAGGGCGCGTGCGTCATCAGCTTGCCGCCCGCGTCCCACCACAGCTCCTCGGTGGTGAGCCAGCCCATGCCCTGAATGAACGCGCCTTCCACCTGGCCGATGTCGAGCGCCGGATTCAGCGAGGCGCCGACGTCGTGCAGCGCATCGGCGCGCAGCACGCGCATTTCGCCGGTCAGCGTGTCGATCACGACTTCCGATACCGCCGCGCCATACGAGTAGTAGTAGAACGGCCGTCCTTGCAGCTTCGACTGATCCCAGTAGAGCTTCGGTGTCGCGTAGAAGCCGTCGGACCACAACTGGATGCGCGCGAGATAAGCCTTCGCGACCACTTCCTCGAACCGCACGGCGACCTCGCCGACCATCACGCGATCATGCGCGAAGCGCACGTCCCGCGGATTCACGCTGCCCGCGCCGAAGCGCTCGGCCGCGAACGCGGCGAGCCGCTCGCGCAACTGGCGCGCGGCGTCCTGCGCGGCTTTGCCGTTCAGGTCGGACCCGGTCGACGCGGCCGTCGCAGACGTATTGGCGACCTTGCTGGTATCGGTCGCGGTCACCCGAATCCGGTTGAAACCGACGCCGAGTTCATGCGCGACGACCTGCGCGACCTTCGTGTTCAGCCCCTGGCCCATTTCGGTGCCGCCGTGGTTCACGAGCACCGAGCCGTCGGTGTAGATATGCACGAGCGCGCCGGCCTGGTTGAAGTGCGTGACGTTGAACGCGATGCCGAACTTGACCGGCGTGAGTGCCAGGCCCTTCTTCAGGATCTCGTTGTTCGCGTTGAAAGCGTCGATCTCCTTGCGGCGCGCGCGATAGTCGCTGGTCGCTTCGAGCTCGTCGATCAGCTCGTGAATCACGTTGTCTTCGACCACCTGGCCGTACGGGGTCTGGTTGCGCTCGGTCTTGCCGTAGAGATTGCGGCGGCGCACGTCGAGCGCATCGATGCCGCACGAGCGCGCGACGTTGTCGAGGATGTACTCGATCGCGAACGCGCCCTGCGGGCCGCCGAAGCCGCGAAACGCCGTGTTCGACTGCGTGTTGGTCTTGCCGCAGAAGCCGTCGATCGAGACGTCCGACAGCCAGTACGCGTTGTCGAAGTGGCACAGCGCGCGCGTCATCACCGGACCCGACAGGTCGGCGGAAAAGCCGCAGCGCGAGGTCATGTCGACCGCGACGCCTTCGATCACGCCCTCTGCGTCGTAGCCGACTTCGTAGGTGTAGTGGAAATCGTGACGCTTGCCGGTCACCATCATGTCGTCGTCGCGATCCGGGCGCAGCTTGACCGGGCACAGCAGCTTCCACGCGGCGAGCGCGGCGCAGCACGCGAACAGCGCCGACTGCGATTCCTTGCCGCCGAAACCGCCACCCATGCGCCGGCATTCGATCAATACGTTATGCGATGCAACGCCCAACGTGTGCGCGACGAGGTGCTGCATTTCGGTCGGATGCTGGGTCGAGCAGTAGACGTGCATGCCGTCGTCGTCCTTCGGCACCGCGTACGAGATCTGCCCTTCCAGATAGAACTGCTCCTGGCCGCCGAGCCACATCTCACCGGCCTCGCGATGCGCGGCACGCGCGATCTTCGCGCCGGCGTCGCCGCGCGCGAGCTTCATCGGCGGCAGCACGAACTGGTTCGCGGCGCGCGCCTGCTGCGCGCTCAGCACCGCCGGCAGTTCCTCGTAGACCACCTCGGCGCGCCGTGCGCCGAGACGCGCCGCCTCGTGCGACGTCGCGACCACGATCAGCATCGGCTGGCCGACGTATTGCACGACGCCGTCGGCGAGGATCGGATCGTCGCCATGAACGATCGGGCCGACGTCGTTGACGCCGGGGATGTCGTCAGCGGTGAAGACCGCGACGACGCCGGGAGTCGCGCGCACCTTGTCGAGCCCGATCGAGACGATCTTCGCGTGCGCCTTCGACGACAGCCCCAGCGCCGCGTGCAGCGTGCCGGCCAGCTCGGGAATGTCGTCGGTGTAGGTCGCGCGGCCGCTTACGTGCAGATGCGCGGACTCGTGCGGACGCGACACGTGCACCTGGGTGAAGTCGTCGAGTTCCTGAACCTCTTTCAGGAACGGTTCGGCTTGCTGGTTCATGGTTGTGTTCTCCGTATCCTTGAACGCGCGGGGCTCAGGCGCTCGCGCCGGCCGGCGCGACCGCGCGCACGTCGACCGCGCTCTTCGGCAGCGGCTGCCGCGCGCGCGTTTCGAGCCAGAAGCGGTACAGCGTGTTCTTCGCCGCTTCGAGGCGGTAGTCGCTGCTCGCGCGCATGTCGGTGAGCGGCGCGTAGTCGGTGCCCAGCGCGAGCATCGCGGCCTGCGCGGTCGCCTCGTGCCATTCGGCGTCGCGCAGCACGGCTTCGGCATTGAGCGCGCGCTTCGGCGTCGCGGCCATGCCGCCGAACGCGATGCGCGGCTCGCGGATCGCGTCGCCGTCGGCGATGAACGAGAACGCCGCGCAGACGGCCGAGATATCCGAATCGAAGCGCTTCGACAGCTTGTAGGTACGAAAGCGCAGGTTCGCGCGCGCACCGCCGCGCGCGGGCACCTTCAGGCCGACGACGAACTCGTGCCCGGCCATGTCCTTCTTCTGATACGCGAGGTACAGGTCTTCGAGCGGCATCTCGCGCTCGATGTCGCCGCCCCGCACGATCACGCGCGCGCCGAGCGCGATCAGCCCCGGCATCGAATCGCCGATCGGCGAGCCGTTCGCGATGTTGCCGCCGAGCGTGCCGGCGTTGCGGATCGGCAGCGACGCGAAGCGCTGCCACATTTCGGTCAGCTCCGGGTACTGCTTCGCGATCTCGGCATACGCTTTTTCGACGCTGACGCCGGCGCCGATCTCGATCCAGTCGTCATTGGTTTCGAGCTTTTGCAGCTCGGCGATCTGTCCGACGTAGACGAGGTTGCCGAGCTCGCGCATCTGCTTGGTGACCCACAGGCCGATGTCGGTGCTGCCCGCGAGCAGGCGCGCGGCCGGTTCCTGCTGTTTGATCCGCGCGAGCGCCGCGACCGTGCGCGGCGCGGCGAAGCGCTGGCCCGCGTGCTCGTACTGAAACGTGTCGCGGCGTTCGAGCGTCGCGAGCGTGTCGGCGAGCGCCTTTACGTCGACTGGCGCTTGCGGCGCGGGCGCGTCGAACATGCGCTCGGCCGCGTCGACGATCGGCCGGTAGCCGGTGCAGCGGCACAGGTTGCCGGTCAGCGCATTGCCGATCGCCTCGCGCGACGGCACCGTGCGGTTCGCGCAGCCATGCTCGTGGCCGTGCTTCTCGTAGAGCGCCCACGTCGACATGATGAAGCCCGGCGTGCAGAAGCCGCACTGCGAGCCGTGGCAGTCCACCATCGCCTGCTGCACCGGATGCAGCGAGCCGTCCGGCTGGCGCAGGTCTTCGACCGTGAAGAGCGCGCGGCCGTCGAGGGTCGGCACGAACTGGATGCAGGCGTTGACCGCCTTGAACTCGACGCCGCCCGCCGGATTGCGCTCGCCGATCACGACGGTGCAGGCGCCGCAGTCGCCTTCGGCGCAGCCCTCCTTGGTGCCGGTGCAATGCGCGTCCTCGCGCAGATACTGCAGCACCGTGCGGGTAACGGGCGCGTCCTCGATTTCGCGGATCGCGTTGCGGTGATAGAAACGAATCGGCTCGGTCATGTCTCGGTGCTCTCGTCTGTTGCGTGTTTGCGCGGACACGCCGCGTCGATGGTTTGAAAGCTATCACCGTCAATAAACCTAACCCATAGCCTGAATCGCATGGGGGACATATTGTTCGCGCGATATGACCCGCCATTGATTCGTCCCATTTTTAAGCAAACCCTGCAAGGGAATCGGTTCCATGGGAGAATCACGCCTTCCCGCCGAATTCAAGTGTGGTTTTCCCGATGTCCACCGACTCCGCGTCCGCCCGCAGCGAATTTGCGACGACCCTGCAGATCATTCCGGTCGTCTTTTTCACCTTTCTTTGCTACCTCGCGATCGGTATTCCGCTCGCGGTGCTGCCCGGTTATGTGCACGGCGACCTCGGCTACAGCGCGGTGCTGGCCGGCGCGGCGATCAGCGTGCAGTACCTCGCGACGCTCGCGTCGCGGCCGCTCGCGGGCCGCTCGGCCGATACGCTCGGGCCGAAGCGCACGGTGTCGATCGGCCTGCTCGGCTGCGGCGCGAGCGGCGTGCTGCTGTTGCTCGCCGCGCTGACCGGTCGCTGGCCGGGGCTGAGCCTCGCACTGCTCGTGTGCAGCCGGCTCGTGCTCGGTTTCGGCGAGAGCCTGTGCGGCACCGGCGCGATCCTGTGGGGAATCGGCCGGGTCGGCACCTCCAACAACGCCCGCGTGATTTCGTGGAACGGCATCGCGACCTACGGCGCACTCGCGATCGGCGCACCGCTCGGCGTGATGATCTCGCGCTCGATCGGCTTTACCGCGCTCGGCATTCTGGTGATCGCGCTCGCCGGGCTCGGCTATTACCTCGCGCGTCTGATCGCGCCGGTGCCGGTCGTGCACGGCGAGCGGATGTCGTATCGCAGCGTGTTGACGCGCGTGCTGCCGCACGGCATAGGTCTCGCGCTCGGCTCGGCCGGCTTCGGTTCGATCGCGACCTTCATCACGCTGTTCTATGCGGCGAAGCACTGGCCGAATGCGGCGCTGTCGCTGACGCTGTTCGGCACGCTGTTCATCGGCGCGCGCCTGCTGTTCGCGAACACGATCAAGACCTACGGCGGCTTTCGTGTCGCAATCGCGTCGTTCTCGTTCGAATGCGCGGGTCTGTTGATGCTGTGGCTCGCGCCCGAGCCGCATATCGCGCTCGCGGGCGCCGCGCTGACCGGCTTTGGCTTCGCGCTGGTGTTTCCGGCGCTCGGCGTCGAGGCGGTCGGGCTCGTGCCGCCGGCGAGCCGCGGCGCAGCGCTGTCCGCGTACTCGGTGTTTCTCGATCTGTCGCTCGGCATTACCGGGCCGCTGGCGGGGTATATCGCCGGCGAGTTCGGTTACGGCTCGGTGTTCCTGTTTGCCGCGATCGCGGCTGCCGCGGCGGTCGTGCTGTCGACGGTGCTGTATCTGCGTAACGCGAAAGTAACCAGTCTGTCTACCGCGCAGTAAGCACTCGCAGTAAGCACTCGCAGTGAACGCGCGCAACGAACGCGCGGCGCTGACGCAACAAGGCCGCGACGCGCAAAGTCTTCACGACGCGCGCCGCGGCCATTCGATCCCGCTGTCCATCCTCGCGGCTAATCTCTCTCCGCCGCCATCTCCTGCTTGATCGTCGTCTGCGCGCGCACCGCGATCTGGCCGTGATTGATTCGGCTCGACACGTTGTACACGCCGATCAGCATGAACAGCTCGGTGGCGGCCACCGAGCACGCGGTGCCGACACCGCCCCAGAAGTAGATGCTGATCGGTGCCTGCACCAGATGGAACAGCGCGCCGTAGATATAGATCCGCTTCAGCAACGACTGATTGCCCGACGCGATGATCGTCAGCATCACCTGGGTCGTCGTCATGCCGACGATCGCCGGCACGAACACGAGAATGCGCAAAATGCGGAACGTCTCGCCGAACGCCTCGCCGAGAAAACGTCCGACAAACCATTCGCCGAGCACCGTAAAGCCGACCAGAATCAGCACCGCCGACGCCGCGAACGCGACCATGAAGCCGCGGTTGACCTTGTGGATATAGGCGATGTCGTTGCGCTCGTAAGCGACGCAGATCTTCGGAAAGAACGCCTGGATGGCCGGCGCCGTGCACGCGCGTAGCGCGTTGGTGAGTCGCTCGGCCGCCACGTAATAGCCGACCGCGCCCGGGCCGCTGATCATGCGCAGCATGATCACGTTCGCGTACATGTACACGGACGTCAGCGCCGAACCGAGAAAGATGTGATACGCCTCTTTCGCCTCGGCCATCACGTCGGCCCAACTGACCCGCACGCTCAGCAGGATCTCGCGCTTCCAGATCAGCGCGCCCATCAGGATCACGCCGCACACGAAGGTCGGCGCATATTGCAGAGCGGCCGCGAGCATCACGTCGTCGCGAGTCCTCACGAACAGGAACAGCGGAATCAGCAGACCCACGCGCGTCGCGAGCAGCGTGCCCGCGAGCACCGGCAGGCGCTGCGTGCCTTCGTAGAAGCAGCCGGGCGTCAGCACGCCGCCCCAGATCACGAGCGAGCCCAGCAGCGTCGCACCGCGCTCCTGCGGCGACATGTGCGCGGCGAAGGCCCAGCCGACCAGCACCAGCGAGCACAGCAACGCGAGAATCGCGCGGCCGATCGTGGTCGACCAGTAGATGCGGTTCACGACCGCCGGGTTATCGATGTGCACCGCCACCTTGCGCGCGCTCGACAGGCCGAAGCCGAAGTCGACGATGACGAGAAGAATCTGCGAAATCGATTGCGCGTAACCGATCACGCCCAACCCGGCGGGCCCAAGTACGTGCGACAGATACGGCAACGTAACGAGCGGCAGCACGTAGTTCAGTGCGTACACCGAATACAGCGCGATGATGACGTTTCTCGTCGACACAATCGTCCTGTTTGCAGTAGGCGGTTAAAACTCACGTCGAAAAAACAGAGTACGACACGAAAGCAGGTTCACTTAGTGCGATATCGATCTTGTTGTAGCGATCGTCTTCGCCATTTGCGTTCAACACCGCGCTCTTCACCGCATTGCCGATCAGATTGCTGACCACGGTCTGGTAGTTGGCGTCGGTTGCGTCGGTTGCGAACAGGATTTCGGCGAGTAGAGCATGGCCGCGTGTGGCCGCGCGCAACACCACGCGGCCCGAGGTCGAGCGCAGCACGTTGATCGCGATGCGCGTCGTCTCCTGCGACACGGTCTGGTTTCCACAATGCAGCGCCGCCGCGACGCCGCCGCGTTCGTAGCCGACGCCGAGATTCAGCGCATGCACGAGGCTCGCGTCCTTGCCGCCCGCGATCGCGCCGCCGCCCGGATACGCCTTGGCGTAACCGACGATCGTGTCACCCGCGCGATCGCCGAAATTGCCCTGAATCGTGATGCCGTCGAGCGGTGTGCTGCCCGGCGCGGTCGAACTGCCGTACACGAACTGCGGGCCGTCGCAGCCGGCGTTCTCGTCGTCCTGGCCGGGACGGTAGCGATTGCCCACGATCGTCGCCGCCTGCTGGTAATCGATCTGGATGTGGCAACTCTGACCGGGCGGCACATCGAGGTACGACGGATGGCCGCGCGTCGAGAATTTCCAGCGGCCGATCTTGCCGTCGCCGCCGCAACCGTTGCGCGAGAAGTAATTGCCGTTCACCACCTTGCCCCAGTTACCGCTCTTCATATAGACGCCGGCAAAGCCATTGCGATCGAACACCGCGCCGACGATCAGCGACTCTGCGCCGAGAATCACGCCGTGTCGCGCGTTCCATTCCCAGCGTCCGCCGATCACCTGCCAGAAGTTGTCGACGATATCGGCGCCGGCCGTATGGCAGAACATGCCGATGCAATTGATCAGCGAGCCGTCGGTGTGCTCGGTCGCGTAGAAGCCGCGCTCGCACATGTACGCATAGCAGCGCTCGAGCGTCGAGGTGACGCCGAGTTCGTAGCCCGCGCGCGAAAATCCGATCGCCGTGCAATGACTAGCCCCGGCCGACGTACCGAAGTGGATGCCGATCGCCGTGTTGCCGGTGTGCGCCGGATAGTTGGCGAGGTAGTAGATGACCTTGTCGTAATGCGCGGGCCGCACCTGCACATGCTCGACGAACGCCGAGTCGCCGAGCGTCAGCGCCGCCGACCTCGGGCCGCCCGAGTCCTGTCTCTCCAGCACGGTCGCCGCCATCGCGATGTCGGTGATCACCACGTATTCGCCGCCGCCGTCGCCGCGCAGTCTCGAGCCGTTCGCGGTGGCCAGGTCGCCGGTGTAACGCCAGATGCCGCGCGGTAGATACAACCCGCGCGCACCGCTCGCGAACGCTTCCCTGAGTTCAGCGCCGCAGTCGTAACCGGACGCGCCGCGTTGGATTGCCGCCAGCCGGTGCGGATCGACGAAGCGCGCGACGCTGACCTCGAGTCCCGCGACGATGTCGCTGAGCGTCTTCAGATAGCTCGGCGCAACCGGTTCCGATGCGGCACGCTCGGGCACGGACGCGGCGACGCGCAGGATGCCGCCGGCGCCGTCGCCCGCGCCGTTGCCCATACTCGCGAACGCGCCGCGCTCGCGCAGCGCGTGCCCCGTCGCGCGCGCGATGCCCAAATCGGCTGTGCTTGCACTGGCCCCGGCCAGGCCACCGAGCAGGAACGTCTTGAGCGCCTGTCGCCGGGTTTTCATCTAGCCTTCCCCCATTGCGTTACTCCGTTCTTTTTTCACGTCGAGACATCGACAGGCATCAGTCCACCGTGATGCTTTGCCCCTGCTCGGCGGCCGCCGGACGCGCGCTCACGGTCATGGGAACCGGCACCGCACGCGCCTTCGCGCTGCGACTCAGGCCCTGCACGCCTGGCGGTCTGAACAGCGGCACACGATACTTGCGGCTGAAACGCCACAAGCTGTTCATATGCCGGCGCCCCGCCTTGCTCAGGAAGCCCGCCGCCGACGCACGCTGATGCTCGTGCGTGAGTCGCGCACCCGGCACGCACAGCACGCGGTAGCCCGCCTGCCAGATGCGCGCGCAAAAATCGACGTCCTCCATATAGAGAAAGAAGTGCTCGTCCATGCCGCCGAGTTCGCCGAATAGCGCGCGCCGCACGATAAAGCCCGTGCCCAGCACCCAGTCGGCCTCGAACGGCGTGCCCGCGGCCCACGCTTCGCGCATCATGTGGTTGTCGATGCGGCGCTTGAACGCGCCGAGCCGCCCGAGCGGCGAACGCCGGCCGAGTATATCGAGCACCGAATAAAAGCGCCGCGCGGAAAACTGCCGCTCGCCATCCGGATAGACCAGATCGAGACCGACGAGGCCGACATCCTTCTCCGTTCTGAACAACTGCACCGCGTTTTCGAGCGATGTATCGACGAAATAGGTGTCCGGGTTCAGCACGAGCACGAGTTCGCGCAGACAACCGACCATGCCGAAATTGACGCCGGCTCCGAAGCCGCGATTGATCGACGTTTTGACGAGCCTCACTCCCGTCGGAAGCGTCTCCCTCAGATAGGAAAACGAATTGTCGGGCGAAGCGTTGTCCACCACGACGATGTCCTCCTTATCCGCAATCGAAAGTTCTAGCACGGAGCGCACGCAATTTCCGACCAGTTTTGGCGTGTTGTAATTGACGATCACCACGCTAAACATTCCCTTCAGGTTCATCCCCACCTCCTGCTTTACATCAGGTGTTCGTGGAATTACCCCCAAACACGGCTTTCTGGTTCTTGCACCTTGCTTCGCGCTGTTCGCGCGCACTACCGACTACCCACTGCTCGTCCGCGCGATGCAGACGATCTGGAGCGCACTGCCTTCCGGTTCGCTACGTGCTGTCTGGACGCGGTCCGCCCACGTAATCGAACACTGGCAATGTCATCAGGATGAAGACAAACGGAATCACTTCGATCGATTGATAGAAGAGCGTTTGAAATAAAGCGGCCCACATGCACAACGAAATCCGGCTCGCGCTGCTCGCGAGTTTCGTCACCGATATCAGCACGCCGTAATAGAAGATCGCGCCCATCAGGCCGATATTCAGAATCTGCTGCAGCACGCTCGATTCGACGACGCCGAACTCCTGTTTTACCGGCTCGGGTGCCGAGTTCGTGACGAGCCCAAAGTACGTGCCGGCGATCACGTTGACCGGCAATACGAGCGACTTGGCCTTTTCCCATGCTTCGGTGCGGCCGTCGTTGCCGTCCGATTGCAGATCGGTCGCGCCCATCATCCGTTCGGTGCCGACGTTGACGACACTATCGTTCTGACTGCTCACCGCGACGCCGAAGATCATGATTGCCATCGTCGCGAACACGGTGGCAACGATCAGTTTCGCGTTTCTCGTGATGAACTGGATCGGCGCCTGCACGAACGCGAGCCCGAACGTGCCGAGAATGATCAGCATGCCGCTGCGCGACAGCGCCGAGAAAATCGCGAAGCTGAGCACCGCGCACGCGAGGCCCGACAGCACGTTCCTGCGCACCAGATAGTCGACGCCGCACAGCGACGCGGCAATCGCGACGAACAGCGGGTAGTGCAGATAGCTGCCGGTCAGCGACGGCGCGCGCAGATTGTCGAAGCCGTACGTCGCGCCGGGCAGATCGATCGGGAAGACGTTCTGCTGCTGCGCGAGCGCGACACCCGCCTCGATCAGCGCGATCAGCACGAGCCCCGCATAGGCGACGCGCGGCTGCACGAAGCGCCTCTGATAGTTCGAGATCGCGTAGAAGTAGATGAACAGCGTGAAGATGAAGACGAACAGATAGGACGGCCCGAACTCACCGGTGAGCGCGAGCGTCGCGACGATCGACAGCCCGGTCGAGAACAGCATGCCCACGAGGAAGCCGAACGACAGGCGTCCTTCGTCGCGGAAGTAAGCGGCGATCGCCGTCGGCGAGATGTACCACACGAGCAGCCCGACGATGCCGCCGACCTGGATCAGATAGGCGGCGTCCTTGCCGATCAGATACTCGAGCACGCCGCGCGAGGCACACAGCACGACGGCCAGCAGATAGGCGATGGTTGCGATCATGGTGTCAGGCCTGATACGCCACGGAGGCGTTGACGTTGACCGGATCACCGCGGTAGATGCGCTCGATCACGTCCTGGAACTCATCGATTTCGCAGACGTTGAGCAAGGTGCCGTCGTGCTCGACGCCTTCCGCGCCGAGCGGCGTCGAGACGACCGGCAGTTGCGCCGCGAGCATTTCGAGCGTCTTGAGCTTGACGCCGGCGCCCGACAGCAGCGGCACCACGCCGATATCGGCGGACTCGAAGTACTTGCCCGGATTTTCGACGAAGCCGGTCACGCAAATATCGTCGCCATTCAGGCGCTTTACGCGGTCGCTCGGATCGGAGCCGACCACGAACAGCTTCAGTTGCAGGCCGCGCCGGCGCAGCGGCAGAAAAATCGTGTCGATGAAATTGAGCAGCGCCTCTTCGTTTTCACGGCGTTGCATCGCCCCCCAGAACAGGATGTTGCCTTTCTCGACCGTGTCTTTCGAGCGCCGCACTTCCTTCAGAAACGCCGGCAGTGAGATCGGCACGACCTGCAACGTGCCGACCCCGGGGTACAGGCCGTTGATCAGCTGCGCGTCCTTGCTGGACAGCACGAGCACCTTGTCGGCCAGCTTCAGCAGACGCTGCTCGAGCATGAAGGTCTGCCGGGTGAACAGCCATCCTTCGATGGACTTGACGCGCAATATGACCTGGATCTGCAAGTCATGCGCGCACATCACGATCTTCACGCGGTCGTGGAAACGCTCGCGCAGATTCTGGGCATACGCAAAACATTGCGAAAACTCGAGCCGCACGGTGTCGTATCGGTTCCTGTCGACGAGTTCGCAGAGGAACTTGCCGATCGCGGGTTTATAGCGCGAGAACAGGCGCGGTGAAAAAGTCAGCGGATTCGCGAGGAACGACGGAATCAGGTCGAACCGGCTCACGTACTGGATGTACACGTTGCGCACGTTCGCGCGAAACTCGATGGCTTGTTCGTCGACCGGCACGCGCGACACGATCAGCACGTCGAGCTCCGATTCAGCGCTCAGTTTGATCAGGTAGTCGTAGGCCAAACGGTGGCCAGCTTGCGGCGCGTTTTTCTGAGGCAGAAAAGGCGTGACAAATAGCTGTTTCATCCGAGTAGTCCCTTGCCTGTACGGTATGCGCTCGGCAGGCGCGGCCGTAAGATCCCTTCGCATTGCCATGTTGCTGTTCTGATCGGTCCAGTCGGGCGCTACGCCCCGCACCGCGGGCGCGTCGCGAACCAGGCGCCCGGGCTTATCTGTCGTACGGTTTGTAGATGTAGGCCGCGTAGCGATAGCGTCCGTAGCCGTAGCTGTAGCGTCCCGGCCGCATCCGCAGTCCGTTCATGATCACGCCGCGCACCGGCAGGCCGACCTTCTGCATCTGGCGGACCGACTCACGCAGCTCGCCGATGCCCGTGACACCCTGACGCGCGACGAAGAACGTCGTACCTGCCACGCAGGCGAGCCGGACCGCATCCGCGGCGAGCAGCACCGGCGGTCCGTCGAGCAGCACGACGTCGTAGCCGGTCGCGACCTGGCGCAGCACCGCTTCGAGCCGTGTGTTCGACAGCACGTCGCTCGGGCTCGCCACCTGGCGGCCGCTCGCGATGAAGTCGACACCCTGGAAACGGGTCGCGCGAATCAGCTCCTCGGGACGGCACGCGCCCTGGATCAGATCGGTGAGGCCAGGACCGCGATCGCCGCCGAGATGCCGATGCAGGAAGCCGCGACGCAGGTCGCCGTCAATCAGCAGGACGCGCTTGCCGGTCGCACCGATTACCGCGGCGAGATTCAGCGACACGAACGACTTGCCGATGCCCGGCGTCGGGCCCGTGATCAGCACGATATGGTTGCGCGCCTTGGTCATCGTGAATTCGAGCGCGGTGCGAAAGCCACGCAGACTTTCGATGGCCGGATCGATCACCGCTTCGCCCGCAAGCACGAGCGCCTTCGATTCCGGACGGCGACGGCTGTGCGCGAACCGCTCTTCCTGACGGCTGAACGGCACGCTCGCGTAGACCGGCAAACCGGTGCGCAGCTCGACTTCGTACGGATCGTCGATCGCGTCGAACAGACGCTGACGCACGAGCGCGATCACCGAGCCGACGAACACGCCCAGCATCAGCGCGCCGATGATGATCAGCAGCGGCTTGGGCCGCACCGGCGTATCGGGCGCGACGGCGCCGTCGACGATGCGCACGTTGCCGGACTTACCCGCCTTGATCAGCTTCAGCTGTTCGAGCGTATTGCGCAGCGACGTATCGAGCTCGGTGCCGACCTGCACGTCGCGCTGCAGGCGCAGCACGTTCTGTTCGAGCGGCGGCAGCGATTGCGTCCGGCTCGCGAGATCTTTCGCTTCCTGTTGCGCCGCATGCAACTGCGCGTTGACCGACTGCACGGCCGGATGCTGCTCGGTGAAGCGCGTCAGCAGTTCATTGCGCTTCTGTTGAAGTTCCGCGAGCCGCGTCTGCGCCTGAACCGACAGCTGCAGCAGGTTGGTCGCTTCCTCGCCGAGATCGACGGTGCCATGCTTCGCGCGGAAGTCGTTGAAGCGCGTTTCCGAAGCGGAAAGCTGCTGGCGCATCTCCGGAAGCTGTATTTCGAGGAAACGGATCGAACGCTCCGCTTCCTCGGATTTGCGCTTCAGGTTCTGGCTCACGTATTCGCCAGCGATGGTCGCGAGAATCGCGCTGATCTTCTTCGGATCGCTGCCTTCGAGCGACACGCCGAGGATGTCCGATTCCTTGCCTTTTTCCGAAATCGTCAGTTCCTTGCGCAGCTTTTCGGTCGTCGTCAGCGCGGACTGGCGCCGCACTTCGAAGGTCGCGCCGGGATTCGCCTCGATCCGGTCGACGACGAGCGTGAGCGGCCCGTAGTTGGTCGTCGCGCTCAGCGGTTGGCCGACCGTGCCTTCGAGCTTCAGCTTGCCGTATTGCAGCTCGTAGCTCGATCCCTCGCCCATCTTCAGCACGAACGGACGGTCGAATAGCTCTTCGGGGACGTCGAATTTCGACACCGTGATGCGCTCGTTGCCGTACACGTAGCCGTGCGGTCCCGGCGTCGACAGATGATCGGAGTGACGGGCGAGCCAGCGGCCGAACAGCGGGAAGTAGCGCGGCGCCGCTTCGATGTCGAGATTGAGCTTGTCGACCGCGCGGCCCACCACCATGCGCGAGCCGATCACCTGTGCCTCGCCTGACGTCGCGGTCTTCACGTCGAACATCGCGGACACGTCGCCGATCACGCTCCTGGACGAGGTACCCGCGTTCTCCTCGACCTGCACCAGAATGTCCGCGCGATACACGGGTTGGGAGAACACCGAATAAGCGATGCCGAGCGCGACCGCGATGGCCGTCGTGATCGCAATCAGCTTGCGATTGTCGTACAGCGCATCCAGATAATTCGCGAAGCCTGCCGGCGCATGTTCGCTGTTGTTGTTGCGGCTATCGAATGGTGCACTGCTTTGGTTCATGCGAGTTCTCCCAAAGTCTCTACGGATTGCCACTTGTTCCCGGCGCCGGGACCGGCACCTCGCCGCATCCAGTCACGCCTGTGTCCAGCGAGCTGACCGCCTCGATCGGACGGGGGTAGCTGATTTACGCCACATCGGCTACCTTTGTGTGTAACAGCGCCTATGCGAGGTCGGCTCTTTTCCCTAACATCGCACCACATGCTTTCTTACGGATCCCGAAATGAAAAAACTTCTTGCCGCCGTCATGCCCGTCTTGCTGAGCGCCCAGGTGGGTTACGCCCAGAGCATCGTGTCCGCCGCCTCTTCGGCTTATGCGCCGAGTTATGTCGCCAAACACTCGCAACTCGACGCGATGACGCCTCATGCGGCCAGTTCCACCACGCTCTACGGCTCCCCGTCGGATTTCGCGTACGCTAAAAAGAACCGCTATGTCGCGCCCAACGTGTACACCCAAACCAAAAACAGCCTTCCGAAGCAGAAACGTACAAGCGTTGCACAGCCTGTCCGCGGCAAGAACTCAGCGGACCCCTACGGCAGCGATTTGTGGAATTCAGACCAGACCTACGCGTCTCCCGAGACCGCCGATCCGTACAGCGTGCGCTGAGCTGTAGCGCATCACCGTCTGGACCCCCCGTATCGCCGATGTGGCCGCTTGCGGCCACATTCCTGTTTGGTTTGAACTGACTGCCGGGCCCGGTCGCGAAGATTCCCCGATTAGCCGCGTCTCGTCCGCCGTTTTTCCACGCAAACGCTCACGACATGCACATGCTTTTGTTCTGATGAGTCTGGCTTTTTCGCCGACCGATTGAGCCGGTCATCGCCAACTCCGCGCCGTCACCGCGGCCTCGTTTACTCTGTCGAGCCACGCGCTTCAGCGCTCGATAAAATGCCTTTCCTTGGCGATCATAATATTCAGAGAGCCCGTCCTTACAACGTTCGGCAGCGCACACAAAAGCCGATTGCTACAGGATTGCTTCAGGCAAATCACGCGATAAAAAACACGTGTTCAAAACGACGATAACGGCACGGATATACACGCCGTTTGCCACAATCAGCGCCGACTATTTTCAGGGCGCCGGACGCGGATTATCCGCATAGCGCGCGCGACGGCGCGACGGCGCGACGTGCGTCGAACTTTCGCCGATGTGCATGATTTCAGCCAGACGCCGCGCGTAATGCTCGGGCAGATATTCTTCGACGTCGTACTTTCTGTGCTCATCGGCCAGATGAATGGCGAGTTCGCCGAGCGCCTGTTTCAGACTGCCCGGTTCGAACTTGAACTTGATCTTGTTGCCGACCGATTCCGCGGTCACCGCCATGCTGCCGCCATCGCGAACCAGCACCGGCAGACCGAGCATCGCCGCCTCGATCACGACAAGGGGCGCGTTCTCCGCGCCCACCGACGGCACGACCACCGCATCGGCGAACTCGCGCATGGCGGGAAACAACTGCTGCTGCGGCATCGTGCCGAACAGGATCAGCTTGCGCTGTGCGATCAGCGACGCGTAGCGCTGCTCGATCGCCGCGCGGTCCGGGCCGTCGCCGTACACGCCGATGCAATTGATGCGCTCGAAGCCCGTCGCCTCGCACAGCGTCAGAAATTGCAGCAGGCCTTTCTCCGGCGAGATCCGTCCGACGAACGCGATGTTGAAGCGCTCCTTGTCACGCACCGTGACGACTGGCATCGCGCTGGGCACCGCCGACGGATTGTGCACGATGACCGTATTCTCGATGCCGACGCGATGCAGCGCCTGCTGCATGAACAGGCTCGGACACAAGATCCTGTCGAACACGCGCGCGGGCTGATAGGCCGCGCGCACCGCGTGCCACCACGCCTTCGTCATCAGATCGTGCACGAGGCCCTTCGGCGTCGGCCGCAACGTGAAGACCGCGCGTGTGCGCAGCACGTCGAGCGGCAGAATGATCGGACGCTTATCCTTGTCGAAGTACTGCAGCGACGGGTTGTAGTAGACGAGGTGATAGTCGTGGCAGGTGTGATACGCGCGATAACCGAACTGACGCTCGTGCCGCGCGATCACGCTGAGAATCGAAGGCGACAGCACGTTGTGGTAGTTGTGCACCATCAGCCGATGCGGCCGGAAACGATGCAGCGCCTTTTCGAGCGCGCGCGCGGCGGTCGTGTTCCAGGAGCGCGACAGCATCGTCGAGCGCGCGGAAAACTGGCTATCGTCGAAACGCTCGACCTCGACGCCGGGCAGCGTGCCCAACAGCTCGGCCGATTGTTGATAGACCACTTCCGCGCCGCCCATGTGCGCGTAATCGTTGATCACCAGTACCCTGCAGCGCTGCATGTCCCCTCCTGTCGTATGCCCCTCGTGCCGTCTCGCGAAAAACCCGGACGGCGTTGCCCGGACGAATCGCTTCGTCCAGGCGCTCCCTCTGTTCAAAACTGCGGAAACTTGCCGCGCCAGCCTCCACCCTCGCGCAGATAGCGCAGAAACAGCGCAATGCCGCTCAATTGCGCCGCGAAGCGCAGCGTCGATGCCGCATCGTCGATGATGATCGTGCGCAGCCGGTACGGATCGGTGTGCTGATCGTTCCAGCCGATGTCGCAGGTGCGCGCGGTTTTGAAGCCCGCGGCCCGCACGAACTCCACTTCGCGTTCGCCGTAATTGCCGTTCGGATACGCGAAGTGTTCGCACGGTTGTTGCAGCAGCGCCGCGATCTCATGGCGGCTGTCGCGGATTTCGGCCTCGCTTTCAGCATCGCTGCAATGCGTGAGGATCGGATGGAAGCGCGTATGCGCCTGGAAGTCGATGTGCTCGCGCATCGCCTGCATCGCTTCGATCGACAGGCCGGTCGGCCGGTCGTCGCCGTCCTGCTGGTAGCCTTGGGCCGCCAGCGCGGCGAGGCGCTCGTCGTTCGTCATCCGCTTCAGACGTTCATGGCCGACGCGCAGCGAGCCCGGATGCAGCCACCAGTGACTGCGCGGCCGTCCGACAATGCGGCTGCACAGGAAGATCGTCGGGCGCACGTTGTGCTTGATGAACACCGGCAACAGCTTCGCGTTGCCCGCGTGGCCGTCGTCGAGCGTGATCGCCACGCGTGGCCGGCCGCGGCCGGGCGCGCTGACGTCGGTCAACGGCACGAACTCGCACAGCTTGCCGAGATAAGTCAGGTGACGGTCGAGCGTGTCCGGATCGGGATCGTGATAAAGCAGCACGGCCACGCGATCGCGCCACAGCACCTTGCGCGTGAACCACGCGAGACCCGAAATCAGGACGAAGCCCGCGAGCATCTCCTTCACGAGCGTCTTGTAGCGCTTCATGCGGCGCCCGCGGTCGCTGTCGGACAGGTGCGAGCGCGCAGACGCGCCCGTTGCTTGGGTCTTATTCACCTGAGCGCTCCGGCATGGGTGCATGGGCGACGGGCCACGTGCGTTGCCGCGCACCCGCTTTCAACGAACCGATAATGTGCCGCGCCACGGTCGGCGACGCGTGCTTGGTTCCATAGACGAAGCGCATCACGGGCCCGAAGCTGTGCGCGCACGCGGGTCCGATCACATAGAGGCCGCGCACGCGCGTTTCGTAGTGCGACGTCAGATCGGGCATGCCGCCCTGATTCGAAATCGCGTCGGCCAGATCTTTGGACAGGAACGCGTGCTGCCGCATGTCGGTTTTGAAACCGGTCGCGGCGATCACGTGATCGGCGCTCACCCGCGCTTGCTTGCCATCGCTCAGCACGTTCAGTACGACGCGGTCGTTTTCGATCGCCGCGGAGCGCACCACGGTGCGATGCGAGATCTGCACCTTGCCGACCACGCGATCGTGCAGCCACCACGCGCCGGACGCGCCGTACGTGTGCTCCATGATCTGCTTGCGGCGTCGCGGGTCGAGCATGTGGAACACGCCGGGAAATTCGGACAGGAACAGCGAGCGCCAGCCGCGCCCCAGTCCCGCGTCGGGCCCCTTGATGCGCGACAGGATGTTGCGACCGCCGTGCGGCCGCTCATGCCACACCACGCTGCTCTCGCGCATCAGCACATGGGCGCGCGCGCCGAGCTCGTTGAGCAGCGCGGACAGCCCGAGCGCCGACTGCCCGCCGCCGACGATCGCAATGTCCTTGCCGCGCGCCCACTCGAGGTTCCCATACAGCTCCGAATGCGACGCATATTGCGCCGGCAAGTCCCGCAGCGCCGGCGGGGTTTGCGCGAAGCCCTTCAGGCCGAGCGCGATCACGACTCTGCGCGCGGCGAGCGAGCGGCCGTCGCTCAGCGACAGCTGGAACTGATCGCCGACGCGGCGCAATGCGAGCACGTCGACCGGCTGGATTTCGCCGACCAGATTCGACTGGAACCACAGCCCGTACTCGACGAAGGTTTCGAGCGGCAGCGCCATGCCGAGCGGTTGGTAAGGCAGTCCTGTCAGGCGGCAGTAGTCTTCGACGGTAAAGCCGCTGCGCGGCGCGTGCAGGCTCGACGCGAAAGCCTCGGAGCGCAGCAGCATGCCGGGCGGCATGTAGTTGCGCCACGCTCCCATCGGTTCCCCGAGGATCTGGTGATCCACGCCGGCGGCCTTCAGATGCGCGGCAAGAGATGACCCGTAGGGCCCCGCGCCAATGATGATGGTATCGGTCAAAGACATGCTGGTCTCCAGGGGAACGGCTTTCGTTGCCAGCGTCAGGCTTTGGCCTGATGCGACTCGGGCGCCCTGATCGCTTTTTTCCAGCTGCGCTTCATGCGTCGCAGCGGATTCATCACGACATAGTGCTGCAACGCTGGGAGCGGATCGTTCCAGCGGAAATAGCCATCGAAAATTTTCGTGCGCTCGCTCAGCAATTCGGGCGGCGGCCGGTCGGAAAACGTCGCGCGCCACGCAACCGGTTGCCGGCTCAGGCGCTCGACGGGCAATGGCAGGCCGAGTTCATGGCGGTACGCAGCAAGCGGAATGTTGACGCCGCACAGCGTCGCGATCTCCTCCTGCCAGTCCGTGCGGCCGACCGTGGGCTCGACCATCACGAACTCGTTGTAGTTGTCGTCCCACTTGTACTCGATGCTGCCCATGCCGTCGAAACCGGCCAGCTCGGCGAAGCGCCGCGTCAGCGGTTCGAGCGTCCCGCGCGCTTCGGGCGCGGCCACGCAGATCGCGGTATTGCCGACACCCGGCGGCGAGCTCAACACCTTGCGGCCGGTGAACATGCTGACCATGTTGCCGTCGGCGCCGCGATAGAACAGCGTGAAGTGGATGTTGCTGTCAGGCCCCTCGATCCACTCCTGCGCGATGATGCCGCCCGGCGTCGCGAGCATCGCGATAGCGCGATCGCGTGCATGCTGCAGCGTGTCGACGCGCACCGCGCGTTCTTTCTCGCCGCGCAGCACGTTGCGCTTGTCGTCCGGTTTCAGCACGCACGGGTAGCGCAATTCGGCCAGCCGTTCGATGTCGGCAAGCTTGTCGAGCACGACCGAGCGCGGCACCGGAAAGCCATGCCGCTGCGCGAATTCGTGAAAGCGCGCCTTGCTCGACAACATCTTGACGGTGTCGTCGGCCGGCAAGCGGAACCGATACCAGTGCGACAAAGCCGCCCGATTTTCCGACACCGCATGCACCGCGTCTTCGTCGGTCAGAATCAGAACTGGCAGACGATCGAACCGCTTGCCGAGTTCGATCATTTCATCAACGAATATTTTCCCGACAAAACTCTTTACCTGATGCGCATGAACGTGTCGGCACCACGTCGCCGCGCGGGTCCTCGTATCGACTGCGACAACCGGAACGCGGGCCTGCGCGAGCGACCGCGCCACCCCCAGTCCGTTCAACTCTGCTCCAACGATAACCCCTGCCGATTGACCTGAGTCGTATGCGCTCGCCATAGTGTCGATATCCTTGCTTCGTACGTGCGTGGACCCTCGAAGACAGTCTTCGAGACTCCACGCGATCGAATTATCGAATCGGATAGAAATCCTTTTTTGTTGCCTCGCGGGGGCGCTTTGGCGTTAAAGCTTGGTTCCGGCGGCATGCATGCATGAGCGCGGCAGGCACGTCCTGGCACGCGCCGTGTGTCGAATCATGGTCTTGCGATTTACCGCAGCGTGAGCATTGCGCTGCTCTTGCCTTGACCTACTTTACGTTTCGGCCTGATCTCGATACGTGCGCCGGCGCACAGAGAACAATAGAAAGTAAGAAAGGAAGAAAACCCTTTAGAAAGGCGCAGAGCCTTATTCCGTAAGGGTTTGGACGATTTCGCCATTGTTATGTAAAAACGTTGCGAAGCATTAATTTATTGCAACACAATAATGGCGGAAAAAAACTTTCTAATGGGACTATAAAGTGCTGGATCGCACAAAAGATATGCGCTGCGAATGCTATTCGTAGCGCATCGGAAAAATGCTTATTTACCTTCGCTCAAGCCGCGCTCGAGCGCCGCGACACCCGCCGGCAGATCGACGTTGACGCCGAGATCGACCATCGTGCGGCCCAGCGCATG
Source organism: Paraburkholderia sp. 31.1 (assembly GCF_014397645.1). Classification (NCBI taxonomy): domain Bacteria; kingdom Pseudomonadati; phylum Pseudomonadota; class Betaproteobacteria; order Burkholderiales; family Burkholderiaceae; genus Paraburkholderia; species Paraburkholderia sp. 31.1. The sequence continues at coordinate 29,713 of NZ_VZQN01000010.1, forward strand.
CACGGTGCGAAACAGGTTGTGCTCGCGGCACTGTTCGCCCATCTGGCCGATACGCACGATCGGCAGACCGAACGAGCCGGAGATTTCCACCTGATGCTGCCGCGAGATATGCGCGCAGACGTCGGTGGGACTGAGGCCGTCCGGCACTTCGATGCCGACCACCGAATTCAGGCGGCAATTCTCCGGCGCATACAGTTGCAGGCCCATCGCGGTGACGCCTTGTTGCAATGCGAGCGAGCATTTCAGATGGCGCGCGAAGCGCTTCTCCAGCGTCTCCGCGCAGACGAGCCGCAGCGCCTCGTGCAGCGCGAGCACGCCCGACACCGGCGCCGTGTAGTGATACCCGGCGTTGTGCCAGAAGTTTTCCGCCAGCGACGCATCGAGGCACCAGTGCGTATTGGGCGCCGTGCGGCCTTTGACCCGCGCCCAGGCCGCGTCTGAAAACGCAATCAGCGACACGCCCGGAATCGATGACAAGCCCTTCTGGCCGCCGGTGATCACCGCGTCGATGCCCCAGATATCCATTTCGAGCGGCATCGTGCTCAGCGTGCAGACAGCGTCGACGATCACGAGCGCGCCCGCTTCCTTCGCAAGCGCGGCAATGTCTTTCAGATGATGATTCCACACGGTGTTCGAGGTCTCGCCCTGCACGACCGTGACGACCTCGGGACGCTCGCGGCGTAGCGCGTCGGCGATCTGGTCCAGACTCGCGACCGTGCGGTCCGCGACTTCGAGCATGCTCACGCGCGCGCCGACGCGCCGGCCCATTTCGCCCATGCGGTCGCTGAAGAAGCCGTTCTTGATGCACAGCATGCGCGTGCCTTCCCACGCGAGATTGGAGATCGCCATCTCCATCGCGCCCGATCCCGGTCCCGCGACGCCGAGCACCCACTTCGACTGCGTCTGGAACACGTAGCGCGCCATCGTTTTCACCTGGTTCACCACCTTCGCCATCGTGCCGCCCAGATGGTTGATCACGATCGCATTGGCCTTCGCGACCGCGGCGGGAATCGGCACGGGGCCGGCGCCCATCATCAGCAGCGGTTCTTCGGGAAGGATGGCGTCGAGTGATTCGACAATTGGACAGGGGACGGACGAAGCAACGGTAGTAGAGGTTGAAGTCGGCATGATTGGTGTATGAATGTGAAGCGCAAAGGAACGAACGGCCTCGCGGCAGGCACGCCGCTCGAGGCCGTTCGTCCGATCATTCACCGAACCGCGCGATCGCGCAAGTTTTTTGGCCAAGGTAGCCAGCCGTCATGCGCGAGCGGTACCCGCGTTCACCACATCACCCTACTCTTTCATTCGCGAAGTCGCCTAACATCGAGAAACAGCTTCTTAGGAGCCCGATATGCGCACGATCCTGTTCAGCAGTCGTCAATACGACGTCGATACATTCACTGAGGCCAATGCCGCGCATGGCTATGAACTGCATTTCCAGGAATCCCCTCTCGACAGCGAGACCGCGATCCTCGCGCATGGCTACGACGTGGTCTGCCCGTTCGTCAACGACAGCGTCGACGCCGCCACGCTCGAACGGCTTCATGCGGGCGGCACGCGCATGATCGCGCTGCGCTCGGCGGGCTTCAATCACGTCGACCTCGCGGCGGCCGAGCGGCTCGGCATGCCGGTCGCACGCGTGCCGGCCTACTCGCCGTACGCGGTCGCCGAACATGCGGCCGGGCTGATTCTCGCGCTGAACCGGCGCCTGCCGCGCGCGGTCGCGCGCACGCGCGAAGGCGACTTCTCGCTGCATGGGCTGCTCGGCTTCGACCTGCATGGCAAGACGGTCGGCGTGATCGGCGCGGGCATCATCGGCCGGGTGTTCGCGCGCATCATGGCGGGCTTCGGCATGCAGGTGCTCGCCTACGATCCGGAGCCGCCGGCCGACGAACTGCTCGCGCTCGGCGCGCGCTACGTGCCGCTCGATACCTTGCTCGCCGAATCGGACGTCGTCAGTCTGCATTGCCCGCTGTTGCCCGACACCTATCACCTGATCGACCGCGCCGCGCTGGCGAAGATGAAGCGCGGCGCGATGCTGATCAACACCGGGCGCGGCGGGCTCGTCGAGGCGAACGCACTGATCGGCGCGTTGAAGGACGGCCAGCTCGGCCATCTCGGGCTCGACGTGTACGAGGAAGAAGGCGGCATCTTCTTCGAGGATCATTCGAATCTGCCGCTACAGGACGACGTGCTCGCGCGTCTGTTGATGTTTCCGAACGTGATCGTCACCGCGCACCAGGCGTTCTTCACGCGCGAGGCGATGACCGAGATCGCGCAGACCACGCTCGCGAACATCGCGGCGTGGCAGGCGGGCACGCCGCGCAACGTCGTGCAAGCGGGGTAGCCGTGATAACCCAGGCGTACGCGAATTGCCGCGGACCGCGAAAGTTAGACGTCGCTGTCGCTGCCCGACTGGGTCGCGCGAATCGCGGTGCGGGCATCATCGGCCGCGCCGCACAGCTCACGCAGCAATCCCGCCTCGCGCTCGTGCACTTCGACCGGACACCAGCGCGCGCCCGCTTCGGCCAGATAGCGCGCGCGATGCTGGCCGTTGCGAAACGCCACCACCCCCTCGCGCTCGATGCCGACCCAGCCGAGCAATCCCGGCGCGCGACGCGTGGAGATCGTCACGTAGGGCATCTGCGGAATCCGCGGGCTGTCGGGATCGAGAAACTCGCGAATGCCGCGGACCTTGCCCGCGTGCCATTCGGCGACCGGCTTCAGCACGTAATCGGTGTTGTCGCGATTCGCGCACACGAGCAGCTTGCGCAGATCGACGAGCACGACCTGGTGACGTGTGCCGTCGGCGACGAAGACGCGCTTCAGACGCACATGGTCGTACCACGCATGCTCGTGCAACGGCACGATCCAGACAGCTTCGGCGTAGCCCGGGGCGGGGGCCGGCGATGAATTGGGCAAAGGCAGGGACAAAGGCAGGCTCGGCAAGCTGGCGGCAGGACGCCAGAGCATTAATAGAGCGCTAACGCTACGAGCCGGACGTGACGGAAACATGACAGCCTACCGGATTAATTATGCTGCATGAGCGCATGGCAACACTGCCTGATCGACAGGCAAGCGGGGAGCTTCAGATACCCTTCAGGTACACATAACGATGATAGCCTTCCAATATTTTAATAACCATGTGCGAATCGAGTCGAATGACGGCAACGGCGTCGCTACGATCGTGCTGGAGAGGCCCGCGCGGCGCAATGCGGTCGATCGGCAGGTGGCCGAGGCGTTGAGCGCTGCGTTCAGCCGCTTCGAGGCCGAGCCGGCGTGGCACGCGGCCGTGCTGTTCGGCGCGGGCGGCACATTTTGCGCGGGCGCGGACCTAGGCGCGCTCGCCGACGCGCCGCGCCGCAATGAGCTGCACGCGGACGGCAGCGGCCCGGGGCCGATGGGACCGACACGCACATGCTTCAGCAAGCCGGTGATCGCCGCGATCGCCGGCTATGCGGTGGCGGGTGGGCTCGAGCTTGCCGCGATGTGCGACCTGCGCGTCGTCGAGGAAGATGCGGTGCTCGGCGTGTTCTGCCGGCGTGTCGGCATTCCGCTGATCGACGGCGGCACGATCCGGCTGCCGCGACTGATCGGTCTGTCGCGTGCGCTCGATCTGATCCTGACCGGCCGCGCGGTCGATGCGCGCGAGGCGCTTTCGTTCGGGCTCGCCAACCGCGTGGTGCCGAAGGGCGAAGCGCGCGCGGCTGCCGAGCAACTGGCCGCGGAGCTCGCCGCGTTTCCGCAGGCGGCGCTGCTCGCCGATCGTCGCTCCGCGCTCGAGAACAGCACGCTGGACGATCTCGCCGAGGCATTGCGGCGCGAAGGCGCGGGCGGCTACGCGGCGGTCTTCGCCGAGGGCGTGGCGGGCGCGGCGCGCTTTGTGTCCGGCGCGGGCCGTCATGGCGACACGTTCAACGCGGATCGCGGATAAGACGGCGCCGCGCGATCGGTGACAGGTTTGCAATCGCCGGTCGCGACACCCCCGCGCGCACGAGACCTGGGTTGCCCGAAACGAACAGGAGGAAATGCGATGGCGACGATCTACCGGGAAATCGCCGTGGCAACCACCGCGGCCGATGCGTGGGCCGCGCTGCGCGATCCCGCCGGGGTCGCCCGCGTATTCGCGGGCGTGCTGATCGCGGCGCGCATGGAAGGCGACCTGCGCTGGGTCACCTTCGCCGACGGCACCGTGGTCGAGGAACGCGTGATTGCCGTCGACGATGCCCACATGCGGCTCGCCTACTCGGTGGGCGGCGGGCGCTTCGAGCATCATCATGCGACGCTGCAGGTCGTGGCCGACACGTCCGCACATTGCCGCGTGATCTGGATCGCCGACTTCAAGCCCGACGATCGCAGCAACGTGGTCGAAGCGCTGACGGATGCGGGCTGCGCGGCACTCGGGCGCAACCTCGCGCGGCGCTGAACGCCGCCCGGCGGCTCGGGCTCCCGCCGCCGCGTTCCACAAAAAACAACAGCTTTCCGGACAGCCTGCAAGCCAGATTTGACTTAGGTAGAATCCCCTACTGTTTTTCCCTGGCCGGCGACCGCGTTTCCGCCTTCGGAATCGCCCGCCCGACGCCCGTTGTTCGCGCCGCTTCACGCGTCACACCCCATCATCGCCATGCCATTGCCTCTGCTTGCCCTTGCCGTTGCCGCGTTTGGAATCGGTACCACCGAGTTCGTCATCATGGGCCTGTTGCCCGATGTCGCGCGCGATCTGTCCGTGTCGATTCCGGCGGCTGGCATGCTGGTGTCCGCGTATGCGCTCGGCGTCACGATCGGCGCGCCGATCGTCGCGATCGCGGTTGCCAACATGCCGCGCAAGAAGGCGCTGATGAGCCTGATCGGCGTGTTCATCGTCGGCAATCTGCTGTGCGCGATCGCGCCCGGCTACGCGGTGCTGATGGCCGCGCGCATCGTCACCGCGTTCTGCCACGGCGCGTTTTTCGGCATCGGCTCGGTGGTCGCAGCCGGGCTCGTCGCGCCGAATCGCCGCGCGCAGGCAATCGCGCTGATGTTCACCGGCCTCACGCTCGCCAACGTGCTCGGCGTGCCGCTCGGCACCGCGCTCGGCCAGGCGGTCGGCTGGCGCGCTACTTTCTGGGCCGTGACCGGCATCGGCGTGCTGGCGGCGGCCGCGCTCGCGGTGTGCCTGCCCGCGAAGATCGAGATGCACAAGGCGAGCCTCGTGCGCGAATTCAGCGTGCTGAAGAACCCGCAGGTGCTGATGGTGCTCGGTATCAGCGTGTTCGCGTCGGCGAGCCTGTTTTCGACCTTCACCTACATCACGCCGATTCTCGAAGACGTGACCGGCTTCACGCCGCACGCGGTCACCCTGGTGCTGCTCTTGTTCGGCCTCGGCCTGACGGTCGGCAGCACGCTCGGCGGCAAGCTCGCGGACTGGCGGCTGATGCCCTCGCTGGTCGCGTTCCTGATGGCGATCGTCGTGATCCTGTGCGTGTTCGCGGGCACGATGCACGCGCGCACTCCGGCGATGCTGACCGTGTTCGTGTGGGGGGTGCTCGCATTCGCGATCGTGCCGCCGCTGCAGATGCTGATCGTCGATCGGGCGAGCCACGCGCCGAATCTGGCGTCGACGCTGAATCAGGGGGCGTTCAACCTCGGCAACGCGACCGGCGCATGGCTCGGCGGCATGGCGATCGGCGCCGGCGCACCGCTGACGACGCTGCCGTGGGTCGGCGTCGCGACCGCGCTCGGCGCGCTGTTGTTGACGTTGTGGTCGGTGTCGATCGAGCGGCGGGTGGCGGTGGCGGGGTGAGCTTGCCGGGCATATTGACGATGCGCGAAATGGGGTATTCCATTCCGGCGCGCGACAGCCGCTGTTCCGCGCCGATGCACCGGTATTCGATGTCCGCCAGCAACGACGAGCGGCTCTGAGGGTAAGAGCCTCGTTCGACAGCATTTCAGCCAGCGAGTGGAAATGATCTGCAACAGATCTTGAGCCGGGCGCCGAGGCCAATACCCGCTTCCACTCACGCTTTTCCGCGAACACAGCTTTCGCGACGTGCAGTGACGGGCGCGGCGTGCGGACCATCGTGCCAGGTTGTCGGCTCACCAATTCTCAACGCACGCAAGTTCGACGGCGACGCACAAACGCGTCCGACGGTGACAGCAAATCGTGACCGCTGTCATCGATTTCGAGCCAGGCAGTTTATCCACACATGTCCACGCCGTTTCCTTAAACAGTCTCCGAATCGTCGTTTGCCTGGAATGGTAAAAGACCGACAGTCAGGGCTCTCTTCGACGCCCGCCCACCCACCGTTCCACGTGATGCAAAGGCCATTTTCGACGAAGACCTCGGCTGCATCATTGGATACAAGAAGGAAGTAGCCGGCGTATTCCGTATCTATACATTGGACGGCGGGGAGTCCTTGAGCGAAAAGCCGCTGGAAGCCCCTCTGATCGATCCGCTCGACGTGCTGTTTCTCGTCGGTGGCATCTGGACGGCTGGCACTCGAGGCATCACGCGAGCAGGGATAAGAGGAGTAGGCTCCGCGATCGACCGGACCACGCTGTTTCGTTTACGTACGCGATACCATGCGCTGATGCAGCGGCCTTTGCGTTTTGCCGCTGCACCGCTCGCGCATATGGGAAATCCCGGACGCTATGTACCCGTTCACATCCTTCGCCTCACCCTGAAATATGGCAAACGTGCCACCGACCCCGCAGGGCACACTGGCGTGTTTCAATACACCTATCCAATCACGCGCAATGGCACAGCATATATGCTCGAAGTCGTCGTGCGGGAGAGCGACTACACCGTTCTGCACTTTGCCTATAAACCTCTTCCATGAAGCATCCCACCGTCTACACGACTGCCCCTGCCACCGGCGTTTCCGCCACGGTGCGGTGGGATGAAGAAAGCTCCACGCTGTTCTGCGAGGTCAACTATTCACCTTTGCCTTCGCCGCGGGAACCGCAAAGCAGTCTCAGCGACTTGCTGGACGTGCGCTTCGGCATCGGCACACCTTCCTATGTCCTGACGGCGGGCACCTTGTCGATGCTTCTCGATCAGCATCGCCGGTTGACCCGGTTGGACTTTTACACGAATCCCGAGCGGTGGACGGTCCGCATGTCTGAACCACTCACAGACCCGACCGACAGAACTCCGCACATCGAGACAGAATTCGACGAGCACGGACATGCGGACGACATGGAACCACCGGTGATCGTTTACGAGCCTCGTGACGGCACCCTTTACCTGTCGTGGGGCCCCGTGTCTCACTGGTACGGTATCGCGCCAGCGCTCGCGATCGGCGTCGCTGACGACAAGCGCCTCACGCAGATTCGTCTGCACGGTCTGACGATACCGCCGCGGAGCAGCAAATCCGCGCCTATCGAGTAAGGATCGCACACGAGATCGAGCAAATCTCGCGGCAAAGATACGCGCGACCCACACGCGTAGTAGCATCCCCGCCGATGAAAGTCATCTTCACCTGCGATTTCCTCGCGCTGATCCTGAGCGTCGCTGTCGTCGGACTCGGCAGCGGCGCCACCCTTCCCCTCACCGCTCTGGCGCTCGCTCAAGCCGGTTACGGCACCGACGCGGTCGGTCTGTTGAACCGCCGCGCAGGCGGGCGGCGGTCTCGCCGTGGTGCCGCTCGCCGGCTGGATCGCGGCGCACTTCGGTGGCCGCCAGGTGATCGTCGGCGCGGTGCTGGTGGTTGCTTGCGCGACCGCATTGATGCAGCTCACCGCGAACCTGTGGCTATGGGCGCTGCTGCGCGTGCTGTGCGGCGCGGCGCTGATGCTGCTGTTCACGATCGGCGAAGCGTGGGTCAACCAGCTCGCCGACGATGCGTCGCGCGGCCGCGTGATCGCGATCTACGCGACCAACTTCACGCTGTTCCAGATGTCGGGCCCGGTGCTGGTGAGCCAAATCGCGGGCTTCACGCAGGGACGGTTCCTGCTGTGGGGCGCGATATTCCTGCTTGCGTTGCCGCTGCTCGCGACGATCCGTGCCACACCGCACGCATCGAGCGACGAACACGCCGGGCACGGCGACTGGCGCCGCGTACTGCCGCGCATGCCCGCGCGCGTGATCGGCACCGGCTTCTTCGCGCTGTTCGACCCGATCGCACTATCGCTGCTGCCGCTGTTCGCGATGTCGCATGGCATGTCGAGCGAAGTGGCCGTGCTGTTCGCGTCGGCGCTGCTGCTCGGCGATACGACGATGCAGTTTCCGATCGGCTGGCTCGCCGACCGGCTCGGCCGCGAACGTGTGCATATCGGCTGCGGCATCGTGGTCGTCGCGTTGTTGCCGCTGCTGCCGTGGGCAGTCGGCTCGCCGTGGCTGCGCTGGCCGCTGCTGTACGTGCTCGGCGCGGCCGCGGGCGCGATCTACACGCTGTCGCTGGTGGCCTGCGGCGAGCGCTTTCGCGGTGTCGCGCTGGTGTCGGCGAGTTCGCTGGTCGGCGCGTTGTGGAGCGCGGCGAGCTTCGGCGGTCCGCTCGTCGCCGGCGCGTTGATGAAAACGGTCGGCCACGAAGCGGTGGTCGGCGTGCTGTTGTGCGCGGCGCTCGCGTTTCTGGCGGCGGCGTGGTGGGAGCGTCGGCGGATCGCGCTGCAGGCGCCGAGTTGACGAATAGACGCTAATTGCTGGCTTTTACGATCTATACGCAGGGTGATAATCTCAACCCACGTTGCGCGGACACTCGACGAACGGCCCATATTTCGTGGCGCCGCCGCAAGCAACGGGGAGTCCGCCATGGTCTCGATGCGCCTGTTGCTCCGTGCCAGCCTGTTGGGCACGGCGATCGCGGTAGCCGCGATCGTCGCGGCGAACTGTGGAGGCGGCGGAGGCGGAAACAGCAGTGCCCCGACGGGCGGGAGCGTCGGCGGCAGCGGCGCTTCCGGCGCATCGGCCCCGGCCGCAGCGAGCGGCGGCAGCACCACCAGCGGTGGCACCACGAGCGGCGGCACCACCACCGGTAGCACCGGCGGCTCGGGCACCCCGATGGGCGGCACATCGGCGGCAGCCGTGCGCGACGTGCTCACCTATCACGACGACATCGCGCGCACCGGCCAGAACCTCGGCGAAACCACGCTGACGCCCGCCAACGTGGCGGCTTCGACGTTCGGCAAAGTCGGCTTCTTTAGCGTCGACGGCAAGGTCGACGCGCAGCCGCTATTCGTCGCTGCGCTGGCGATCGCGGGCGGCACGCACAACGTGCTGTATGTCGCGACCGAGAACGACAGTGTGTACGCATTCGATGCCGACACCGGCGCGACCCTGTGGCAGGTGCGCACACTCGGCACCGGCGAAACCCCGAGCGACGACCTCGGCTGCAGCCAGATCGTGAACACCATCGGCATCACCTCGACACCGGTGATCGACCGTTCGCGCGGCACGCACGGCACGATCTACGTCGTCGCGATGTCGAAGGACGCGGCCGGCGGCTACCATCATCGCATTCACGCGCTCGACCTCGCGACCGGCGCCGAGCTGCTGAACGGTCCCGCCGAAGTCGCCGCCTCTTACCCAGGCAGCGGCGCGGGTAATACGAACGGCGTCGTGCCGTTCACCACGTCGTTGTACGCGGAGCGCGCGGGGCTGCTATTGCTCGGCAACACGGTCTACACGACGTGGACCTCGCACTGCGACGACGGCGGCTATACGGGCTGGATCATGGGCTACGGCGCCGACACGTTGCAGCAGACCACCGTGCTCAACCTGACGCCTAACGGCATCGGCGGCGCGATCTGGATGAGCGGCGCGGGACCGGCGTCGGACGGCTCGTCGATCTATCTGCTCGATGCCAACGGCACGTTCGACACGACGATGACGTCGAGCGGCTTCCCCGCCAGCAAGGATTTCGGCAATACGTTCCTGAAGCTCGGCACGGCGGGAGGCCTGTCGGTGGCCGACTACTTCGCGATGACGAACGTCGTGCAGGAGGCCCACGACGACATCGACCTCGGCTCCGGCGGCGCACTGGTGCTGCCGGACCTGACCGACGCGAACGGCACCGTACAGCATCTGACGCTCGGCGCGGGCAAGGACAGCACCATCTACGTGCTGAATCGCGACTCGATGGGCAAGTTCAACCCGGCGGCCGACAACATCTATCAGGAGATTCCCGCGCAGCTGGCCGGCGGCGAGTTCGGCATGCCCGCCTATTTCAACGGGCGCGTGTATTTCGGCTCGGTCGGCGATCATCTGAAGGCGTTCACCGTGACCAACGCGAAGCTGTCGATCACACCGACCGCGCAAAGCGCGATGACGTTCGCCTATCCCGGGACGACGCCGAGCATCTCGGCGAACGGCACCACGAACGGCATCGTGTGGGCCGCCGAAAACGGCACCGTCGCGGCCTTGCATGCGTTCGACCCGATCACGCTCAACGAGCTGTACAACAGCAACCAGATGGGCACGCGCGATCAGTTCGGCACGGGCAACAAGTTCATCACACCATTGATCGCAAACGGCAAGGTGTATGTCGGCACGACGAATGGGGTGGCCGTATTCGGGTTGCTGGGTGGGTGAAGCGGACGACGCGCCGATTCATTGCGACACGGTATGCCCAAGGTCTCGCACAAACGACGAGGGCCGGCATACCGCGCCGGCCCTCGCTCATCGTGACTGCCGCGCGCTCACCCTCGCGCCGGCAGAATCTCTGCGGCACACGCGCCGAACCCCACGCGATACCCGTCGCCCTGGCACCAGCCGACGAGCGTCAACTCATCGCCGTCCTCGATGAACGTGCGCGTGCCGCCCTCCTTCAACGCCAGCGGCTTCTTGCCGTTCCACGTCAGCTCCAGCAGGCTGCCGTACGAATCCTCGGTCGGCCCGCTGATCGTCCCCGAGCCCATCAGGTCGCCCACCCGCGTATTGCAGCCCGCCACCGTGTGATGCGCGAGCTGCTGCGCCATCGTCCAGTACATGTATTTGAAGTTGGTCCGCGCGATCGTGCTCGCTTGCCGCGCGGGTTGCGCACGCAATGTCACTTCGAGGTGAATGTCGAACGCATGCTTTCCTCGATGCCGCAGATAGGCGAGCGGCTCTGGCTCCTGCACCGGCTGCGCGACGCGGAAGGGTTCGAGCGCGTCGAGCGTGACGACCCACGGTGAGATCGTCGTCGCGAAGGTCTTCGCATTGAATGGGCCGAGCGGCACGTATTCCCATTGCTGGATGTCGCGCGCGCTCCAGTCGTTCAGCAGCACCATGCCGAAAATGTGCGCCTCCGCGTCCTCGCACGCGATCGGCTCGCCCAGCGCATTGCCGCCGCCGATGATGAAACCCGTCTCCAGTTCGATATCGAGCTTGCGGCTCGCGCCGAACACCGGACGCTCCTGGTCGGGCAACTTCAGCTGACCATTGGGACGACGCACCGGCGTCCCACTCACGACCACCGACGACGCCCGTCCGTTGTAGCCGATCGGCATCTCCGACCAGTTCGGCAGCAGCGCATTCTTCGGATCTCGGAACATCGCGCCGACATTGGTCGCGTGTTCCTTCGATGAATAGAAATCCGTGTAGCCCGGAATCTGCACCGGCAGATGCAGACGCGCATCAGCCGCGCGCACGAGCACCTTCGCGCGCAACGCGGCATCGTCGCGCAGCGTCGCGGTGTCGCGCGCGAGCAGTTGGCTCAGCTGGATACGCACGCTGCGCCACACGTCGCGGCCAAGTGCGAGGAAATCGTTCAGCGCATCGCGCGCGAACACGTTGTGCGCCGGCACGTTCAGCAGACCCGCGGCCTGCAATCCGGCGAGATCGACGATCTGATCGCCGATCGCGACGCCCACGCGACGCACGTCGTTGCCACGGTCGCTGAAAATGCCGAACGGCAGGTTCTGGATCGGGAAGTCGCCAGCCGGGTCGTTGGCCGACTCGATCCAGCTCTTGCGCGACGCATCGAGCGTCGCCTGGAGATCGTTCACCGCGTTCATCGTTGCTCCGGATTGAAGTGTTTCTTGAGGCCTTGCCAGCACTCGTAGTAATGCGCCTGCAGTTGCGCGGTTTCGAGCGCGAAGCGCGTCGGCTTGATCAGCGTGCGGGTCTCGAACATGAAGGCCATCGTGTCGTCGACCTTCTTCGGCACCGAGGTATCGAGATGCGACGCCTTCTCGAACGTGTCCGCGTCCGGGCCGTGGCCCGTCATGCAGTTGTGCAGGCTCGCGCCGCCGGGCACGAAGCCCTCGGCCTTCGCGTCGTAGACGCCATGCACGAGGCCCATGAACTCGCTCGCGACGTTGCGATGGAACCAGGGCGGCCGGAACGTATCTTCGGCGGCGAGCCAGCGCGGCGGGAAGATCACGAAGTCGATCGTATCGACGCCCGGCGTGTCGCTTTGCGATTGCAGCACGAGGAAGATCGACGGATCCGGATGGTCGAAGCTGATCGAGCCGATCGTGTTGAAGCGGCGCAGGTCGTATTTGTACGGCGCATAGTTGCCGTGCCATGCGACCACGTCGAGCGGCGAATGGCCGATGTCCGCGCGCCACAGATTGCCGTTCATCTTCGCGACGAGTTCGAATGCGCCTTCGCGGTCTTCGTATGCGGCGTGCGGCGTCAGGAAATCGCGCGGATTCGCGAGACCGTTGGAGCCGATCGGCCCCAGTTCCGGCAGACGCAGCAGCGCGCCGAAGTTCTCGCAGATATACCCGCGCGCGCTGCCGTCCGGCAGGCTGACCGCGAAGCGCACGCCGCGCGGAATCACCGCGATCTCGAACGGCTCGACGTCGACTCGGCCCATTTCGGTCGCGATATGCAGGCGCCCCTGTTGCGGCACGATCAGCAGTTCGCCGTCGGCGCTGTAGAAGAAGCGATCGTGCATCGAGCGGTTCGCCGCGTACAGATGGATCGCGCAACCGCTCATCGCTTCGGCCGAGCCGTTGCCCGCCATCGTGACCCAGCCGTCGATGAAATCGGTCGGTTCGCTGGGCATCGGCAGGGGGTCCCAGCGCAGCTGGTTCGGCGGCGTCGGCGGCACCTCGGCGAAGTTCGCGACGAGCCGCTCCGACGGCATCGACGTGAACGGCTTGTGCATGGCCGCCGGACGAATCCGGTACAGCCACGAGCGACGGTTGTGACCGCGTGGCGCCGTAAACGCCGTGCCCGAAATCTGTTCGGCATACAAACCATAGGCCGCGCGTTGCGGCGAATTGCGGCCGGTCGGCAGCGCGCCCGGCAATGCCTCGGTCGCGAATTCATTCGCGAACCCCGACTGATAGCCGGGCTCGATTTCAGGACGCAGGCGTTCGTCGGCCGGCGTACGTGTTGAGGTATCCATACAAGGTTCTCCGCGAGTTGCTCGATTCTTTCCCGGTTGATACGTGATCTTTGCAGTCAGGCGCAGGCCGGCTCCGCTTCGGACGCGCGGCTGGGTTGCCGCGTCGCACCGGCGAGCACGACCACCAGCAGCGCCGAGCACAGCACCGGCAGCGCCGCCGCATGAAACAGCGCGGCATTCGACCAGTTCAACGCGATCAGCATTGGGTCGTCCCCTCTGGCTGGCTAAAATTGTATTTTACGAATAGTAAAACGAATTACGAATAGTGAAACTAACGTATACCCTTGGAAACACGCCGGCGAACCTCGTCATTCCGCGCTCAGCCCCGGCCGATAAGCGTGAGGCCAATAACGATATGAGCATTTTGTTAATCTGCGCAGGGCGCGTACTGCTACCATCAGTGAATGCGGCCATCGCGTCGCGCTGCCACGCGCCCGGTGCGCGTTCATCGTCGCCTTTCATTTGCCTTCATGATTTCGCCGACCATCCCCGATCTGATCGCCCGCGCCGCTCATCACCCGTTTCTCGGCGAGCATCTGGCAATGGGACAAGGCGGGCACGCCGGCATCGCGCTCGCACATTTCGATGGCATCGAGCTCACGAGTGCCTACGAGCCGATCTTCGACATCAGCGTGCACGGGCTTGCGCAGTCGCTGTCATGCGGCGCGGAAGGGGTCGACCGCTTCGGTGATGAGCTCGGCTTTCAGGCGGTCACGCACCGGCTCGACGCGCCGCCATTCGAGGTGTTCGATCCGTTCGACAACATCGCCGACGATCAGCAGCTGGTCGCGCTAGACCGCATGTCGCGCGCGCTGCACGCAATCAACTTCTTCGGCCCGCAACGGCATGGGTTGCTGTTTCTGCGGGTGCACGAGAGGCTGTTGAAGAGCGTGAAGTACGACCACGGCCGGCATTTTTCGAGCGTGCTGACCTCGTTCAATTTGAGTCCGACGCGCATCGTGATCGAGTTGCCGGCGGCGGCGGTCGCACACAAGACGTTCCTGGGCTATCTGACGCGCAGCTATCAGCACTACGGGTTCAAGGTGGCGGGCAATCTGTCGAACGCGGGGCAGATCCTGTCGGTATCCGAAACCGCGCGGCTCGACTTCATCAAGATGGATGCGGCGGCCGCATTGCGCGACGCGACCGTGAAGCCGCTCGTCGGCTACGCGGGCCGGCTGCGGGTGCCGCTGATTTTCAATCGCGTGATGGATGAGGCGCAATTCTCCGCGCTACAGCAGTACGACGTGCGGTTCGTGCAAGGGCCATTATTCAACGCGCATTATCACGACCGGGCGGCGTGACCCGGTGTGGGCCCGTTAGCCGGGGCGCCCCGGCATTACCTCAGCCGGCTCCCCCAGCCGCGCCGCGAGCGCCTTCAGGCGCGGCGCGACATTCTCGCGAAACACTTCCTCCCCCATCGACGACGCCGGCCCGCTGCAGCTGAGCACGAGCCAGCGGTTTTCGCGCGGCTCGCGAAACGGCACCGCGACTGCGTTCACGTCGTCATGCCACGCACGAAACGAGTAGCAGCATCGCTCGGTCGCGAACGCGGCGATCTCCTGTTCGGCTTCGGCGACGAGCATCGCCCCCACTCTGCCAGCCGCTTTTTTCAGTTCCGCGAGTAACGCGGTACGCGCGTCGGGCGGCTGCACGGCGAGATAGGCGCGGCCCATCGAGCTCGTCAGCATCGACAGTTTCGAGCCGGATGCCAGGCCGAGCGTCAATGCGGTTTCGCTGCGAATCGTCTCCAGATACACCATGTCGAGCCCGTCCCGGCACCCGAGCGAGACCGCCGCGCCGACCTCGCGCGCCAGGCTGCGCAGGTGCGGGCGTGCCAGTTCGAGCATGTCGGTGCCCGACAGCAGCGCGAAACCGAGCGACAGCACGCCCGCGTCGAGCGCATATTTGCCGTGTCTTTCGTCCAGCCGCAGATAGCCGAGCACGGTCAGCGTGTAGGCGAGCCGGTTCACGGTTGCCTTCGGCAGACCCGTTCGTTCGACGAAATCCCGATTGCCGAGCATCGTCTCGCCTGGCCGGAACGCGCGCAACAGGTCCAGCCCGCGAGCAAGGGCGACGACGAATTTGCGTTCGTCGAGCGAAGCGGAGAAAGTGGATGGCGGCGTCATAGGGTGATACACTCGGGCGTCATTTGCAAAACATTGTTTCGCAAAGCGGAACCCTAGTCAAGCGGGTTCTGAGCGAGAAATCAGGAGATACGTCATGGCCGTAGCCGCGCAGTTTCACTGGGAAGACCCGTTGCTGCTGGATCAGCAGCTCACCGAAGACGAACGTATGGTGCGCGATGCCGCTGCGGCTTACTCGCAGGACAAGCTGCTGCCGCGCGTGCTGGAGGCGTTCCGCCACGAAAAGACCGATATCGGGATCTTTCGCGAAATGGGCGAGCTTGGCCTGCTCGGTCCGACGATTCCCGAACAGTACGGCGGCCCCGGTCTGAACTATGTCGCGTACGGGCTGATCGCGCGTGAAGTGGAACGCGTCGACTCCGGCTATCGCTCGATGATGTCGGTGCAGTCGTCACTGGTGATGGTGCCGATCTACGAATTCGGCTCGGACGCGCAGAAGGAAAAATATCTGCCGAAGCTCGCGCGCGGCGAGTGGATCGGCTGCTTCGGCCTGACCGAGCCGAACCACGGCTCCGATCCAGGCAGCATGGTCACGCGCGCGAAGAAGGTCGATGGCGGCTACTCGTTGTCGGGCTCGAAGATGTGGATCACCAATTCGCCGATCGCCGACGTGTTCGTCGTGTGGGCGAAGCTCGAGGAAGACGGCCAGGACAACATCCGCGGCTTCATTCTCGAGAAGGGCTGGAAGGGTCTGTCGGCACCGGCGATCCACGGCAAGGTGGGTCTGCGAGCGTCGATCACCGGCGAAATCGTGCTCGACGAAGCGTTCGTGCCGGAAGAGAACATCATGCCGGGTGTCAGCGGCCTGCGCGGTCCGTTCACGTGTCTGAACTCGGCGCGCTACGGCATCGCCTGGGGCGCGCTCGGCGCGGCTGAAGCGTGCTGGCACATCGCGCGTCAGTACGTGCTCGATCGCAAGCAATTTGGCCGGCCGCTCGCCGCGAACCAGCTGATCCAGAAGAAGCTCGCCGACATGCAGACCGAGATCACGCTCGGGCTGCAAGGCGTACTTCGCCTCGGCCGCATGAAGGACGAAGGCACGGCCGCGGTCGAAATCACCTCGATCATGAAGCGCAATTCGTGCGGCAAAGCGCTCGACATCGCCCGCCTCGCGCGCGACATGCTCGGCGGCAACGGCATTTCGGACGAGTTCGGCGTCGCGCGTCATCTGGTGAACCTCGAGGTCGTCAACACCTACGAAGGCACCCACGACGTTCATGCACTGATCCTCGGCCGTGCGCAGACCGGTATTCAGGCGTTCTTCTGATTCCGATGCTGGTGTATCGATAATGCAAAAAAGCCGGTTCCTTCGAACCGGCTTTCTGGTTCATGCCGCGCCGCTTACCGGTTCGGCTGCGGCGTCAGGCGCAGGTACGGACGCAACGCCTTGTAGCCCTTCGGGAATTTCTGCTTGATGACTTCCTCGTCCTTCAGCGACGGCACGATCACGACGTCATCGCCCTGCTTCCAGTTGCCCGGCGTCGCGACCGAGTGACTGTCGGTCAGTTGCAGCGAATCGATCACGCGCAGCACTTCATCGAAGTTGCGGCCGGTGCTCGCCGGGTACGTGATGATCAGACGCACCTTCCGGTTCGGATCGATGACGAACAGCGAACGCACCGTGAACGTTTCGTTCGCGTTCGGGTGAATCATGTCGTACAGCCCGGAGACCTTGCGATCGCCGTCCGCGAGAATCGGAAAACCGACGTTGGCGGCCTGCGTCTCGTTGATGTCCTTGATCCACTCCTTGTGCGACTCCGCGCTGTCGACCGACAACGCGATCGTCTTCACGTTGCGCTTTTCGAACTCGCCCGCGAGCTTCGCGGTCAGGCCCAGCTCGGTGGTGCAGACCGGCGTGAAGTCGGCCGGATGCGAGAACAGCACGCCCCAGCTATTGCCGAGCCACTCGTGAAACCTGATGCGGCCAATGCTCGACTCCTGTTCGAAATCCGGCGCAATGTCGCCAAGACGTAGACTCATAGTGCATCTCCTGTAGGTATTCGGAAGGTATCCGGATAAGGTCGCGGGCGTGTGCCCGCGGCGGCCAGTCACGATAAAGCATAAGGCCGCGGTGGTACATGGCGAACCAACATCGCGTCAGTACTTTATGTGTTTTTGTAATTTTCTCCCGTTTGACGGAAACTTTGCGGGACAGATCAACTCAATCCAGATACCGGTCTGGAGCAGAGCGCCCTCAAACGGGTGTCTTGACGCCACGCGCTGGCGGGAACGAATCGTGCAGCGGCGGCATGCAACCGGCACTATGCTCGCCAGCGACCGTTTCTTTGGTTACGATTTACGCGTAGCGTGAGACAAAGGGAGCTGTCAATGTCGGAAGTCAACAAGGAGAGATTGATGTCGGATATCAAAACCGTCCTCGCGGACGCTGAAGACCTGCTGAAACAGGCCGCGAGCGCTACCGGCGAACGCGCGTCGGAACTGCGCGAAACCGCGCTGACGCGCCTGAAGCAGGCGAAAGAAAAGGCAGCCGACGTTCAGGTCGTGGTCGTCGAAAAAGGCAAGAAGGCCGCTCGCGCCACCGACGACTACGTGCACGAGCATCCGTGGGCGTCGATCGGCATCGCCGCGGGCATCGGCGTGGTGGTCGGTCTGCTGATCAATCGCAAGTAAAGGCCGGTGAGGCCGCCGGAGCAGGCATGTCCGGCGCACCGGCGACACGGGCGGACCGGCGCGAGCCTCGCCGGTCCCCTTCTGCTGGCGCGCACGCGCCGGCCAGGCCCTCACGCGCAACGCCCACAGCCATGACGACCGAAACACACTCGCAGCGCGCAGAACGCAGCCCGTTGCGCCGTATTCTCAGTTCCGTGTTTGCGATCCTGCAGACGCGGCTCGAACTGGTGGGCATCGAACTCGCCGAGGAAAAAGACCGCCTGCTCGGCGTGCTGTTTCTCGGTCTTGCCGCGACGATGCTCGCCACGATGGCCTTGATCGCGTTGACCGCACTCGTCGCCATTGCCTTCTGGGACACCTACCGATGGCAGGCGCTTGCCGGCATCACCGCGGTCTACGCGATTGCCGGGCTCGCCTGTGCGCTGAAGGCGCGCAGCGGTTTGCGCAACGCGCCGATGGTATTCGAAACGACCATCGCGGAGTTCGAAAAGGATCGCGAAGCGTTTCGCAGCCGCGACTGATGGGAAAGTTCGTCTGCATCCGATCCATCGCCTCACCCTCACTGCCGCCGACACGCCATGAGCCCCTCCCGTCCTGATACCGCCTTTCGTAACAAGCGCCATCCGTCGAAGGATCTGAGCGCGCCGCATCTGCGGGCGCTGCGCAAGGAATTGCTGCTCGTGCGCGCGGACGTCGAGCGCGTCGAGCTCGCACGGGCCACCTTCGAACTGCGCCAGGCCGTCACGCATTTCAGCTGGCTCAGGTTCGTGATCCCCGGCTTTGGCGGCGTGCGCGTCGGTAAAGGGCCAAAGGCGAGCGTGCTCAACGCGGGCACGATCGGCGCGTTGCTCAAGCAGTACCCGTTCATCAGCTCGATCGCTTCGCTGTTGCTCGCCAAACCGCTGCGCGCGAGGGTCGTCGCGAGCGCGAAGCCCGCGCTCAAGTGGGGCAGCCTTGCGCTCGGCGCGTGGGAAGCGTTCCGGATCTGGCAACAGATGAAGAACGAGTCGGCGGCGGCGCGGGCGGCCGCGGCAGCTTCCGCTACGGCGCAGTCGCCGGCGGCGCAGGACGATTCGTTGCGAAGCGGCTATTGAGGTCGTGGCCGCTGCGAGTGGCAGCAATCTATCGGACCTCCCGCTCGCAAGGTTGCGTGTGTCGGACTTCAATCACCCGCTAACTGGTATTCCAGCATTCGCTGCTCGTGGGCGTCGCGCCGCTCGCATCGTTTCTATTGCCTCGCTGACCCGTCGCATCTAGCGTGAACGTGCCGCACGGGTCGTCGCGCATCGGGCCCGCTTCCGCGGGCGCCGCTTCGATCGAATAGCCGCCGTTCGTGTCGTCCGCGGGCAGCACGCGCACGCGATACACCGGGGCGCCGAACTGCGGCGCCTGATCGATACCCGGTGGCAAGGCCGGCGCCCCATCGCTCGCCGCGGCCTCGACGAATTGCGCAGCCCGATATAACGCCGACGCCGCATCGATGCGATGCGTGCGCGCAATGTGGCTGCGATACGAAGGGATCGCAAACGCGGCGAGCGTGGCGGCAATCGCGAGCGCGATCACGAGTTCGAGCAGCGTGAATGCGGATGTGTTCGGCCTTTTCATACGTGTCCAGTCGGTGCGTTCCTCAGAATGGTCTTGCTGCAACGCGCCGCCAATGACGTTCGATCGCGCCATCTTCGGTCACGACCTCCTTCTGCAACCAGACCTGCGACTCGCTGCTCCGCCCGAAGCCGCGCGCGGTCAGCAGATAAGCGCTGGCGTTGGGTCGACTCGCGAGACGCCAAGGCTCGATCAGGCATTGCGGCGCGCGCGATGATCCCGGCCATTGCGCCACAGGCGTGATGGCGCCTGCGTCGAACGCGGTTTCAAGCCTCCATTGAGTCGGCTCGCCGGATGTGAGCGGTGCATCGCGCGCGTCGCCACTTGCCGATAGCACGTTGCGCTCGCACCAGCTCAGCGCCGAATCCGCCGCGTGGAAAGCCTGCAGATAGCCCTGCACATTGGTCGCCGCGCGAGCGGCCGCGAGCGATGTTTCGAACCATATCGCGGACGTGGCGAGCATCATGGCCGAGATCAACAGCACGATGGCTAGCACGACGCCGCGTTGATGCGCCCGTCGGGCACCGCCCTGACAATTTCGCCAACCTAAGTGTTTCGCTGTTCCGCCTGGCCCGCCGCATATGTCGTACGCGCGGCCGCGTTGCGTTGCTGTGCCGCGATCCATCACGACGACGCCTCCGCGCGATTACGCAGCGCAACGCGGCGGGAAAACACCTGTCGAGGCCGCAGGTCGGTACCGAGTGTACTCACGCCATCGCAGTCGATGTACTTCGAACGCTGTCCTTGCGGCGCGCCGCGCACCAGCACGCAGACATCGACCGCAACGACGTTCGCCCATTGATCCGCCGCCACGGCCGACGCATTCACCGCATCCGCCGCGCCGTCCAGCCAGTAGCGCAACCGCACGCGCTCGACGCCTTCGATCAGCGGCTGCGCGGACCCCGCATTGCCGCTGCCCACGCAGTAAAGCTCCGGCTCGCCGGTCGAGCCGCTGACGTTGGCGAAGTAGCGATTCACCACCGGCGCGCCCTCATCGCCAAGGACCGCGTCGCTGCTTTTGACGGCCTGTCCGACACAGTCGGTGACCTGACCGCTCGACGATGGCCATGTCGATACGACGTCTGCGACGTAACGGATCGCGACGCCATCCGAGCCGGTGCTCAAGGCGGTGCAAGCGAGGCTGTCGTCGACGCCGGTCGGACGACCGCCCGAGCAGCCGAATAGCGCAGGCGCCGCGTTGTAGCCAATGACATCGGCAGGGACGAAGCCGGCCATCTGCAATTGCTGGCCGATCAGCATCAGCGCGGTCAAGCCCGCTTCGCGGATTCGGGTCGCGTTGCTCGCCTGCACGAACGCGTTGCGCTGCGCCGTGTAAAGGGACACGGCGCCCGCGATCACGAGCAACCCGAGCGCCATCGCGATCAGGAATTCGATTAGCGTATGACCGAGTGGGCAATGCGGCCGCTTCATTTCGCGAACGCCAACGCGACACACGACGATCCAGCCGGTGCATCGACGTCGCCGCAAGGCTCCGCCGGCTGGGCGCTCGCATCGCCCAAAGCGGGCCGGTCCCGCACGGACGCCCACGTCACGCGCGCCGCCGCGACCGCGCCGCTCTCGCCAATCGATGCGTCGCCGTGCGGCAGCAGAACGCTCGCCCAGGTGCGCCATTGATTGAGCGCGACATCGCCCGTGGAAGGCGTGCGCGTCGCTTCGGCAATCGAGTCGGCTATCCACGCGGCGCTCTCGCGCAGCGTCATCGCGCGCGCTTCGCGTGCGATCCACACCTGAACCGCGATCAAACCCAGCGCGCTCACCGCGACCAACGCGACCGCCAGCATCACCTCGATCAACGAGCTGCCATTACATGTCGATGTGTGCACACGCAAACCGGTGTTGAATGCGGGCTGTCTCATGACGTCGCTCCGCACGCGCCCTCCGAGATCCGCGCGCGACCTCCTGCAGCGACACTGATGCAGCGCCGCCACGGGTTCCCCTGCATCGATTTCGATGGGCTTCGCGGTGCGATATCAAAACTTCGAAACGCGCCGATCAGTTGCCCAGCCGGCGGGGTGAACGTCATATCCGTCTGCACGCCGGCGATGCTCACCGCCGCGAGCGCCGGCTGCGCGCGCAACAACGACGGCTTGCCGCCACGTTCGGCGAATACGGCCCAGCCGCAGGCCCAGTCGGCGATGCCGCCGGCGCAGGCTTGGCCCGACGCGAGACAGACGCGCGCTGCATCGACGCGGCACACCGTGATGCGCGCACCGCGCCGCAGCGCCTCGCTGCGCGCGTAGGCGAACGTGGACAGCAGCGCCTTCGAGCGCGCGTCGACCTGATCTCGCATATGCCATGCGGCGAACGACGGCACCGCCATCACGGCCATCAGCATCACGAGCGCTATCACCGCCAGCGTTTCGACGAGTGTGAAACCGGCGCGCGATGGCCGGTAAATCCCCTTGAATTTCATCTGCATCCCTGAGCGTTGCGAACGGATGCAGCCAATCTAGCGATTTGCGAGCGCGCCGACCATCGTCCGAATGGCCAGGTGGCATTCAGACGTTAGCGCGCGCAACAATGCACGTGACGATCGATCACGGAGGCGGGAGAAGCGATGCGTGAAAAAAAGCGCGAAATGCGCGAGGCGATGGATGCGAATGACCGCAGCTCAGCTGCGACACGCGTGCGCTCAGCGCTTGCGGGAAGGCTTGGGTGGGGAAGAGGCGCGGCGGAATTCCTCGATCACGTCCTCGAATTCGGAGACGTCTTCGAAGCGCCGGTACACGGAAGCGAAACGGACGTAAGCGATCGTGTCGAGCGCGCGCAACTCGTTCATCACGAGTTCGCCGAGGCGCTCGCTACGCACCTCGCGCTCGCCGCTGCCGAGCAGCTGATACTCGATACGGGCGACAGCCGCTTCGATCGCGTCCACCGCAACCGGGCGCTTGCGCAGCGCCAGTTGCATGCTCGCGACGATCTTGCGGCGATCGAATTCCGTGCGCGTGCCGTCCTTCTTGACGACCGACGGCAACGCCAGCTCGACCCGCTCATACGTCGTGAAACGCTTGTCGCAGGCCGGGCAGCGGCGGCGCCGGCGGATCGTCGCGCCGTCTTCGGATACGCGCGAGTCGACGACTTGCGTATCGGCATGGCGGCAGAAGGGGCAATGCATGGTTTAGCCGTAAACCGGAAAGCGCTTGGTCAGATCGGCGACCTGAACCTTCACGCGCTCGATCGTCGCGGCATCTTCCGGGTTGTCCAGCACGTCGGCGATCAGGTTGCCGACCTGCTCGGCTTCCTTCACGCCGAAGCCGCGCGTGGTCATGGCCGGAGAACCGAGGCGGATACCCGAGGTCACGAACGGCTTTTCCGGATCGTTCGGGATCGCGTTCTTGTTTACCGTGATGTGTGCCGCGCCGAGTGCCGCTTCCGCAGCCTTGCCGGTGATCTTCTTCGCGCGCAGGTCGACCAGCATCACGTGGCTTTCGGTGTGACCCGACACGATGCGCAGACCGCGCTTGACCAGCGTTTCAGCAAGCACACGCGCGTTCTCGACGACCTGCTGCTGATACGCCTTGAATTCCGGCGAAAGCGCTTCCTTGAACGCGACGGCCTTCGCGGCGATCACGTGCATCAACGGACCGCCCTGGATGCCCGGGAAAATCGCCGAGTTGATCGGCTTCTCGAACTCGGCCTTCATCAGGATCACGCCGCCGCGCGGGCCGCGCAGGCTCTTGTGCGTGGTGGTGGTGACGAAATCGGCGTGCGGCACCGGGTTCGGATAAACGCCCGCGGCGACGAGACCGGCGTAGTGCGCCATGTCGACCATGAAGTACGCGCCGACCGACTTCGCGATCTTCGACATGCGTTCGAAATCGATGCGCAGCGCGAACGCGGACGCGCCCGCTACGATCAGCTTCGGCTTGTGTTCTTGCGCGAGCTTCTCGGCGGCGTCGTAGTCGATGTCTTCGGCTTCGTTCAAGCCGTAGCTGACCACGTTGAACCACTTGCCCGACATGTTGACCGGCGAGCCGTGCGTGAGGTGGCCGCCGTGCGCGAGGCTCATGCCCATGATCGTGTCGCCCGGCTTGAGCATCGCGAAGAACACGCCCTGGTTCGCCTGCGAGCCCGAGTTCGGCTGCACGTTCGCGGCTTCGGCGCCGAACAGCTGCTTCACGCGGTCGAGCGCCAACTGCTCGGCAACGTCGACGTATTCACAGCCGCCGTAATAGCGTTTGCCCGGATACCCTTCGGCGTACTTGTTCGTGAGTTGCGAGCCTTGCGCGGCCATCACGGCCGGGCTCGTGTAGTTTTCCGACGCGATCAGTTCGATGTGCTCTTCCTGACGGCGGTTTTCCTGCTCGATGACCTTCCAGAGTTCAGGATCGACGTTGGCGATGGTGCTTTGGGCTCTGTCAAACATACGGGTTCCGTTGAGTGTTTTCAGGTTGACCGGATCGTGCGCCGAATCCTGCGTAGAGGGTACACAGCGGGGTACGCAGCGCTTTGGGCGGCGAGGCTTGCCCTGACGTGGCGAATGGAGAGTCGCCGCACACGCGAGGCGAGCCAGCCACCGTCAGCGCAGATTAATGCGCGCGGTTCACGGCTGCCCAGGCGAACGGCAAAACGGCACCCTGCGCTTCACGGTGGGTTGTTCCACCTTGAACCCGATTGGTTGAATCGGCTGAGTCGGACGACTCGGTTCTATCGCCAGTCACGCAGGGTCGAGCGCGTTAGTGTATTGGAAGAGGCCCGAATAGGCAACCGACTTGCGGGTGCTCCGGCGGCCGCTGGCGGGGCCTCCGGACGGTTTGGCGGCCCCGCTGCGCAACCATCCGAGGAAAGCGCGCCGGTCGCGCCGCGCACCCGTTGCGCGCCGCCGCGGCAGCCGCCGATCCGGCTCGTGCATCCTTGCCGCAGCGTGCCATTGGAAGTAGGCTTTGGGCCTTTGTCTCTTACCGACCAGGGAACTGCAATGATCGTGTTTGTCACAGGAGCGTCGGCCGGATTCGGCGCCGCCATCGCCCGCTCGTTCGTCAAGGGCGGCCATCGTGTCGTCGCCACTGCACGCCGCAAGGACCGTCTGCAAGCACTCGCCGACGAACTCGGCGACGCGCTGCTGCCGTACGAGCTCGACGTGCGCGATCGCGCCGCCGTCGAAGCCGTGCCCGCCTCGCTGCCGGCGGACTTCGCCGCGATCGACGTGCTCGTCAACAACGCCGGCCTCGCGCTCGGCACCGAGCCGGTTCACAAGGCAAGTCTCGACGAATGGAACACCATGATCGAGACCAATTGCACGGGCCTCGCGCAGGTCACGCATGCGCTGTTGCCCGGCATGGTCGAGCGCAACCGCGGGCATATCTTCAATCTGGGTTCGGTGGCGGGCCGCTGGCCGTACGCGGGCGGCAACGTGTACGGCGCGACCAAGGCGTTCGTGCGCCAGTTCAGCCTGAACCTGCGCGCCGACCTCGCCGGCACCGCGCTGCGCGTGACCGACATCGAGCCGGGTCTTTGCGGCGGCACCGAATTCTCGAACGTGCGATATCGCGGCGACGACGACAAGGTCGCCAAGGTGTACGAAAACGTGCAGCCGCTGACGGCCGAAGACATCGCCGATTCCATCTACTGGATCGCCACGCGCCCAGCCCACGTCAACATCAACACGATCGAGCTGATGCCGGTCGCGCAGTCGTTCGCCGGTCTGTCCGTGCATCGCGGCTGAGTTTGAAGGCGGGCGGCCGGCAAAACCGGCTCCCATCGCCGCCGACGCCCGCCACAAGCAACTCACACTTCGAAACAGACCCCGGGTTGTGCGTTCCGGTAGAATGCGCCGCATGAATATGTCGACCAGCCAGCCAGGCACGGAAATCGGCTATACGTGGCCGATCCGCGTGTACTACGAAGATACCGACGCCGGCGGCATCGTGTTTTACGCCAATTACCTGAAGTTTTTCGAACGCGCTCGCACCGAATGGCTGCGCGCGTGCGGCGTCGACCAGCACCGGCTTGCGGAAGAAAACGACGCGATTTTCATCGTGCGCAGTACCGCGGTCGATTACCGGGCTCCGGCCCGACTCGACGACATCGTGAAAATTATCAGCCGGATCGAGCGTCTTGGCCGAGCTTCGGTAGACTTCGTGCAGGAAGCATGGCGCGACGGCACGCTGCTTGCTACCGGTTCGGTCCGGATTGGCTGTGTGGACCGCGCGACGCTGCGGCCAGCCGCGATCCCGCCGTCGGTTCTCGCCGCGCTGCGGCACGGGCCGGGCACTAGCGAGAGCGCTGACTGAACGACGGCGGCATGTCAACGGACGATCCCTGAGCCTCGTTGTTACGGGGCCAGTGAACTCATACCGGTCAGGTAACACAAAGCATGGTTCGGCTTCGATACCGCCGAAGCTTCCGTTTTGCCCACGGCAAGCTTGAAGCGGCCTTGCAGCCGGACGCCCCCTTCCCGGGACGTTAAAACGAACCTTTATGAACACTACACAAGATCTGTCGATCGTTTCACTCGTACTCAACGCGAGCCTGCTGGCCCAGGCCGTCATGGCTCTGCTGCTGTTGCTGTCGCTACTCTCCTGGACTTTCATCTTCCGCAAGTGGTTTGCGATTCGCCGGGCGCGCGCGCAAACTGAACGCTTCGAGCGTGATTTCTGGTCGGGCGGCGACCTGCAGGCGCTGTATCAGAGCGCCGCGAACAACCGTCACAGGATCGGCGCGCTCGAGCGGATTTTCGAGTCCGGCATGCGGGAATTCCTGAAGGGCAAAGAGAAGCGCCTGAACGATTCGGGCGCGATTCTCGACGGCGCCCGGCGCGCGATGCGCGCGGCGTTCCAACGCGAAATGGACGTGCTCGAAGCGAATCTGGCGTTCCTCGCGTCGGTCGGTTCGGTCAGCCCGTATATCGGTCTGTTCGGCACGGTGTGGGGGATCATGAATGCGTTCCGCGGCCTCGCCAACGTGCAGCAGGCCACGCTCGCGAACGTCGCGCCGGGCATCGCCGAGGCCCTGACCGCCACCGCGATCGGCCTGTTCGCCGCAATTCCGGCCGTGGTCGCCTACAACCGCTACGCGCACGACATCGACCGTCTGGCGATCCGTTTCGAAACCTTCATCGAAGAGTTCTCGAACATCCTGCAGCGCCAGGCACACTGAGGAGGCCATGATGGCAGGCTCCCGTTCCTCCAGCATGCGCGGCTCGCGCTCGCGTCGCGCAATGGCCGACATCAACGTCGTGCCGTACATCGACGTGATGCTCGTGCTGCTAGTGATCTTCATGGTCACGGCGCCGCTCGTCGCGCCGTCGATCGTCAATCTGCCGACCGTCGGCGGCGCGGCGCCCCAACAGCAGACGCCGCCCGTCATCGTCAACATCCGCGCGGACGGCAATATGAGCGTCAAGTACAAGGACGACTCCGGCGCGCAGCAGCAGGAAGACATGACGAAGGCTGGCCTCAACGGTTTCATCGCCGATCGGGCACAATCGCACCCCGATCAGCCCGTCGTGATCGCCGCCGACAAAACCGTGAAATACGAAGTCGTGATGAACGTGATGTCCGAGCTGAAGGCTCGGGGCGTCAAGCGCGTCGGATTGCTCGTCAAATCGCAATGATCCGCAAGAACTCCGAATACCCGCTTCAGCCGCCGCGTGAACGCGGCACCGGGCGAGCTTTTCTGTTCGCGCTGGTGATGCATGCGCTGCTCGGATTCTTCCTGTATCGCGGCATCCAATGGCAGAACAGCACGCCCGAGGGCGAGCAAGCGGAACTGTGGACAGAGGTGCCGGATTCGGCGATTCCGCGTCCCGTCGTCACGCCGCCGCCCACGCCGGTCGCCCCTGCTCCGCCCGTGCGCGACGAACAGGCCGACATCGCGCTGCAGGAAAAGAAGCGTCAGCAGCAGGAAGCGGCTCGCGCGGCCCAACTGGCCGAACAGCAGCGCCAGCTGAAGCTGAAAGAGCAGCAGGAAGCGGAAGCGAAGCGTCAGCAACAGCTGGCGGCCGAACAGGCGGCCCAGCTCGCGGCGCAGAAGGCCGCGAAGCTCAAGCAGCAACAGCAGCAGGCCGAGAAGCTCAAGCAACAGCAGCTCGCCGAGCAGCAGAAGCAACAGCAACTGAAAGAACAGCAGGAGCAGCAGCAAAAGCAGGCTCAGACAGAAGCGCAGAAGAAGGCCGAGGCGGAGAAAGCGGCGAAGGCCAAGGCGCAAGCCGATGCGGCCGCGCAGGCGAAAAAGCAGCTCGACAACGAACGTCGCGCGCGGCTTGCGCAGATGCAGGGTCTGGCTGGCGGCGTGGGCGGCAGCAGTTCGAGCAGCAACGGACTGGGCAAGAGCGGAACGGGTAGCGGCTCGGGCGGCACGGCGGCATCGCCGGGTTACGCGGACAAGGTACGACGGCTGGTGCTTCAGCATGTGAACTGGGGCGGCGAAACGGAAGGTCTCGAGACCGTGGTCGCCGTGCGTTGTTCGCCGGACGGCAATCAGCTGAGCGCAAGCATTACCCACAGCAGCGGCAACGCCGCGTGGGACGCCGCCGCGTTGCGGGCGGTGAAAGCCTCCGATCCGATGCCTCGGGACGTCAATGGCAAGACGCCGGACTACTTCACTATCACGCTGCGTCCGGCGGCTTGATGTGCAGGCTGACAGCCGACCGGCGGCCAACGCCGCGCCCCCACCCGGCGCGGCGTTGCGCGGGAACGAAATAGCCGTTTTCCGGTCTGTCTGCTGTCTTCGAGTATTAAGTAAAACCGTTTTGAGGAACCCATACAGCATGAGTTTGATGACCAAGCTAGGCCTGCGAACACTCGTGGCAACGTGCCTGATCGCCGTCGGCGGCGCCGCCAACGCACAACTCAACGTCCTCGTGACGGGCGTCGGATCCACTCAGTTTCCGATCGCAACGGCGAATTTCGCCAATGAAGCGAACTCCCCGCAGCAGGTCAGCACGATCGTGCGTCAGGATCTGCAACGCAGCGGCAAATTCACGAATATCGACGCAGGCTCGACGCCGGTGTCCGAGACCGATTCCGTCGACCTCGGCGCATGGAAGGCGAAGGGCGCCAACGCGTTCGTCGCGGGCAGCGTGAACCGCCTGCCGAACGGCCAGTACGAAGTGCGCTTCAAGCTGTACGACACGGTCAAGGGCGAAAGCCTCGGCGGCCTCGTGCTGGTGAGCCCGGAAAGCGGTCTGCGCATGAGCGCGCACAAGGTCGCGGACTACATTTACGCCAAGCTGATGGGCAATCGCGGCGTGTTCGCCACGCGCCTGTCGTATGTGGTCAAGTCGGGCAACCGCTACCAGCTGCAGATCTCGGATTCGGACGGTCAGGACGCGCACATCGCGCTGTCGAGCCCCGAGCCGATCATCTCGCCGGCCTGGTCGCCCGACGGCACCAAGGTCGCTTACGTGTCGTTCGAGAAGAAGAAGCCGATCGTCTATATCCACGACCTGCCCACGGGCCGGCGCATCGTCGTATCGGACCAGAAGGGCAACAACAGTGCGCCGGCGTGGTCGCCGGATGGCCGCACGCTCGCCGTCGCGCTGTCGCGTACCGGCAATACGCAGATTTTCGCGGTCAACGCGGACGGCAGCGGTCTGCGTCGTCTGACGCAAGGCAGCTCGATCGACACCGAGCCGACCTACTCTCCTGACGGTCAGTGGATCTATTTCACGAGCGACCGCGGCGGCGCACCGCAGATCTACAAGATGCCGGCGCAAGGTGAAAGCGCGGGCGGCGCGCAACGCGTCACGTTTACGGGCAGCTACAACACCAGCCCGCGTGTGAGTCCTGACGGCAAGGAGCTTGCCTACATCTCGCGCGTCGGCGGTGCATTCAAGCTGTACATCCAGGACCTGCAAGGCGGATCCGCCACGGGCCTGACGGACACGACACATGACGAATCGCCGAGCTTCGCGGCGAACGGTCAGTACATTCTTTACGCCACTCAGGTGAACGGCCGTGGCGTGTTGGCCGCAGTATCGACCGACGGTCGCACTCGGCAGGTCCTGTCCGTTCAGGGGGGCAGCGTACGCGAGCCGTCCTGGGGCCCGTTTATGCAATAACGTTGATGCAATAACACAAGGAGAGTAATCAAATGATGTCCAAACTTCGTTTCGCATTCGCCGTCGTGATGGTCGGTGCACTGGCCGCATGTCACTCGGGCGTCAAGCTCGACGAAAACGCCAACAAGGGCGCAGGCTCGGCCCAACCGAACCCGAACGACGTCGCGACGGTCAACGTCGACCCGCTGAACGATCCGAACAGCCCGCTCGCGAAGCGCAGCATCTACTTCGACTTCGACAGCTACTCGGTGAAGGATGACTATCAACCGCTGCTGCAACAACACGCGCAATATCTGAAGAGCCACCCGCAGCGTCACGTGCTGATCCAGGGCAACACCGACGAGCGCGGCACCAGCGAATACAACCTCGCACTCGGCCAGAAGCGTGCTGAAGCCGTGCGTCGTTCGCTGTCGCTGATGGGCGTGTCGGATTCGCAAATGGAGGCCGTGAGCCTCGGCAAGGAAAAGCCGCTGGCAACGGGTCATGACGAAGCGTCGTGGGCACAGAACCGCCGCGCCGACCTCGCGTATCAACAGTAAGTCAACGGGTGGTGAGCCGAATGACGCATCGTTTCTCCTGGCTGCGGTTTGCCGCAGCGGCCTGCGTCGCGGGCACGGCCCTCACGGCCGTGCCCGCCCATGCGGGCATGTTCGACGACGATCAGGCCCGCCAGGCCATTCTCGATCTGCGCTCGAAGACCGATAGTCTGTCGAGCCAGCTATCGGCGGCGCAACGCACGATCCTCGATCAGTCCAACCGTCTCGACCAGCTCAACCAGCAGGTCGCGACGCTGCGCGGACAGAACGAGGACATGGCGAACCAGCTCACGACGCTGCAAAAGCAGCAGAAGGACTACTACACCGATCTCGACACGCGCCTGAAGAAATTCGAGCCGCAGCAACAGACGGTGGACGGCGTCCAGGGCGAGGTGCAGCCGGGTGAAACCGATGCGTTCAACGCGGCTTCACAGCAATTCCGCAGCGGCGACTTCAAGAACGCGGCGGCATCGTTCCGCAGCTTCATCTCCAAATATCCGAACAGCCCCTATCAGCCGACCGCGCAATACTGGCTCGGCAACGCGCTGTATGCACTGCGCGACTACAAGGGTTCGACGGCGGTCTGGCAAGGTGTCGTGAAGAACTATCCGCAGCATCCGCGTGCACCGGAAGCGCTGCTCGCGATCGCGAACAATCAGCTTGAACAAGGCCAGAAGGCCGCGGCGAAAAAGACGCTCGAGCAGATCGTCGCGCAATACGCCGGCTCGGACGTCGCGCAGTCGGCGCAGAACAAGCTGTCGCAGATCAAGTAGATCGTGGTGTTGGATTGATCACGTTTTGATGTAGTCGGCAGTAACGCGCAGTGTCCGAAGTGATAGCCACGCGCGCCTCTCGCTGGGAAGCCCGGGTAGTGATGCCCGGGCTTTTCATTTTGGGCGACGGTCTTGCCGAGTTGACAGGGCATTGGTGCGCCGATATAATTTCGCTTCTCTTTTGGGTCGTTAGCTCAGCTGGTAGAGCAGCGGACTTTTAATCCGTTGGTCACAGGTTCGAATCCCGTACGGCCTACCAAAAGATTCGAGGGCTGACATGCGAAAGCATGTCGGCCCTTTTCTTTTTCCTTTGCCCGCGTGTGCAAACAGGTACGCGCGCGGCAAGCGAGCCGCCTCTTCCCCGCCCGCCTCTTCCCCGCCCGCCTCAACGTAGCCTTCCGTTCAGGCACTGCCCTCCGCCCTCCAACGCCGCCCCAAAAAACCAGGCATCCCGCAACGACATCGCGCCAACGCGCCAGCGCATTCTTATCTTTTTAGTAATTTTCGATTCATGTTTGTGCCACGGGTGGTTTGTAGCCTCGCGACTTGCAATACCGGCTGCAACTTTCAAAAAATTTCACCCACCCTACTCAAACACACAGAATGCAAACCACCCTGAAGGCGCTTCCGATCGCGGTTCTGATCTCCGCCATCTACGGCTGCGGCGGCAGCACCCAAAACCCGTCGAGCACGAGCGCGCCGCAAGGCACCACGAGCAGCACCCCGGCCACGACGACGCCCTCGACTTCCGCCAGCAACTACACGGCTGGCAACCTGCTGATCTCGCGCACGGCCTATGATCCGGCATACGTCGTGAGCGGCACGCTGCCTTATAACGCGACGCCCACGACCACCAATGCATCGCCCGTGACGGCCGTCACGCCCGGCGGCTTTCCGAACGTGTTCACCAACGATTCGAACGACGCCAACTTCGGCGTGACGTCGGAAGCGTATCTGGACCAGTGGGCACCGAACGCGACGAGCCCGTCGCAAACGCTGGACATCACCGCGCTGGCCGCGAAAAGCAACGTGAATTTCGCCACCAGCTTCGCCTCGAAGTCGGAGCTCGCGCTGAACGTGTCGCTGGATCAGAAATCGCTGACCTTCACCGGCTACAACGCGTCGATCGACCAGCTCGATATCTCAAACACGAATACGCCAGGCGTGGTCGACACGACGAATACCGACGTCGCAACGCCTACCTACCGTACCGTCGCGCAGCTGAATTTCGCCGATAACAGCCTGTCGTTCACGAACACCAACGCATACGCCGGCAACAACAGCCGCGCGGCCGTGCTCGCCAACGGCATGTACTACATCGTCGGCAATGCCGGCAATTCGGGCAAGAATCCGAAGCCGACGACGGCCCAGCTCGACATGCTGACGATGAACACCGGCGTGCAAAGCATCGCTCCGGGCAGCCAATGCGCGTTCACGCAAGTGATCGGCGCATTCCAGTCCGGCACGGGCTCCGGCACGTACGCGGTCGCACCGGCTGGAACGGCGTGCTCGCTGGCGTCGATGGGTTCGATCACGGGCGGCAGCTCGACCGGCGACCAGTTCGGCTTCTCGATCGCGAGTCTGCCGACCACGCCCGCGACGGCCGCCGACAAAACCGGCAAGGACGCCAACTACCGCGGCCTGTTCGTTGGCCCGGACGGCACGATGTATGTCTCCAAGGGCAGCGGCGGCAACGGCGTGAACACGGTGTACCAGGTCGGCGTGACCGGTGCGCTCGCCAATGGCGGCAAGTTGCCGCAAAACGCCGCGATGACGATCGTGCCGGGCTTCACGATGGCCCTCGCGACCAACCTGACGGCGCTCACGTCGCCTAGCCAGGTGACCGGCACGGTCTATCCGTTCGGCATGTGGATCCCCGCGTCGAATCCGTCGATCATGTTCGTCGCCGACGAAGGCGACAGCACGCCGGGCGACCAGGTGAGCGGCAGCGGCGGCCTGTGGGTCTATCAGAACCAGAACGGCACGTGGAAGCCGCTCGCCAACCTGACGACCGGCCTGAACCTCGGCACGGCCTACACGGTGACGGACACGACCGGCGCGTACGGTAC
This sequence comes from Paraburkholderia sp. 31.1, assembly GCF_014397645.1. Classification (NCBI taxonomy): domain Bacteria; kingdom Pseudomonadati; phylum Pseudomonadota; class Betaproteobacteria; order Burkholderiales; family Burkholderiaceae; genus Paraburkholderia; species Paraburkholderia sp. 31.1. The sequence goes on from NZ_VZQN01000010.1 coordinate 62,754, forward strand.
GAAGGGCGCGAGCTATACGACGACGCCTGACGGCTTGCGCAACATCACGGGCCAGGTCAACAGCGACGGTTCGTTCACGATCTACGCCGTGACCTCGACGATCGGCAACAGCCTCGGCACCGCGTTCGATGCGGGCGCCGACTCGAACCAGCTCGTCAAGATCACAGTGGGCATCAACGGTTCGACGGTGAGCTCGGCGAAGGGCTTCACCGTGATGCAGACCGCGCCGTATGGCCAGGCGCTGCGCGGCGTCGCACTCGTGCCGAAGTCCTGAGCGGGTTAGTGGATTCAAAAGAAACGACCTGCCATCCGGCAGGTCGTTTTTTCTTGCACGCTCCAACGTAAAATCCGTCGCGAGCAATCGCCGTCTCGCCTCAACGCGCCGGCAGTCCCGCATTGAACCGCAACACGATCCTGCAGCCTGGCGTGTTGTCGTGAATCTCCACGACGGCCTCGTGCACCCGCGCGATCGCGGCCACGAGACTCAAGCCGACGCCATGCCCCGAAGTCGCCGCCTCCTGCCCGTTTCTGCTGCGATAGAACGGACGCAGGACAGCATCGCGCTCACCTGCCTCGATACCGGGTCCAGTATCCGCAACCTGCACGACGGGCCTTCCCGCTTCAAGCGTTGCTTGCAGCGTCACCGCGCCGCCACCGGGCGTGAACTTCAGCGCGTTATCGAGCAGATTCTCGATAGCGCCGAACAGCAGATCCACGTCGCCGCGCGCGAAAACTGGTTCGGACGCCAGCACCGCGACCGACAAACGACGGTTCTCCGCGACCGGCTCGTACAACTCCGCGACGTCGCGCAGGATGGTGTCCAGCGACACGTCGCAGAAGCTCGCGCGTCTGACATCCGCTTCGACCTCCGCGATCCTCAATAGCGCGGTGAAACGGTGCAGCACGACGTCCGATTGCGCGATCGCGGTGTCGACGGCGCTCGTGTAGTCGTCGACGGTATGCGAGCGGCGCCGCGCGCGCTCGAGGCCCGCGCGCAGATGCGTCATCGGCGTGCGCAGATCGTGCGCGATGCCCGCGCACACGCCGCGCACTTCGGCCACCAGCCGCTCGATTTCATCGAGCATCAGGTTGACGATTTCCGCCAGACGGTCGAGATCGTGATGCGTGCCGCGATTCGACAGACGCCGACTCAACTGGCCCGCCATGATCTCGCGCGCCGTCAGACTCATCGAGCGGATACGCCGGTTCGACATCGCGTGAAGCGCGGCGCCGCAGCCGACGGCAAGCAGAATCGTCAGCATGAGCCCGAGGCACAGGATCTTCACGAGCGTATGGTCGAAATGAATGATCTCGTCGATCGAGTGACCGACGACCACCCGCAGACCGCTACGCGTCGGCACGATGATGCCGCGAAAATGACTGGCCAGCGACGGCGGCCCGTCGTCCATTGCTTGCGTGTAGTAGAACGGCCGGCGCTCGCGCTCGGCCGGCAACGCGTGGATATTGCCGGCGAGCCAGCGGCCTTCTTCGTCGAACACGCCATAGGGCCGGCTGCTCGCGATGTCGCGCCGGCTCAGCGCCGCGATATTGGCGATCGCCTCGGCGCGGCCGATCGAGCTGAACTCGGCCACTTCTCCGCGCAGCCGTTCATCGACCTCGTGCAGCAGATACGTGTGCATCATCCAGTAGAGCATCGCGAACAGCACGACCGCGCAACTGATGAACACCATCAGCAGCCATGTGACGTTGTTCGCCGGCAGGCGCAGCCAGCGCCTATTCGCCGGCACGGAGGACATAGCCGACATTTCGAACCGTGTGGATCATCAGCGAAAACCGTCCGTTCAGACTGATCTTGCGGCGCAGGTGACCGATATGCATGTCGATCACGTTGGTCTGCGCATTGAAGCGGTAATTCCAGACCGACTCGAACAGCATCGCGCGCGTCACAGGCTGCTCCGTATGCAGCATCAGGTATCTGAGCAACTGGTACTCGCGGGGCTTCAACTCGATCGACTCGCCCGCCCGGCTGACCTGGCGCGTGCCAATATCGAGCACGAGATCGCCGACGCTCAGCATGAGCGGCTGCTCCGAGGAAGAGCGGCGGCGCAGCAGCGCATTGAGGCGCGCGGTCAATTCCAGACTGTCGAACGGTTTGGTCAGGTAATCGTCGCCGCCGGTGCGCAGGCCGCGCACGCGTTCGTCGACCGCTGACAGCGCGCTCAATATCAGCACCGGCGTCTCTTTGCCGACGTTGCGCAACGTGGACAGAATCGACAAGCCATCCACGTCGGGCAGCATCCGGTCGAGCACGACGGCGTCGAAATCGCCGTTGAGCGCGCGCAGCAGGCCGGCATGGCCGCTCGGCACGCTTTCCACCGCGAAGTCGTAGTCCTCGAGCGCGGTGGAGACTTCGAGCCTCACGCGCTCGTCATCTTCGACGATGAGAATGCGGGGTCGGCGCCCCGCGGGGTAGTTGATCGCTGCTCTGCTTTCCAAGAGGACGTCGTTTCCTGTGGTCGTGCGTCGCCGCATGAACGGCGACGTCAATAGCGGGGGCCGCCTATGCGGGCGCGGAGTATGACATGGCCATGTTGCTGCTTCATGACGCGTCCCGCGCGGAGCCGAAAACCGTTCACACGTGCAACTAGCCGAGCTTCAGTGCCGCGCGCACTTGCGCCTTCGCATCGGCAAAGTCGCGCTGAAAATCCGGATTGGCCATCAGCGCCGCCGCGACGAGCGTTCCGTCGATGCGACCCGCTTCGACATCGCTCGGATAGTGGACGACGTCGACGACGCGGTTCATGCCGAATTCGCGCCCACGCGCGAATAGCGCATCGCGCTTCCCGGGGACCATTTGCGCGAGCAGGATCGCGCACAGATAGCCGAAGGTCGCATGACCGCTCGGGTACGAGTGGTAGTCGTCGCCGGGCCGCTTCGGCACGATCGGTTGCACGTCGCGGCTCGCGATGAAGGGCCGCGCGCGGCTAAAGAAATGCTTGCCGCCTTTTGCGACCCGCTCGGCATCGTGATCGACGGCTTCGAACAGCGCAGCGGTTTTCGGCAGACCAGCTTCGTTGAAGTCCGGTCCGAGCACATCCGCGAAACGGAACACGGACTTGGTGGCGCGAGCAGCACGCCAAGCGGAATTTGACGGGCGTCGAGATAGCTCGCCTCCGCGGACGGTGCGGCGTAACTCGCCGTATGAATGCGCGGTGTCCACAAACTTACAAACCTGAGCGCGTCGCGTAGCGTCAGTGCGGATCGCGCTGTTGTGGGGCATCCGTAATAGCAACTTTAGATTCGTAAGATACCGATCACTTCGCATTAACGGACGGTTGATAGCATCCCGCCTCGTTCGACTACCAGTTCATCGCCCCACTCGCGAAAGGATGCTGCACCATGCAACGGGTTAGTTTTCCCCTTAGAAAGAAGCCGCTGACGCAATTCGTTCTTGCCACACTGTGCGCGGCCGGCGCGCAGATCTCGCATGCCCAGACCTCGGGCGATCTCGGCTCCGTGCAAAGCACGGCCGTCTCGTCATCGAACAGCGGCACGGCCACCAGCACCAACGCGCAGTCGGCACCGGCACAGGCGCCTTCGCAAGGCTCGCTCACTGCAACCCAACCGCAGTCGGTGATCAGCCGGCACTACATCGAAAACAGTACCGCTCCGACCGCGAACTACAGCGAGATCGTGCAGATCGCGCCGAGTGTGTCGAATGTTTCTCCGAACGGCTCCGGCCTGATGGAATCGCAGAGCCTGTCCATTCGCGGCTTTCAGGACGGTCAGTACAACGTGACATTCGACGGCATCCCGTTTGGCGATACCAACGACTTCACCCATCATTCGACGTCGTTTTTCTCGAACCGGGTGCTCGGCAATATCGTCGTCGACCGCGGTCCCGGCGACGCTTCGCAGATCGGCTTCGCCACCTTCGGCGGAACGATCAGCCTGCAGTCGAGAAATCCGTCGGCATCGCCGGCATTCTCGGTGCTCGGCTCGTACGGCAGCTTCGACACATGGCAGGCCGGCGCCGAGTTCAATACCGGCTATCTGCAGCAATGGGGCGATGCGCGCGCAATGGTCGGCTATGCGCAGAGCAGCAGCGACGGTTATCTGACCAACGCGGACCAGCGCCGTCAGAACGTCTACTTCAAGCTCGACAAGCCGATCGGCGACAACACGCTGCTCACGCTGTTCGCGACTTACAACAACATCCGCCAGAACGTGCCGCTCGGCGCGACGGCCGCGCAGATCCAGCAGTTCGGTCCCAACTTCGGTCTTGGCGCCGACCCGACGAGTCAGGCCTATGCCGGCTACAACTTCGACAAGATCAACACGGACTTCGAATACATCGGCGTGAAAACGAAGGTCGCCGAGTGGGTGATCGACAACAAGCTCTATACGTACGGTTACTACCACAACGGCTTCAACGGCCTCGACCCGAACGGTGAAACGCCAAACGGCACGATCTTCGGCCCGAACAACGTGCCGGGCCAGGAAATGAACAACAACTACCGCGCGTTTGGCGACGTCCTCGCGCTCGAGCGGCAGCTCGGTCCCGGCAAGCTGCAGACCGGCATGTGGATCGCGCACCAGTCCAACTTCCGCGACAACTTCAATGTCGATTCGTCGCTGAACTTCGCGTTCATCTCGCAGAACTTCACGATGAACGACACGATGCTGACGTTTCAGCCGTATCTGCAATACGCCTGGCAACTGCAGAACGGTTTGACGATTACGCCGGGACTCAAGTACGTGTCGTTCAACCGCAGCATCGATACGCCGATGAACCAGAAGACCGGTGAGCCGCTCGATTTCAGCCACACGTGGGACAAGGTGCTGCCGTCGTTGACGCTGCACCAGCAGATCACCCCGCAATGGAGCGCGTATGCGCAGTACGCGCAGGGCTTTCTCGCGCCGAACCTGAATGTGTTCTATGTCAACGATCCGACCGTCTCGGGACAACCCGATCCGGAACAGACCGACAACTACCAGATCGGCACGACGTACAAAACGGGGCGTCTGACCGTCGCCGCCGATCTGTACTACATCAACTTCCGCAACGCGGTGACGAGCCGCACGGTCGGCAACAACGTGATCTTCTCGAATGCGGGTGGTGCGACCTACAAGGGCGTCGAAACCGAAGCGACCTTGTCGGTCGGCGACGGCTTCAGCCTGTACGGCAATCTGACCTTCAATTCGGCCAAACAGAAGAGCACCAATACGTGGATGCCCAACGCGCCGCAATCGACGGCCGCCGCCGGCGTGCTCTACGAACGCGGGCCGCTCAACGGTTCGTTGCTGATGAAGTTCGTCGGCCATCAGTATGGCGATACCGGCAACACCCAGCCGATCGGCGGCTATGCGATCACCAACTTCGCCAGCTCATACACGTTTGCCCGACTCGCACCGTGGACGCATGACACGCGCCTCGGCTTCCAGATCGACAACCTTTTCAACCGCACCAGCATCAATGCGCTGGCCGGCTACACCGCCGCGGACAACACACCGCTTTACTGGACCATCCCGGGCCGCGCGTTCGTCGCGACGCTGTCCACCGATTTCTGAACGGAGCTTCTTTCATGACTGTCGATAACCTGCTGCACCTCGCGAACAATTCCGGTGGCGTGTTGTATGTGATTGCCGCCATGCTGTTCGTTGCCCTGACGATCATCATCGAGCGCTCGTGGTTCCTGCAGCGCGCATCGAGCGGCAGCCGCGCGGTGCTCGACCAGGTCGACCGCCTCGAACAACTGAACGCCGCCTCGCTGACGGCATGCGCCGAACAGTTTCAGGCGCTGCCGATGGCGAGCCTGCTGAAGGTCGCCGGCCGGCTTGCCGGTCAGACGTCGCGCGATGAGCTCGATGCGTGTCTCGACGAAGCGATCATGCGCGAAGCACCGAACATCGACCGCTTCCTGTGGGTGCTCGACACGATCGTCACGCTCGCGCCGTTGCTCGGTCTGTTCGGCACGATCGTCGGTATGTTCAACGCGTTCCAGGTGCTGTCGAATCCGGGCAACGCACCGACCCAGGTCACGGGCGGCGTGGCCGAGGCACTGATCGCGACGGCGTCGGGTCTGTTCGTCGCGATGATCGGCCTCGTGTTCTTCAACGGTCTGCACAACCGCGTAAGAGGCGTCGTCCATCAGCTCGAAACCCTGAAGGCGGCGCTCGTGAACCGGCTTGCGGCCAGAACGCATGAGTCGGTCAAGCCGGTGCATGAAGTGCCGCGCCCGGTGGTCGGCAAATTCGCCTCGCAGGGAGTCTGACGATGAAGTATTTCGAGGCGCGAAAGGCGCGCATCGAGATCATCCCGATGATCGACATCATGTTCTTTCTACTGGTGTTCTTCATCATGATCACGCTGCACATGATCCCGAACGCGGGGCTGCGCTCGCAGCTGCCGTCGAGCGCCACGGCGCAAGCGCTGCCGCCGCCGCAGGTCACGGTAACGCTCGCGACCGACGGCAGTCTGTCGGTCGACGGCCGCACGCTGAGCCTTGCGCAATTGACCACCCTGCTCGCCGCCCGCACGGACGTCGCGCATACGGTCGTGACGATTGCCGGCTCGAAGCAGGCGCAGATCCAGCACCTCGTCTCGGTGATGGACGCGTGCCGCGCCGCGGGCGTATCGCAAATCGCGCTCGCCGCGCAGCCTGTGGCGAACTGATATGGCAACCGTACCCGCCTGCGGGATCGTGCAGCAACGAACGCGCCTATTGCCGGCCGCCGCCATCGCGCTCGTCGCGCAAGCGCTGGTGCTCGGCGCGACGATTGCGCTGCTCACGCATACGACCCGGGTGTCTTCCGTATCGCATGAAGCGCCGCCAACGCTGCTGACGCTGGCGGCACCGGCTCCCGCGCCGCAACCGCCGCAGCCGCCTGCGAAGCCCGTGCCGCCTCCCGCGCGGCCGGTCGTACCCGTGCGCCATGCTGCGCACACGCCCGCGAAGCCCGTAACGGCCGCGGTGCCGAAGCGCGTGCCGACTCCGGTGCCGGTGCAGCCCGCGGCGACACCGACCGTGCCGCCATCCGCGCCCGCGCCGCAACCGCCAGCTCAGCCCGCGCAACCGCCCGCACACGCTACGGCGCCGGTTGCAGCCGCGCCTACGCCAAGCTTCGAGGGTGCCCTGCGCGCGGCGATTCAGGCCGCGCTGCGCTATCCCGAGTCGGCCCGCATGGCTGGCATGACGGGCCGCACACGCGTCGCGTTCCGGTATCGCGACGGCGTCGTGTCCGACCTCAGCGTCGTGGTGTCGAGCGGTATCGGACTGCTGGACCGCGCAGCGCTCGCAGCCGTGCGCGACGCCGCTTATCCGAAACCCGAGTCCGCATTCGTGGGCAAAACGCTCTCGGAGCAATTGTGGGTCGACTTCAAACTCGACGACCACGAATGATGATCCGCTAACGCCCAACCGCACGAGGGACGTCATCCGCCCACCGGAATGGCGTCCCTGTTCCCAATCCATCCGCAGTACCAGTAAGAATCTACTCAACGTGAAACTGAAAAATATCCTGTCCGCCTTGATCGCCGGCGGCGTCGCTTCCCTGCTCGCGCTGTCGAACGTCCATGCGGCGACGGGCGCCAACGCCGATCAATTCGAAATCGCGAAACGCTATGGCCTCGAAGGCGGCGAGCGTTGGGATTACGTGGCGTACGACGCTGTTCGCCAGCACCTCTTCATCAGCCGCGACACGCACGTGCAGGTGATCGATACGCGCTCCGGCAAACCGGTCGGCGAGATCGCCAACACCGACGGGGTGCACGGCTTCGCGTTCGTGGAGGACCTCAAGCTCGGCTTCGTCACCAACGGCCGCGCCAATACGGTGAGCGTCGTCGATCTCGACACCCTCAAGGTCGTCGACAGCATCAAGGCCGCGGGCCCCGACCCGGACGGCATCCTCTACGTGCCGGCCTTGCGGCGCATCTTCGTGAGCAATGGCCACGACGGCAGCGTCAGCGCAATCGACGTCGCGACGCGCAAGGTGGTCGCCACGATGAGCGTGGGCGGCAAGCCGGAGGCGCTCGCGGCGGACAGCCACGGGCACGTGTTCGTCAATGTGGAAGATCGCGCCGAGATCGTCGAGATGGACGGTCGGTCCGCGACGGTGCTGGCGCATTGGCCACTCGCGCGGTGCGAGTCGCCGACCGGACTCGCGATCGATCCGGCGAGCGAGCGCCTGTTTTCGGTTTGCGCCAATCACCGCATGATGATCGTCGATGCGACGTCGGGCCGTCGCGTGGCCGAGGTGCTGATAGGGGGTCACCCCGACGCGGCGGCTTTCGATCCGGCCTTGAAGCTCGCGTTCAGTTCGAACGGCGCGGACGGCACGCTGACGATCGTGCATGAAGACGATGCGGACCATTACACGGTCGCGCAGAACATGCCAACGCTGGAAGGCGCGAAAACGATGGCGCTCGATGAACAGCAGCACCGGATCTATCTGGTGTCGTCGAAGTTCGGCGCGGCCGACCCGGGCACGGCTGCCAATTCTCATCCGCGCGCGACGGTCATCCCCGGTACGTTCGAAGTGCTCGAGGCGCAGCTCAAGGCACGCTGACGCGCGGCATCGACGCACGGCCGCCCGTTGATCGCGGCGGCGCGTCAAACATCGGTTCGCCTAGATGAGGCCGTGCGCGACGCCGCTCGGCATCGCCCAGCGCTCGCTGTCGTTCGACACGCCGAAATCGGCGGCCCGTAGTGAAACGGTGGCCGAGCAGGCCGTCGCACGCTTCGCGCTAGCGCGCGCGAGGATGCGCTGCTCGTGCACATAGAAGAATTCGAGTTGGCGCGCGTCGGACGCTTTTCGTTGGAGCTCGAACACATCCTCGAGCACGCGCCGCGACACGTGAAAACGCTGAAGTCCGCGGCCAAGCCGGATCTGAAAGACAACACCGTCGCTGTTATGCGGCACCGCTGCCCAGATAAGCGGAATGCTACTCATGGAGCCCCCGTAACTGGATCTTCACGTCAGGAACATTGACGATTTCATCGTCGCACGGATAAACGCACGGCGCGACTTGTCAAAATTAAACAAGGTTGATTTGTCGTTTTCACCACAGTGGCAGGTGTTGCGACACGACGCCCCAGCGAATCCTTACTCGACAGCAGTCCGTCGCTTGCGCCGCGCGGTCGTTCGCCGGGTACGATGCAATGCGGCCCGATTTAATTTGCCACGCTTCTCGCTGATTTTTCGGTGGCCGGCCATGCAGAAGAATCATTCGCTTTTGCGTCGGGAATCCACACGCAAGGAATATGCGTTGGCTCGTTTGCGTCTTGCCACGAGCCGCCTTATGCGCGCTGAGTCAGAAGCTGAAAAGACACTCGCCACCTGCTGGATGAAGGCGTGGGCAAGCGTCATCGGCGATGCGCAGTTCCCTAAGCTTCCTTACCGACCGGCCACACCCAAAGCGAGGCGGCGCTCCTCGCCAAGGCCCCGCGATTGACATCTGCCGTCGCTCGAACTGAATGGCGACGCGGCGACATCGTCGCGCACTCCAACCCCATTCATTGACCGTATGGTTCGCCACCTCACAGACCGTCTACGCCCTCTGCTCGCATGATCGCTTCACGACGCCTTCGAGCGTTCGCGACAAACAGAGCAATAAAGAAGAGACGACAAAACGGCGAGCGCGTCCCGTAACGATCGGGCTGCCCCGCCGCTCGGGGGATACCCGTGAAAGCTGGAAAGGTAATCTGGGTAGTGGCTTTGCCGTGTCTGATCGAAACGTCGCATGCGCAGGAGGTCTATCTGCAAGGCGGCACACTGGGCATCGGAGTTGGCGCGGCGTGGAGCGTCACGTCGTGGTTCGGCGTGCACGCAGACTTCAATGCGATCAATTTGTCGCACAACTTCGAGGTTGGGGGCAATCGCTACGAAGACGGCATACGGCTGCGTCAGGGCGGTCTCTACGGCGATTTCTTTCCGTGGGCCGGCACCGGCTTTCGCGCGACAGCGGGCCTGCGTCTGACCGACAACGAAGTCAGCGGCAACTCGGTTCCGACCAACGGCATGTACGTATTCGAGGGCAAAGCCTCGCCGGCCTTTCCTGGCGAATACGCGACGGCGACCGCCCGATACCCGACCGCGATGCCCTACCTTGGCATCGGCTATGGCTTGCACCCCAGAGCCAAAGGCTGGGGGCTCGTGGTCGATCTCGGTGTCGCCTACGGCATTCCGAAGACCTCGTACACACTGTCGCCGGCACTGTCGCAGGCCGCGGGACCGGAGATGAGTCAGCAGATCATCAACACCGGATCGCAGCAACTGCGCGATAAGGTCTCGCCTTATCGATGGTATCCCACGTTGCAGCTCGGCATTTCTTATCGCTTCTGAGGCGCCGCGCACGGAAACCGTCGCAGTACTATAAATTTGCGAAGGACTTTTCACATTCCGATTGCATAAAAAAACAAACGAAAGAAAGCGCGATACGACTTTCGCTTTTTCTGGTTATTTATCGAGATGAAAAGATATGCAATGATCGCCGCCGAATCAGCGGAGCATGTCTGAACCTTGCGCCAGCATACGTTCCGGCAACCCCACGGCCCATTGCTTTTTCATTGAACCGATAATGACCACCTTTATGTTCGATCTGCTGTCGAACCTCGCCTTGTTCGCCATCGTATCGATGGCCTGTCGACTGTATAACCGGTTCGGGTCGGGTGCCGCGCTGAGCGGCCCTGCGATTTTCATCGTGATCGCGCTGGCCGCATGCGTGCTCGACGGCTTGTTGACGTTTGTCGTGTTCGCCGACGCGCAGAACCGCTATGGACAATTCGCCCTGCCGACGTCGTTTCTTCAGCGTGCTGGCGCGTATGCGCTCGCGATCGTGATCGCGTTCACGTGGCATCGGATATCGAGGCGCCGGCGCGCCGTGAAAAGCGACCCGGACAACGCGGTTGTCATCCAGACGTCACCGTACTCCGAATCGCGGCTGCGCATGTGAGCCCGGCGCGCCCCGACCGGCTTTTCACGTACGCCCCGCCATGTTTCATCTCTGTATTGCCGCCGCGAGCAGGGCAGGAACGGTCCTTGCGCATGCGGGCGCCGTCGGCTATAACTCCCGAAGACCGCGCGTTGTGGGTCATGGCACCACCGTCGTTCAATCCGTTGATGGCAACCTATAACGAGGAAACATCTTGGATATCGAAACCGTACGTGCATTCATCATGACCCGTGGCATCGACATCGGCACCAAGGTCATCGGCGCAATCGTGCTGTGGCTCGTCGGCCGCTGGATCATCGGGCTGATCTCCAACCTGTCGCGCAAGCTGCTCGCACGCAACGGCCGGGTCGACCCGACACTCGCCCACTACCTCGCGTCGATTCTCGCCGGGTTGCTGAACCTGCTGCTCGTCCTCGCGATCCTGGAAATCTTCGGTGTGCAGACGACGTCGTTCGCCGCGTTGCTCGCCGGCCTCGGCCTCGCGATCGGTACTGCGTGGGGCGGCCTGCTCGCGCATTTCGCGGCCGGCGTGTTCATGCAGGTGCTGCGGCCGTTCAAGGTCGGCGATTTCGTCATGGCCGCGGGCGTCACCGGCACCGTCACGGAGTTGGGCCTGTTCGGCACCACGATCGTGACGCCGGACAACGTGACGACCATCATCGGCAACAACAAGATCTTCTCCGACACGATCTCGAACTACAGCGTGCTGCCGTTCCGGCGCGTCGAGCTGACCGCGAAGATCGCCAATGGCGTCGATCCGACCGATGCGATCGCGCGTTTGAAAGCCGCCGTCGCGAAGATTCCGAACGTGGCCGAAAACCCCGCGCCGGATATCGAGGTCTTGAGCTTCTCGCCAGAAGGACCGCTGCTGTGCGTGCGCCCTTACTCGTCCAACCAGAACTACTGGCAGGTCTACTTCGACACCAATCGCGCGATCGTTCAGACCTTCAAGGAAGCCGGCTATCCGACGCCGGAAACGCCACTCGCACCGCGCGCGATCACGCGCGATTGATCTGATCGAACCTCCGAGCGCACCCGACACGGGTCGTCGGCACGGCGGCATGAAAAAAGGCGTCGCGAGATTCGCGACGCCTTTCGTGTTTTCAAGGCCCGAAATACCGCAAACAACTCGTCATCAACGCGTACTCGCGTTCGCGCCATTCTTGCGCAGCATCTTCCACAGCGCGCCGAGCACGATCGGTACGATCGCCGCGCCGATACCGACCAGCACGATCACGTTCAGATACTGACGGATGAACGGGATGTTGCCGAAGAAATAGCCGAGCAGTGTCAGCAGCAGCACCCACAACAGCGCGCCGACGACGTTGAACATCTGGAAGCGGCTCCACGTCATCGACGACGCGCCCGCGACGAATGGCGCAAACGTCCGCACGACCGGGATGAAACGCGCGAGCACGATCGTCTTGCCGCCGTGTTTCTCATAGAAGTTGTGAGTCTTCTGCAGCGCGGCGCGATCGAGAAAGCGCTCGAGCACCGGAATGTGCGTATTGAACACGCGCGGTCCGATCGCGCGGCCGATCAGATAGTTGGTCGTATTGCCCGAGACCGCCGCCACCAGCAGCAACAGGATCAGCAGTCCGAGATGCATCTGCCCGGTCGCGCAGAACGCGCCGCCGATGAACAGCAGCGAATCGCCCGGCAGAAACGGCAGCACCACGAGCCCCGTTTCAGCGAACACGATCGCGAACAGCACCGCGTAGACCCAGGCACCGTACACCTGAATGAAGTCTCCGAGAAACTTGTCGATGTGCAGGACAAGATTGGCGAAATGTAGCAGCGTATCCAAGGAACGTCCTTTTAAACCAGCGTATGCGTAGAGGGAAAACGGCCGCCGCGCGACCCTGCAACAGGCGCAGCGAGCGGCGGGCCGACCGCTGCGAATTGACCGCGACATGATACCGAAAGTGCCTCGGGTCGAATGAAAATCTGCTGGTTGGGCGTCTGCGCGGGCGGCGTGCGCCAAGTCGCTATAATTTCGCCATGTCCGAATTCTCCGAAACGCCTGCGGGCACCGCGGCCGCGGCCGCACCTTCCGACGCCTCCCGCGCGGCGCCCGTGCCGCGTCCGTTGCGCGCCATCCAGCCGCTCCCCGATCAATTGATCAGCCAGATCGCCGCCGGCGAAGTGGTCGAGCGGCCGGCGTCGGTAGTCAAGGAGCTGCTCGAGAATGCGCTCGACGCGGGCGCGCAGACGCTGCGCATCCTGCTCGACGAAGGCGGCGTCAAACGCATCTCGATCACCGACGACGGCTGCGGCATCCCCGAGAACGAACTCGTGCTCGCCCTGACGCGCCATGCGACCAGCAAGATCCGCTCGCTTGCCGAGCTCGAAGCGGTCGCGACGCTCGGGTTCCGCGGCGAAGCGCTGGCGTCGATTGCGTCGGTCGCGCAGATGAGCATCACGAGCCGCACCGCAGATGTGCCGCACGCGGTGCGCATCGACGCGGAAACCGGCGTGCTGAGTCCCGCGGCCGGCACCCAGGGCACGACGATCGAAGTCCGCGAGCTTTACTTCAACACCCCGGCACGCCGCAAATTCCTGAAAAGCGAACAGACCGAACTCGGCCACTGTCTTGAACAGATCCGCCGCGCTGCGCTCGCGCGGCCGGACGTCGCGATCTCGGTGCTGCACAACGGCAAGGCCGTCGAGCACTGGAACGCGAGCGAGCCGCCCGCGCGGGTTGCGAAGATTCTCGGCGAGACGTTCGCGACCGCCCATCTGCCGCTCGGCGAATCCGCCGGTCCGCTTGCGATCTACGGCTGCGCCGGTCTGCCGACCGCGAGCCGCGGTCGCGCCGATCAACAGTATTTCTTCGTCAACGGCCGCTTCGTGCGTGACAAGCTGCTCACGCACGCGGTGCGCGCCGCGTATGAAGACGTGCTGCACGGTGAGCGTTATCCGTCGTACGTGCTGTTCCTCGATTTGCCGCCCGAAGGCGTCGACGTGAACGTACATCCGTCGAAAATCGAGGTGCGTTTCCGCGATTCGCGCTCGATCCACCAGTTCGTGTTCCATGCGGTGCAGCGCGCGCTCGCTCGGCACGCGGGCGCGTCGCCTGAAACGACGGCGGGCGGGCATGCGGCGCACCTGGAACCGTCGGCCGGCGGACCGGCTTCATCTGGTTCGACGCCGCCGGGTGTCACAAGCGGCGTAGCCGACGGCATTGGCGCGGGCGCCGGTCTTTCGAGCGGCGCGGGCTTCGGCGCGGGAAACCGCGGCGTCCTTGGCGGCGGCAGCGGCTTCAGCAGCTTCGGCGCCCCGGCCGCCTCGCAGCCTGGCAACACGTGGATGCGCCAGGCACGCATGACGCAAGGCACGCTGCCGGTCGCGCAACCGCTCGCCGGTTACGACGCGCTGTTCGGCCGCAAGGATCCGCTTGCCGGCCGGGTCGAAGGCGCGTCGCTGTTCGAAGCGCGCGACTCCGCAACCGACGCGACGTCGCCATACGACGCAGCACCGTTCGCGCCGCGCCCGGCTTCCCCCGCATTCGACGCCACCGACGACCAGCCGCTCGGCTTCGCGCTCGGCCAGATCCACGGCATCTACGTGCTCGCGCAGAACCGCCAAGGGCTCGTAATCGTCGACATGCATGCGGCACACGAGCGCATCCTGTACGAGCAGTTCAAGAGCGCGCTCGCCGACCGCGCGATCGCCGTGCAGCCGCTACTGATCCCGCAGACGATGCAGGCCGATCCGGTCGAAATCGGCACGGTCGAGGAAGAGCGCGATACGCTCGATGCGCTCGGCTTCGACCTCGCGGTGCTGTCGCCGACCACGCTCGCGATCCGCGCGGTCCCCGCGCTTCTGAAAGACGCCGACCTGCAAGCGCTGGCGCGCGCGGTGCTGTCCGACCTGCATGCATTCGGCGGCTCGCGCGTGCTGACCGAGCGTCAGCACGAACTGCTCGGCACGCTCGCGTGCCATCACGCGGTGCGCGCGAACCGGCGTCTGACGCTCGACGAAATGAACGCGCTGTTGCGCCAGATGGAAGCGACCGAGCGCGCCGATCAGTGCAACCACGGGCGTCCAACCTGGTATCAGCTGACGCTGGCCGATCTCGATCGGCTGTTCATGCGCGGGCAGTAACGGCGCTGCGTTTCGATCACACCGTTGCGCCGCGCGCCCGCTTGCCCATGACGTCACACCCTACCCCCATCCCGTGCCTGCTCGGCCCGACCGCGTCCGGCAAGACCGCCGCCGCGCTCGCGCTCGCCGCGCGGCGGCCGGTCGAAATCATCAGCGTCGACTCGGCGCTCGTCTATCGCGAGATGGACATCGGCACCGCGAAGCCGACCGCGGAAGAACGCGCGGTCGCGCCGCATCATCTGATCGATATCGTCGATCCGGCCGACTCGTACTCGGCCGCGCAGTTTCGCGCCGATACGCTGCGGCTCGTCGGAGAAATTCATGCGCGCGGGCGGCTGCCGCTGCTGGTCGGCGGCACGATGCTGTACTACAAGGCGCTCACGCAGGGGCTCAACGACCTGCCCGCCGCCGATGCCGAAGTACGCGCGAGACTCGACGCCGACGCCGCCCGCGACGGCTGGCCGGCGCTTCACGCGCGGCTCGCCGCGCTCGATCCGGTCACGGCCGCGCGTCTCGCGCCGAACGATTCGCAGCGCATCCAGCGCGCGCTGGAAGTGTTCATGCTGACCGGCCAGCCGATGTCGACGCTGCTCGCCGCGCCCGCGCGCACCGACGACGCCGCATCGGCACGCTTCGTGCCGGTCGCGCTGGAGCCGTCCGAGCGTGGCGTGCTGCACGCGCGCATCGAGCAGCGCTTCGATTCGATGCTCACGCACGGTTTCGTCGATGAAGTGGTGAAGCTGCGCGCGCGCGGCGACCTGCTGGCCGAGATGCCGTCGATGCGCTGCGTCGGGTATCGGCAGGTGTGGGAATACCTCGATGGCGCGGTCGACTATCGGACCATGCGCGACAAGGGCGTCTTCGCGACGCGGCAACTCTGCAAGCGGCAGCTCACGTGGCTGCGCAGCATGCCGGAAAGACAGGTGGTGGATTGCTGCGATCCGCACGCGACGGCGCGGGTGGTGGAGTTGATCGAAACGCTGGTTTGAGGCGCCGATCAGCGTGGGGGAATCGGAGGGACGTAAAGCAGGAATTTGAAGCGGGGAATGTGAAGCAAAGGATTCGAAGCCCGCGCGGCGCACCATTGCGGCACGCCGCCCTCGTCAACCTTTAGACCACGACCGTCTGCGCTTCACCCGCTGCGCTTTCACGGACCGTGCCGATCTTCCAGACCTGCTCGCCCGCTGCGGACAGCAGACCGATCGCCGCTTCGGCATCCGCGGCCGACACGATCACCGCCATACCGATACCGCAGTTGAACACGCGGTGCATTTCCGCATCGGCGACGCCGCCGTGCTTCTGCAGCCACGAGAACAGCGGCGGCAGCGGCCATGCGCGATGGTCGAGCTCGGCCGTCAGGCCTTCGCGCAGCACGCGCGGAATGTTCTCGACGAGGCCGCCGCCCGTGATGTGCGCCATACCCTTGACCTCGATCTGCTGCATCAGCGCGAGCAGCGGCTTCACGTAGATGCGCGTCGGCGCCATCAGCGCGTCGGCGAGCGTGCGGCCGTCGAAGTCCGCGTTCAGATCGGGATCGGCACGCTCGATGATCTTGCGCACCAGCGAAAAGCCGTTCGAATGGATGCCGCTCGACGCGAGCCCGAGCACCACGTCGCCCGACGCGATCTTGCTGCCGTCGATGATCTTGCTCTTTTCCACCGCGCCGACCGCGAAACCAGCCAGGTCGTATTCGCCGTCCGGGTACATGCCCGGCATTTCCGCGGTTTCGCCGCCGATCAACGCGCAGCCCGACAGCTCGCAGCCGTGCGCAATGCCCTTCACGACGGTCGCCGCCGTGCCGACGTCGAGCTTGCCGCAGGCGAAATAGTCGAGGAAGAACAGCGGCTCGGCGCCCTGCACGAGGATGTCGTTGACGCTCATCGCGACCAGATCCTGGCCGACCGTGTCGTGCTTGTTCAGCTGGAACGCCAGACGCAGCTTGGTGCCGACGCCGTCGGTGCCGGACACGAGCACCGGCTCCTTGTACTTCTTCGGCACTTCGAACAACGCGCCGAATCCACCGATGCCGCCCAGCACGCCGTCGCGCAGGGTTTTCTTGGCAAAGGGCTTGATGGCGTCGACGAGGGCGTCACCCGCATCGATGTCCACGCCGGCGTCGCGATACGACAAACCTTGGGCCGAATCGGTTGAAGGCTCGGCGGATTTCGGTTGATTCATGGGGAAAAGCTCGAAGGTCGGTAAAATGCGATTTTACCCGATGCTGGCCGCCTGGCTGGAATTCACGCGTTCCGACGATATCCTGGAAACGACATTGCAACACGACACCCCGATTCCGGCGCCGCCGACCCGCGCAATTGCGCCAGCCGTGCTTCGCGACGCGCGGCCTCACGACCCGGCGAGCACGCTTCACGACAACTGAGCGCCTGGCAACCTTCCAGGCCCCGAGGTCCGGGCCACTCGCGGCCTGAGCCTCATTTTCGGCATTAACCTACTGTGCTTCGTCAACTGACGCTCGATCTCGGCACCCCGCCGCCATCGACATTCGACAATTTCTTCGCCGGCGCGAACGCCGAGCTGGTCACGCGCCTGCGTGAGCTCGACGACGCGCTCGCCTCCGGACCGGTCGCCGATCGCACCTTCTACATCTGGGGCGAAGCCGGCAGCGGCCGCACGCACCTGCTGCAGGCGCTCGTGCACGAAGCGCCGCCGGGGCATGCGCGCTTCGCCGGGCCGCAAAGCAGCCTCGCCGCCTTCGGCTTCGATCCGCGCGTCGCGCTCTATGCGATCGACGACTGCGACGCGCTGTCGGCCGCGCAGCAGATCGCCGTGTTCAACCTGTTCAACGAAGTGCGCGCGCATCCGACCAGCGCGCTCGTCGCCGCGGGCAACGCGGCGCCGATCGGCATGACGGTGCGCGAAGATTTGCGCACGCGCCTCGGCTGGGGACTGGTGTTTCACCTTGCGCCGTTGCCCGACGACGCGAAGGCCGCGGTGTTGAAACGCGCGGCGCGCGAGCGCGGCATCATGCTCGCCGACGACGTGCCCGCCTACCTGCTCACGCACTTTCGCCGCGACATGCCGAGCCTGATGGCGCTGCTCGACGCGCTCGACCGCTTCTCGCTCGAACAGAAACGCGCGGTCACGCTGCCGCTGTTGCGCACGATGCTCGCGTCGCCCGACCCCGCCGCCGCACCGGGTTCACACGCCGCTCTTCCCGCTTCAAGTAAAATAGGCGCCCATGGCTAACCTTGCACTCTTCGATCTCGACCACACGCTCATTCCCACCGACAGCGACCACGAATGGGGCCGCTTCATGGTGAAAAAAGGCATGGTCGACGCCGAAAATTTCGCCCGTGAAAACGATCGCTTTTACGCCGACTACAAGGCCGGCAAGCTCGACATTCACGCTTATCTGATCGCCATGCTGACGCCGCTCGCGAAGTACACACGCGCGCAGCTCGCTGACTTTCACGCGCAGTACATGCACGAGGTCATCACGCCGGCCATCCAGCCGGTGGCGCTCGAACTCGTGAAACAGCATCGTGAAGCGGGCGACCTGTGCTGCGTCGTCACCGCGACCAACGAGTTCATCACGCGGCCGATCGCGCAGGCGTTCGGCGTCGACACGCTGATCGCGTGCGAGGCGGAGACCGTCGGCGCGGAGCCGCACGGCGCCTACACCGGTCGCCCCACCGGCACGCCGAGCTACAAGGAAGGCAAGATCGTGCGCACCGAAATGTGGCTCGCGTCGCTCGGCAAGAGCTGGAGCGACTTCGAGCACAGCTATTTCTATAGCGATTCGCACAACGACATCCCGCTGCTCGAAAAAGTCACCGATCCCATCGCGACCAATCCGGACGACACGTTGCGCGCCCATGCGCAAGCCAAAGGCTGGCGCATCCTCGAACTCTTCCAACCCTCGTGATCAAGAAACTCATCCGCAAGCTATTCGGCCAGGACACGGCGACCGCTGACGACACGCTCTCCGCCGCCGCCAGCGTCGACGGCAATGCCAATGCCAATGGCAAGCCGCCGGCGCGCGGCAAGTCCGTATCCGGCACGACCGTATCCGGCACGACCGCTTCCGGCACGGCCGCGCGGCCGCGCCGCAAGTCCGCAAGTGCCGCTGCTGCCGCGCAAGCGCCGCGCGAGCCGGACGTACCCGTCATCATTCCGCACGACGTGCACGGCATCGACCCCACGCTGATCTCGCGCAATGCGATCCGCGTGACCGAGGGCCTGCAACAGGCGGGCTTCCGTGCGTTCATCGTCGGCGGCGCGGTGCGCGATCTGCTGCTCGGCGTCAAGCCGAAAGACTTCGACGTCGCGACCGACGCGACCCCCGAACAGGTGCAGAAGCTGTTCCGCCGCGCGCGCATCATCGGCCGGCGCTTCCAGATCGTGCACGTGCAGTTCGGCCAGGAAATCATCGAGACCTCGACGTTCCGCGCGCTGGTCGATCCGCCCGCGGCCGACGCGCCGCCGCCGAAGCGTCTGAAGCGCGACGAGCTCGACCGCCGCACCCACGCGGTCGATGCGAGCGGCCGCGTGCTGCGCGACAACGTGTGGGGCGAACAGCACGAGGACGCCACGCGCCGCGACTTCACGATCAACGCGATGTACTACGATCCGGCCACGCAAACCGTGCTGGACTACCACAACGGCATGGCCGACATGCGCGCGCGCCTGTTGCGCATGATCGGCGACCCGGCCACGCGCTATCGCGAGGATCCGGTGCGCATGCTGCGCGTCGTGCGCTTCGCCGCCAAGCTCGACTTCGACATCGACGACGCCACGCGCGCGCCGATCGAGAAGATGGCCGATCTGATCAACAACGTGCCCGCCGCGCGTCTGTTCGACGAAATGCTGAAGCTGATGCTGTCGGGTCACGCGCTCGCGTGCCTGAAGTGGCTGCGCCAGGAAGGCCTGCATCACGGGCTGTTGCCGCTGCTCGACGTCGTGCTCGAGCAGCCGACCGGCGAAAAATTCATTTCTCTGGCACTCTCTAACACAGATGCACGCGTGCTCGCCGGCAAGCCGGTGTCGCCGGGCTTCCTGTTCGCGACGCTGTTGTGGCACGACGTGCAGCAGCGCTGGCAGAAGTTCGAGGCCGAAGGCGAGTATCCGGTGCCCGCGTTGCATCGCGCGATGGACGAAGTGCTCGACATGCAGACCGAAAAGCTCGCGATCCACAAGCGCTTCTCGGCCGACATGCGCGAGATCTGGGGCCTGCAGCTGCGCCTCGAAAAACGCTCGGGGCGCAGCGCGCTGAAGCTGCTCGAACACCAAAGATTTAGAGCGGGGTATGATTTCCTCCTGTTGCGCTGCGCATCGGGCGAACTCGACGAGTCGGTCGGTGCATGGTGGACGGAGTTCATCGAAGGAGACGTCGCCGCGCGCGAGACATTGCTCACGCAAGGCGGGAAGGACCGGAGCCCAAGAAAACGACGGCGGCGCGGTGGCGCCAGAAGCCGCAAATCAGGTGACGGAGTGGAGGGCGGCTCGTCCGCCGAACGCACGGACAACGACGCGGGCCTCGAAGGCTCGCACGAAGACTGACGCGGCGTTCGCGGAAAAGCCGTCAAAACGATAGTTGCAGGAAGATATGCCATGACGGTTGCTTATCTTGGCCTCGGCGCGAATCTCGGGGACGCGCGCCAGACCCTGAAAGACGCGGTGGTGTGCCTCGCACAACAGCACACCATCACCGTGCTCGCCAAATCGAGCCTGTATCGCACTGCCCCGATCGACGCGGGCGGCGACGACTATTTCAACTGCGTCGTGAAGCTGGAAACGACGCTCCCCGTGCGGCATCTGCTCGCGCTGTGCCACAAGATCGAGCATCAGTTCGGCCGTGAGCGGCCGTTCCGCAATGCGCCGCGCACGCTCGATCTCGACATCCTGCTGTATGGCGATCAATCGATCGACGAAGCCGATCTGATCGTGCCGCACCCACGCCTCGTCGAGCGCGCGTTTGCGCTGGTGCCGCTCGTCGAGATCGACGCGGCGATCGTCATTCCGCTGCATGGCCGGGCCGCCGCGCTGCTCGACAGCGTGAGCGATCAGCGCATCGAGAAAGTAAAGTCGCCCTGCCAGTGCCCGATGCTCAATGCGCTGACCGGCAATTCCGCCGAGAAAGGCCGCTGCGAATGAGTTCGCCGCCGCTCACGGTCACCGCGCCGCAGCTGCGCCCGCCGTTCGGCTATATCGCGATCGAAGGGCCGATCGGCGTCGGCAAAACCTCACTCGCGCGGCGCCTCGCGCAACGCTGGTCGATGCACGAACTGTTCGAACGCTCGCAAGACAATCCGTTTCTTGAACGCTTCTATCGCGACACCACGCGCTATGCGCTACCGGTGCAGTTGCACTTCGCGCTGCAACGCGCGCAGCAGGCGCAGGAAGTCAGCGCCGCGCAGGCGAGCGGCACGCCGCTGATCGCCGACTTCATCACGCAGCGAAACGACATCTTCGCGCGTCTGACCTTGCAGGAAGACGAGTGGCAGTTGTACCGCGCGCTTGCCGTGCGGCTCGACGTCAGCGCGCCGGAGCCGGACTTCGTCGTTTATCTGCAGGCGAGCCCGGAGGTGCTGTTCGCGCGCATCCAGAAGCGCGCGGTGCCGATGGAGCTGCAGATTTCCGATGCCTATCTGCGCGCGCTGTGCGACGCGTACAACGAATTCTTCTACCACTACGACCGCACGCCCGTGCTGACGGTCAACGCCGAACACCTGAATCCGCTCGACTCCGACGCGGACCTTGCGCTGCTCGCCGAACGCATCGAGACGATGCGCGGCCGCAAGGAATTCTTTGTCAAAGCCACGTCGCTGTAAGCGGCGCGGCTGGTTCATTTTTTTCACTGGATTGACCATGACTTATTTGCAGGAAGCGAGCCGGAGCGCGATCACCGTGCCGAAACTGCAGGCAATGCGCGACGCTGGTGAAAAAATCGCCATGCTCACCTGTTACGACGCGAGCTTCGCCGCGCTGCTCGATCGCGCGGGCGTCGACGTGCTGCTGATCGGCGACTCGCTCGGCAACGTCCTGCAAGGCCAGGCGACCACGCTGCCGGTATCGCTTGCCGACATCGCGTATCACACGGCGAGCGTCACGCGCGCGCGGCCGTCGGCGCTGATCGTCGCGGACCTGCCGTTCGGCACTTACGGCACGCGCGAAGACGCATTCAGGAGCTCGGTCGAACTGATGCGTGCGGGCGCGCAGATGGTCAAGCTCGAAGGCGGCGAATGGCTCGCCGACACGGTGCGGTTTCTGGTCGAGCGCTCGATTCCGGTGTGCGCGCATGTGGGTCTCACGCCGCAGTCGGTGCATGCGTTCGGCGGCTTCAAGGTGCAGGCCAAGACCGAAGCGGGCGCGAGCCAGCTGCTGCGCGATTCGCTCGCCGTGCAGGAAGCCGGCGCGCAATTGATCGTGATGGAAGCGATCCCGTCGCAACTCGCGGGCGAGGTCACGCAGCAGCTGCGCATTCCGACGATTGGTATCGGCGCGGGCCTCGGCTGCTCGGGTCAGGTGCTGGTGCTGCACGACATGCTCGGGATTTTTCCTGGCAAGCGACCGCGCTTCGTGAAGGATTTCATGCAGGGACAGCCGAATATTCAGGCGGCCGTCGAGGCGTATGTGCGGGCGGTAAAGGACGGCACGTTTCCCGGCGCCGAGCACACGTTCTGATGCTTCATTGCCGCGCGAGCGCGCGGCATTCCCGTATTTTTCAGTGTTCTAACCAACAAGCCGTGCCGGCACCGCGCCGCGCAACGCGTTGCACACGAGCAGCGCTTCGGCGTTCAGCACATCCGCCCGCGTCAGCACTTTTTCACCTGCCCGCAAGCCCGACGCGTCGTCGAGCAACACGCTTCGCATTACACCTGGCAGCACGCCTGACGCGAGCGGCGGCGTCCACCATTGTCCCGCGAGCTTCACGAACACGTTCGACCTGCCGCCTTCGGTCAGCTCGCCCCGTTCGTTGAAAAACAGCGTATCGAAGGCGCCCTTCGCTTCGGCTTCGCGCCAGCCGCGGTCGTAGTCTGCCCGGCGCGTGGTCTTGTGGCGCAGCAGCGGATCGGCGGCGCGGGTCGGCGCGAACTGCGCTTCGGGGCCGAGCAGAACAGCAACGATCGCATCCGCCAACGGCGCAAGTATCGCGGCCGAGATCTGGGTCACCCCGCTCTTGCTCAAAGCAAGCCGCATTCGATGCGGCATCTGCGCCGGGAGCGTGGCGCACCGCGCTGAAATCTCCCCACGAATGCGCGCTTCGTCGAACCCGAAGCCAAGCGTCGCGGCGCTCGACGACAAGCGCCGCAGATGCCGCTCGACGTGCCGCACGCCGTCTTCCCGCGTCGCGTACATCGTTTCGAACAGTTCGAAACCCGGCTCGGCGCCCATCAGAAAACGTGCTTTCAATCGACACTCCTCGTGCTCGTCGGCGGCCACGCTGTCGAGCACGATGCCCGCGCCGATGCCCATGCTGCCGCGCAGACCGTTCGTGCCACCGTCTGACGCCGATGACGCAGTCAACGTCAACGTGCGAATCGCGACCGACATGCAAAAGTCGCCGCAATCGTGATCATCGCCCGGCGCATCGAGCCAGCCGATCGCGCCGGTATAGAGCCCGCGCGGCGTGCTTTCCAGTTCGTCGATCAACTGCATCGTGCGATGCTTCGGCGCACCGGTAATCGAGCCGCAGGGAAACAGCGCGCGCAGGATCGTCGCGAACGAGGTGCCGTCGAGCAACGTCGCCTCGACAGTCGACGTCATCTGCCACACCGACGCATACGGCTCGACCGAAAACAACGCCGGCACGCTGACCGAGCCGATCCGCGCGACTCGCGACAGATCGTTGCGCAACAGATCGACGATCATGACGTTCTCGGCGCGGTTCTTCGGATCGGTCGCGAGGAACTCGGCGTTACCCCGGTCGACGGCAGGATCTTGCGAGCGCGGCGCCGTGCCCTTCATCGGCCGCGCGCGCAACGTCGGGCCGTGCTTTTCGACGAACAGTTCGGGCGAACACGACAGCACCCACGCATCGTCCGGCAACGCGATCAGCGCGCCGAACGACACGGGCTGGCGCGCGCGCAACCGCCGATAGAACGCGAGCGGCGAGCCGAACACGTCGAAGCCGAGGCGGTACGTGTAGTTGACCTGATAGGAATCGCCCGCGCGCAGGGCGGCGTGAATCGCGTCGATGGCCGCGTGGAACTCGGCGCGATCGACGCTCTCGCGCACGTTCGCGGTGCCCGCGACCGACGGCTCGAAAGCGCCGTTGTCCCGCGCCGTCAGCCATGCGTCGACCTCGTCGCGCGAAAGCTTCGCACAACGTTCGAACAATAAAAAACGCAGCGTGGCATTGCCACGCTGCGTTTCAGAAGACCGGCGCGCATCGAAACCCATCAGCGCGCGGCCAAATTCATAATCGGCGAGCACGACGGCGTGCAAACCGCTCCGGGTATCCGCCGCGACGCTGTCGCACACGGCTTCGAGCTGCGCCGCCTCCGTGCAGACCCGCTCGCGCACGAAACCCGTGTACAAGCGGCTCGACGGAAGCGCCGCCGTTGCACCGCAATCGTCGAGCAGCGCGAACGCCGCGCCGCGACTGTCCACCGTCATACTGACCGCCGAATCAAATCAATCGAAAAAGCTCTTTACGCGATCGAACCAGCTCTTGCTTTGCGGACTATGCCGCGAACCGCCTTCCACGAGCGCCTTTTCGAACTGCTTGAGCAGATCGCGCTGCGCTTCGGTGAGCTTGACCGGCGTTTCAACCTGCACGTGTACGTACAGATCGCCGGCGATGCTCGAACGCAGCCCCTTGATGCCCTTGCCGCGCAAACGGAACGTCTTGCCGGACTGCGTGCCTTCCGGCACCGTGAAGCTGGCGCGACCGGCGAGCGTCGGCACCTCGATATCGCCGCCGAGCGCCGCGGTAGTGAACGGGATCGGCATCTGGCAATGCAGATCGTCGCCGTCACGCTCGAACACCGAGTGCTGCTTGATATGAATCTCGACATACAGATCGCCCGACGGACCGCCGTTGATGCCCGGCTCGCCGTTGCCGGCCGAGCGGATGCGCATGCCGTCGTCGATACCGGCCGGGATCTTCACTTCGAGCGTCTTGGTTTCCTTCACCTTACCCGCGCCGTGGCAGTGATTGCACGGCTCGGGGATGTAGGTGCCGGTGCCGTGGCACTTCGGGCAAGTCTGCTGGATGCTGAAGAAGCCCTGCGACATGCGCACCGAACCCGAGCCGCTACAGGTCGGGCAGGTTTCCGGCTTGGTGCCCGGCTTCGCGCCCGAGCCATGGCAGACTTCGCACGAAACCCAGCTCGGCACGCGAATCTGCGTGTCGTAGCCGTGCGCGGCCTGCTCGAGCGTGATTTCCATGCTGTAGCGCAGATCGGCGCCGCGATACACCTGCGGGCCCGCGCGGCCGCCTCCGCGTGCGCCGCCGCCGGCCGCCTGGCCGAAGATGTCGCCGAAGATGTCGCCGAATGCATCGGCAAAGCCGCCGAAACCTTGCGCGCCGGCCCCACCCATGTTCGGATCGACGCCCGCGTGACCGTACTGATCGTACGCGGCGCGCTTTTGCGAATCCGACAGCATTTCATAGGCTTCCTTCACTTCCTTGAAATGCTCTTCCGCATCCTTGTGACCCGGATTGCGGTCGGGGTGGTGCTTCATCGCGAGCTTGCGATAAGCCTTCTTGATTTCGTCGTCGCTCGCGTTCTTTGCGACGCCCAGAACCTCGTAGTAATCCCGTTTCGCCATATCGGTTCAACGCCGCCGCGCAAAGCGACGCGGTAGCTCCTTGTGAATGCTGTGGAGTCTCACGACTCGTCCGGCCGCTGTCTGCGCCGCGCCAGGGCACGGTTCAAAACAACGCCCTCCATAAAACGAACGTGCCCGGAGAGCCCCAAAAAGGCTCGCCAGGCGCGAAAACCGCTCTTGCACTTTGGGCGCCCCGGGGGCGCCGTTCTCGTGCAGCCGGGCCGCGCACATTGCTGTGCACGGCTTTACGGTCGGATGCCGACCTGGCTTTAGTCTTTCTTCACTTCCTTGAAGTCAGCGTCGACCACATCGTCGGCCTGCTGGCTCGCACCCGCCGATGCACCGGCACCGCCCGCCGCGCCCGCCGCCGCTTCAGCACCTTGCGCAGCCTGCATGTCGGCGTACATCTTCTCGCCCATCTTCTGCGAGGCCGTGGCCACCGCTTCGATCTTCGCTTCGATCGCGGCTTTGTCGCTCGAGTTGCTCTTCAGCGCGTCTTCGAGGTCCTTCAACGCGGCTTCGATCTTGTCCTTCTCGCCAGCTTCGAGCTTGTCGCCGTACTCGGTCAGCGCCTTCTTCGTGCTGTGGACGAGGGCGTCACCCTGGTTGCGGGCGTCGGCCAGCTCACGCAGCTTGTGATCTTCTTCCGCGTTCGCTTCGGCGTCCTTCACCATCTTCTCGATTTCGGCTTCGGACAGACCCGAGTTCGCCTTGATCGTGATGCGGTTCTCCTTGCCGGTCGCCTTGTCCTTCGCGCCGACGTGCAGAATGCCGTTCGCATCGATGTCGAAGCTCACTTCGATCTGCGGCACGCCGCGCGGTGCCGGCGGAATGCCTTCGAGGTTGAACTCGCCGAGCAGCTTGTTGCCCGCTGCCATTTCGCGTTCGCCCTGGAACACCTTGATCGTCACGGCGCCTTGATTATCATCAGCCGTCGAGTAGACCTGCGCGTGCTTGGTCGGGATCGTCGTGTTCTTGTTGATCATCTTCGTCATCACGCCGCCGAGCGTTTCGATGCCGAGCGACAGCGGGGTCACGTCGAGCAGCAGCACGTCCTTGCGGTCGCCCGACAGAACCTGGCCCTGGATCGCGGCACCAACGGCCACGGCTTCGTCCGGGTTCACGTCACGGCGCGGATCCTTGCCGAAGAACTCCTTCACCTTTTCCTGCACCTTCGGCATACGGGTCATACCGCCGACCAGGATCACGTCGTCGACTTCGCCGACCTTCACGCCCGCGTCCTTGATCGCGACGCGGCACGGCTCGATGGTGCGTTCGATCAGGTCTTCGACCAGCGCTTCCAGCTTGGCGCGCGTGATCTTCAGGTTCAGGTGCTTCGGACCCGATGCGTCCGCCGTGATGTACGGCAGGTTGATTTCGGTCTGCTGGCTCGACGATAGCTCGATCTTGGCCTTTTCAGCCGATTCCTTCAGGCGCTGCAGCGCGAGCACGTCTTTCGACAGATCGACGCCCTGCTCCTTCTTGAACTCGCCGATGATGTAGTCGATGATGCGCTGGTCGAAGTCTTCGCCGCCGAGGAACGTATCGCCGTTCGTGGACAGCACTTCGAACTGCATTTCACCGTCGACGTCCGCGATTTCGATGATCGACACGTCGAACGTACCGCCGCCCAGGTCGTACACCGCGATCTTGCGATCGCCCTTTTCAGCTTTGTCCAGACCGAACGCGAGAGCCGCGGCGGTCGGTTCGTTGATGATCCGCTTGACTTCCAGACCGGCGATGCGGCCGGCGTCCTTGGTTGCCTGACGCTGGCTGTCGTTGAAGTACGCCGGCACCGTGATCACGGCTTCCGTGACGGTCTCGCCAAGGTAGTCCTCAGCGGTCTTCTTCATCTTGCGCAGGACTTCGGCGGAGATTTGCGGCGGCGCGAGCTTCTGGTCGCGCACTTCGACCCACGCGTCACCGTTGTCGGCCTTGATGATCTTGTAGGGCATCAGGCCGATGTCCTTCTGCACTTCCTTCTCTTCGAAGCGGCGGCCGATCAGGCGCTTGACCGCGAACAGCGTGTTCTTCGGGTTCGTGACCGACTGACGCTTGGCCGGCGCGCCGACCAGGATCTCGCTGTCATCCATGTAAGCGATGATCGACGGCGTGGTGCGCGCGCCTTCCGAGTTCTCGATGACCTTGACCGAGTTGCCTTCCATGATCGCCACGCACGAGTTCGTCGTGCCGAGGTCGATACCGATGATTTTGCCCATTTTTACAAATCTCCTGACTTTGATCGCTGCGGAAAGCGCCCGGTTGACCCATTTGGCGGCGGGACGATCCGCTCTCAATTCATACCTGCACTCAAAATAAGTGCGGCCACATCGTTTTCAAGACCTCTTTTGCGATGCGGTCTTTAATTTTTTTCAATCACGGGGCGAGGCGCCTGAATCTTCGCGGCACGTAGCGATGCGAAGCGACGCAGCAGACGCCACCGGCGCAAACGCCCGGAGCGAGTGTCGACGTGATTACTTCGGCGCCGCGACGGTCACGAGCGCGGGACGCAGTACGCGATCCGCGATCACAAAGCCCTTTTGCAGCACCGCGACGACGGTGTTCGGCTCCTGGTCGGCCGGCACCATCGAAATGGCCTGATGGCGATGCGGATCGAACTTTTCGCCGACCGGATTGATCGCCACGACGCGACCCTTCTCGAGCGCGCCGCTCAACTGCCGCAGCGTGAGCTCGACGCCTTCGCGGACCTTCTGCAAGTCGTCGGACGAATGGGCGACGGCCGCCTCGAGACTGTCGACCACCGGCAGCAGATGCTCGGCGAAGCTCTCGATCGCGAACTTGTGCGCCTTGGCGACGTCTTCCTGAGCGCGCCGGCGCACATTTTCGGTTTCGGCCTTCGCGCGCAGGAAGCTTTCCTGCAACTCGGCGATCTTCGCCTGAGCGTCGGCCAGCGCCTGCTCGGCGGCACCCTGGGCCGGTTCCGCGGGGGCGCCGGTGTCCGGCTGTTGAGCAGCGGCCCCGGCCGCCTCGGCGGCCTGGCGCGCGGCTTCGTCGGCGGGCGTGGGATTCTGGCTCGTCGGGTTCTCTTGCGTGTTTTCCATGTCGCTGAAAGTCGTTAAAAAGTAAAAGCCAAAGGCGGTGCAAGCCGTTCCGACACAGTACGATTCATGCTTTGCAAAATCGCGACACGCGTCTTCGCGCCGATCCGCCAGACCGGACCCCAGATGGGGCCTGAAAAAGCCGTTTCAAGCGGGTCGAGGGTTTTTTCGCACCACCGACGTGCAGGCGAAATGCGCCGTAACAAGCCTCAACGTGGCGCAATCAGATAGAGATTGAGTGCAGCCCGCAACTGACCTATTCTCCAGTCATGGAGCGGCAACGCCACGTTAACCCTAATCTGACGTAAGCGTTACCGACACCTGACAGTCGTTCCGATAGCCTGTTTCAGCCCATCAAGGGGAGTACCGTGAAACTGACCTTTGCAATCGGCGTGGTCGCACTGGTACTGATCGCGGGCACCACGACCATCTGCATGTCCGGTGCGGTCAACGACCACACCACCGAGTACGGCGGCGCACACGCCACCGTGGAGCAGTTTCTCAATCCCCACCTGAAAATCTGTCGATAGTGCGCCGGTCGCGTTTGGTCGGTCGGCCGTGCAGCGCGGCGGCCGGCTCGTGATAGACCTTGCGCCGTTCCTGCTCGACCTGCCGCTTCGCCTTGCTCTGCGCGGTTTCCACATAAAGCGTCTGCGCGACGCTCGCCGGACCGCGTACATCGCATACGCCGAGCACCTCCACCTGCCACACGTAGCGCTCGATCTCGATTTCGACCAGATCGCCGACACGCACGTCCTTCGCCGGCTTCACGGCGACGCCGCCGATACGCACCCGCCCCTTGTCAACCGCCTCCGCGGCCAGCGAACGCGTCTTGAAGAAGCGCGCGGCCCACAGCCATTTGTCGATGCGCAGTTTCGCGCCCGGTTCGGTTGAAATGCGGTAGTTCATCTGCGTATTCAAGCTCCTGTCGTGTGCGGCACCGGCACCGCCTGCACGGGCCAGCCCTGCAGATGCTGCGCAACGATTTCGCCAAGCGCGGCAACCCACGGCTGCGACGCGTTCAGACAGGCGATCCGGTGAAACTCCTTGCCACCCGCCTGCAGAAATTCGCCGCGCCCTTCCATGCCGATTTCCTCGATCGTTTCGAGGCAGTCGGCGGTGAAACCCGGGCAAAACACGTCAGCACGCCGCACGCCTGCCGCGCCGAGTTCCTTCAACGTCGGCGCCGTGTAGGGCTGCAGCCATTCGGCATTGCCGAAGCGCGACTGGAACGTGATGCGGCATTCGACCGACGTCAAATCGAGCGCCTGCATCAGCAGCGCGCCGGTCTGCTGGCATTGCTCGTGGTACGGGTCGCCGAGGTCGAGCGTGCGCTTGGGCACGCCGTGGAAACTGAGCACGAGCTTGTCGCCCGCCGCGAAATCGGGGCGGCCGTGCAGATGCCAGTAGTGGTGCACCTGTGCGGCGAGCGCCGCGATGTACGCCGGGTGATCGGCGTACTGGCGCACGGTGCGGACTTCCGGCTGGTTGCGCATGCGCTTGAGCGCGGAAAAGGCTTCGTCGAACGCGGTCGCGGTGGTCGACGCCGAATACTGCGGATACATCGGCATCAGCAACACGCGCTCGGCGCCCGCGAGCTTCAGCTGGTTCAGCATTGCCGGAATGCCGGGCGTGCCGTAGCGCATCGCGTAGTCGACCAGCACCGTGTAGTCGTTCAGTTGCAGCAGATGGCGCAGGCCCTCG
The DNA here is from genome assembly GCF_014397645.1 of Paraburkholderia sp. 31.1. Classification (NCBI taxonomy): domain Bacteria; kingdom Pseudomonadati; phylum Pseudomonadota; class Betaproteobacteria; order Burkholderiales; family Burkholderiaceae; genus Paraburkholderia; species Paraburkholderia sp. 31.1. Next base: position 93,276 of record NZ_VZQN01000010.1, read on the forward strand.
ACCTGCTTTTCGGTGTGGACGCGCAGCGGTGAGCCCTCGGGCATCCACACCGCCGCATACTTCTTCGCAGAGCTGCGGCCGCGCAACGGCAGAATCAGCAGACGCAGAATGAGCTGCCACAGCAGCGCCGGAATTTCGACCACGCGAGGATCGGACAGGAACTGCGCGAGGTAGCGGCGCACCGCGCGCGGCGTCGGCGCGTCGGGCGTGCCGAGATTGATCAGCAACACGGCGACGCGATGCGACGTGGCGTTCTGTGAAGGCCGCTCGAGGTCGAAGCGCATAGGTAGCAGAAATCACCGCATTTTGCGGCGAGTCGATTCAATGGAGATTCATTATAGCGGCGCGGGTTCTGCCCGGCGCCGCCAGAGACCCCTGGCCATTCGGACGATTGGCAGACACCGCGCGTTCGCGCATCATGATCGCCACGGACTGCGATGACGACAGTTCTACGGAGCCCGAGGACTACTGCTGGCTGAGCGTAATGGACAACAGCCGCGCGGTTATGTCCACGATCGGAATCACGCGGTTGTAGGCCATGCGGGTCGGTCCGATCACACCGAGCGTGCCGACGATCTTGCCGTTCACCTCGTACGGCGCGGTGACGACGCTCATTTCCTCGATCGGTACCAGATTCGATTCGCCGCCAATGAATATTTGCACGCCCGCCGCGTGACTCGACACGTCGAGCAACTGAAGGAGGCTGGTCTTCTGGTCGAACACATCGAACAGCTTGCGCAGGCGCGCCATGTCCGACGAAAGATCGGCGACTTCGAGCAGATTGCGCTCGCCCGAGATCAACACGGTCTCGCCGGTGTCGGATTCGTCGGTGCTGGCGGTGACGGCCGCGTGCATCAGCGAGGTCATGTCGCCACGCAGCTCGTCGATTTCCCCGCGCAGGCGGCGGCGCACCTCGTCGAACGAGAGGCCCGCGAAGTGCGCGTTGATGTAATTGGAGGCTTCCACCAGCTGCGAAGGCGAAAAGTCGCGCTGGGTGGCGAGGATGCGGTTTTGCACGTCGCCTTCGGGCGTCACGATGATCAGCAGAATGCGCTGGTCGGACAGGCGCATGAATTCGATCTGCTTGAACACGTGGCTGCGACGCGGCGTGAGCACGACGCCGGCGAACTGCGACAGATTTGACAGCACGCTCGCCGCCGCGGCGACGATCTTCTGCGGCTCGCCCACCTGCAGCGTGGTCTTGACGGTGCGCGTCACCGCCTCCTCGTCGGCGGCGGATTCGACGGTCAGCATCGTGTCGACGAACAGGCGGTAGCCGCGTGGTGTCGGAATGCGCCCTGCCGACGTATGCGGACTGATCACGAGCCCCAGATCCTCGAGGTCCGACATCACGTTACGGATCGTGGCCGGACTCAGTTCGAGGCCCGAATAACGTGACAGCGTGCGCGAGCCGACCGGCTGACCTTCGGCGATGTAGCGCTCAATCAGCGTTTTGAGGAGGGTTTGTGCGCGAGGATCTAGCATGACGAAAAATTTTAGCTCAATGGCATCGCAGCCGTGAGCGCCCGCGGCGCCCGCTCCCGGCGAATGCACCGCCGTCGGCGGGCTCGCATGTCATCGGGTCTCACCATTCTAACGATAATCGCGACATACGCAGACGCCCTGCGTGCGCCGCCCCACAACCGGGTTGGTCTGCGGTTCTTTTCAGGCCCTACCTATGGTGTAATGCCGGCATGCAAGTGACCAGCCAGTTCAAGACCGTCGCGCTCGTCGGGCGCAGCAATACGCCAGGCATCGGCGAGCCGCTGACCGCGCTCGCCGCCTGCATCGCGAAGCTCGGCCTGGAAGTCGTGTTCGAAGCAGACACCGCCGCCGAGATCGGCGTGACCGACTATCCGGCGCTGCGTCTCGCCGAGATCGGCGCGCGCGCCGACGTCGCCGTGGTGCTAGGCGGCGACGGCACGATGCTCGGCATCGGCCGCCAGCTCGCGCCGTATCGCACGCCCTTGATCGGCATCAACCACGGGCGGCTCGGCTTCATCACGGACATTCCGATCTCCGACATGCGCGAGATCGTGCCGCAGATGCTGTCCGGCAATTTCGAGCGCGAGGAGCGCGTGCTGCTCGAAGCGCGCATCGTGCGCGACGGCACGCCGATCTACCACGCGCTCGCGTTCAACGACGTGGTGGTCAACCGCAGCGGCTTCTCGGGCATGGCGGAGTTGCGCGTGTCGGTCGACGGCCGCTTCATGTACAACCAGCGCTCGGACGGCCTGATCGTCGCGACGCCGACCGGCTCGACCGCGTATTCGCTGTCCTCGCAGGGGCCGATCCTGCATCCGCAACTACAGGGCATCGTGCTCGTGCCGATCGCGCCGCACGCGCTGTCGAACCGGCCGATCGTGCTGCCGGACGAATCGAAGGTCAGCATCCAGATCGTTTCCGGGCGCGAGGTGAACGTCAATTTCGACATGCAGTCGTTCACGTCGCTGGAGCTCGGCGACACGATCGAGGTGCGCCGTTCGCGCCACACGGTGCCGATGCTGCATCCGGTCGGCTACAGCTACTACGCGACGCTACGCCAGAAGCTGCACTGGCACGAGTACCCGTCGCACGAAGAAGACCCGAGGCCGTAAGCGGCACTTTGATTTCGCACGCCGCCGCGGCCGCCACCCGAATCCCAAGCTCACCCGACGACCTCCATGCTTCGCCACCTCTCGATACGCGACTTCGTCATCGTCGCCGCGCTCGACCTCGAATTCGACAGCGGCTTTACCGTTTTCTCGGGCGAAACCGGCGCCGGCAAATCGATCCTGATCGACGCGCTCGCGCTGGCACTAGGCGCGCGCGCCGAGGCGAGCGTCGTGCGCACCGGCGAGAGCCGCGCCGACATCACCGCGGAGTTCGAGACGCACGCACAGGTCGATCAATGGCTCGACACGCAGGCGCTCGGCGCGGCCGACGACGGCCAGCACGGCGGCACCGTGATGCTGCGGCGGGTGGTCGACGCGAACGGCCGCTCGCGCGCGTTCATCAACGGTACGGCGGCCACGCTCGCGCAGCTGCGCGAGGTCGGCGAGATGCTCGTCGATATTCACGGCCAGCACGCGCACCAGTTGCTGATGCGCCCCGACGCGCAGCGCGAGCTGTTCGACACGCACGCGGGCCTGTCCGACCTGGCCGCCGCCGTCACGCGCGCGTGGCGCACGTGGCGCGACAAGGCGCAGGTCGTCGAGCACGCGCAAACGCGCGATCGCGAGCTGCAACTCGAACGCGAGCGACTCGCGTGGCAACTCACCGAACTCGACAAGCTCGCGCCACAGCCGGGCGAATGGGAAGAAGTCAACACCGAGCATCGGCGGCTGTCGCATTCCGCGAATCTGATCGACGGCGTGCAGGGAGCGCTCGGCGCGCTGTCCGAATCGGACGACGCGATGATCACGCATCTCGGCTCGATCGTGTCGAAGGTGCGCGACCTCGCGGAGATCGACCCCGCGCTGAACGACGTGCTCGCCGCGCTCGAACCGGCCGAAATCCAGTTGCAGGAAGCCGCGTATTCGCTGAGCCACTACGCGCAGAAGCTCGAGCTCGATCCGGAGCGGCTCGCGCAGGTCGAAAAGCGCCTCGACGCGCTGCACTCGGCCGCGCGCAAGTTCCGCCTGCGGCCCGAGACGCTGCCGGAAGAACACGCAGAGCGGCGCAAGCAACTGGCCGCGCTCGACGCCGCCGCCGACCTCGACGGTCTGCGCGCCGCCGAGGCGCAAGCGAAGGAAGTGTTCGTCGCCGAGGCGAAAAAGCTGTCGAAGGCACGCGCGAAAGCAGGCAAGGCGCTCGGCGAGGCGGTCACGACCGGCATGCAGGAACTGTCGATGAAAGGCGGCAGCTTCGAGGTCGCGCTGGTGCCGCTGCCCGAAGGCGGCGCGCACGGGCTCGAGCAGATCGAGTTCCGCGTCGCCGGTCATGCCGGCGTGCCGCTGCGGCCGCTCGCGAAGGTTGCGTCAGGCGGCGAACTCGCGCGTATCAGTCTTGCGCTCGCAGTGATCGCGAGCGCGGCCAGCCCGACACCGACCCTGATCTTCGACGAAGTGGATACGGGCATCGGCGGCGGCGTGGCCGAAGTGGTCGGACGGCTATTGCATCAGCTCGGCGAGGCGCGCCAGGTGCTGTGCGTGACCCATCTGCCGCAGGTCGCCGCGCGCGGCGATCATCATTTCCAGGTCGCAAAGATGAGCAACGGCACCGGCGGCACGCTCAGCAGCGTGAGCTCGCTCGACAAGGCGAGCCGCATCGAGGAAGTCGCGCGCATGCTCGGCGGCCTCGAAATCACGGCGACCACGCGCAAGCACGCGAAGGAAATGCTGGCCGCCTGAAATTGCGCCGCGCATAGGCGGCCGCACACGGCTGAGTCGGCTTGGCCGGGACGTCACACCGATCCCGGCCGCGCATGATGCGCGACGCGAAGTGCGTGAGCGCCCTTACCCAAACACCCTCTTCCACAACGCCAGCACCGCCTCGCGCTCGGCCGCCACCAGCGCCGGATCGACCCGCGCCTTCTCCATCCCATCGAGCCGCAGCGTGTGCTGCAGCTTGCGATAGCGCCGATAGGCGGCGCCGACCGTCTCCGCTTCCGCTTCGCTCATCAGCCCGAAACGCGACACCTCACGCAGCAGCGCGATATTGCCGGTATTGCGGATCAGTTCGGGATCGCGCGCCGCATGCAGCAGCACCCAGTACTGCACGGTGAACTCGATATCGACCATGCCGCCGCGGTCGTGCTTCAGGTCGAACAGCGCCGGCGTATGGTTCGGGTGTCCCGCCTCGACACGCACGCGCATCTCGACGATCTCTTTCGCGAGCGGCGCCGCTTCGCGCGGCGTCGTCAGCACCTGTTCGCGGATCGCCTCGAACTTCGCGCCGATCTCCGGATCGCCCGCGCAGTAGCGCGCACGCGTCAGCGCCTGATGCTCCCACACCCACGCGGTATTCGCCGCGTCGCCCTCGCGCAGCTGGTAGCGACGGAACGCATCGAGGTCGGTGACGAGCAGGCCCGACTCGCCGTTGGGTCGCAGCCGCAGGTCGATGTCGAACAATGTGCCGGCGCCGGTCGCGGTGGTCAGCCATGTGATCAGACGCCGTGTGTAGGTTGCGTAGACGTCGGCGGCGGCATCGCCGGGATCGTCGTACAGGAAGATCACGTCGAGGTCCGACGCGTAGCCGAGCTCCTTGCCGCCGAGCTTGCCGTAGGCGATCACCGCGAAGCGCGGCACGTCGCGATGACGTTTGGCCAACTGCTTCCACACGGCTTCGATCGTCACGTCGAGCACCGCGTCGGCGAGCTCGGACAGCCGGTCGCTGACGTGCTCGACGGACAGCTTGCCGGCAAGATCGATCAGCAGAATGCGGAACACCTCGGCCTGATGCGCGTGACGCAGCAGATCCATCTGCTGCTCGACGCCATCGGCGGCGGCGAGCCGCAAACGCAACGTACGCTTGAATTCAGCCCAGTCGAACGGACTGTTGATCGCCTCGACGTCGAGCAGCTCGTCGAGCAGCTGCGGATGGCGGATCAGATAGCCGGCCGCCCAGCGCGAGCCGCCCAGCACCGACAGCACCTGGTGCAGCGCCTGCGGATACTCGGTCAGAAGCGCCAGATACGCGCCGCGCCGGCTCACCGCTTCGAGCAGATCGAACAGGCGCGCGACCGTATCGCCGCGCCGCCCGGCCGGCTCCAGCGTGCGCGCGGCTTCGAGCGCGCGCTGCGCGACGATGTCGAAACGCTGCCGGCTGCGCTCGTTCAGGCCCGTGTAGCGCGACGAGCGCCACACCGCCTGCAGCCGGGCGAGCAGCTCACCGGGCTCGGCCACCCCCAGTTCGACGAGGCGCGCGCGCAGTGCGTCGTCGGCGCTATCGTCGGCGAGCGCGCTGCTCCACACCCACGCGGCCGCGCCGTCCTCGGGCGCGCCGCAACCGTCGCGGCCGCCCACCTTGTCGGCGAAAATCTGGTCGAACTGCTGTTCGACGAACTCGCGATGCGCGTCGAGCTTCGTCATCAATTGCGGGTAGTCGTCGCAGCCCATCACGCGCGCGAGCGCCATGCGGTCTTCGGCATCGACGGGCATCGCGTGGGTCTGCGCGTCGTTGCGATATTGCAAACGATGCTCGAGCTCCCGCAGAAAGCGATACGCCTGCGACAGCTTCACGCACACCGACGGATCCATCAACCCATTCGTGGCCGCGTGGCGCAGCACGGCGAGCGTCGGCCGCACGCGAAAGCCGGCGTCCTGGCCGCCGCGGATCAGCTGGAACACCTGCGCGCTGAATTCGATTTCACGGATGCCGCCACGGCCGAGCTTGATGTCGTCGGCCTTGTCGGGGCGCATCGACGCGCGGCGCTGCGCCTCCTGGCGGATCTGCAGATGCAGCGCGCGAATCGCGCTGATCACGCCGAAATCCAGATAGCGTCGATAGACGAACGGCGTGACGATCGCCCCGAGCTGCTTCTGCAGCCGCTGCGCCGAGGCGCTCGCGCCCTCGGACACGAGCCGGCCCTTGATCCACGCGTAGCGCTCCCACTCGCGGCCCTGCACATAGAAATACTCTTCGAGCATGCCGAGGCTGCATACGAGCGGCCCCGAATCGCCGTTCGGCCGCAGACGCATATCGACGCGAAACACGTAGCCGTCGGCGGTGACTTCGGCGAGCGCGCCGATCAGCCGCTTGCCGAGCCGCGTGAAGAACTCCTGGGTCGCGAGCGGCGAGCGCTGGCCGCCGGCGGTCTCGCCGTCGTCCTCATAGACGAAGATCAGGTCGATATCCGACGACACGTTCAGCTCGCGCCCGCCGAGCTTGCCCATACCGACCACGCCAAGCGTGAGCCGTTCGCCCTGCTGGTCGCGCGGCTCGCCATACAGCGCTTCGAGCTCGGCGCTCAGCACCGTCAGCGCGCGCTGGATCGTCGTTTCCGCGAGATCGGTCATCGCGCCGGTGACTTCGGCGATATCGGCCTCGCCGGCCAGGTCGCGCTCCATCACCGCGCAGAATACTTCGGTGCGCAGCTGGCGCAGCGCGCGCTTCAGCGCATCTTCGTTGACCGGCGCACCGGCTGGGCCCGCCGCCTCGGCGCACAGTTCGTCGAGACGCGCGTCGATGCGCTCGCGCGTCAGCAGTTCGTCGGCCAGCGCGCCGACATGCGCGACCAGTTGCGGGCGGGCCGCGGCGGCGCGCGCGGCATAGTGCGAATAGCTGGAACTCAGGAGGGTGGCGTCAGTCATCAAAAATCTGGCTCGCTCGTTGCTTGATCGAATTTGTCCGGCGGTATTCTGACGGTGTCCGGGTGTCGTTCCGGGGTCGTTGTCGTGTCGTTCCGTCGTGCCATCGGCATGCGGCGACAAGCGTGCCGGCCCCCATGCCGGACGGCCTCGCCAATCGCCGTCACGGGCCATCGGACAGGGTTTGCAGGAGGTCCGCCGACGCTTTCCCGTGTGATACATTTCGTCGTTAACACGCAAAACTACCATACGCCCAGCCGCCGCAGCATGTCCGAGCGAAACGAATCCGCCGACCCGCAAACCCCACCGCAGGTCCGGCATGTGAGCGGAAGCGACCACATCGTGCTGCGTCGGACGTTGCGCGTGCTCGCCGCGCTCGCGCTCGTCCTCTATTTCATCGCGGGCGGACTGTTTCTGGGTTTGCGCTACGTGGTGCTGCCGCGCGCCGACATGTTCCGGCCGCGCATCGAAGCCGCGGTCTCCGACAAGCTGCGCACCCAATTCACGATCGGCCGGCTCGCGCCGCACTGGAGCGGCTTCCAGCCAGGGCTCGATGTCACGAATCTCGTCATCCGCGATCACGACGGCCAACCCGCGCTGACGATTCCGCACGCCACCGCGTCGGTGTCCTGGCGCTCGCTGTGGGAGTTTCATCTGGCGCTGTCGAGCCTGATCGTCGATCAGCCGGACGTGCTGGTGTCGCGCAGCGAGGACGGCGTGCTGTCGGTCGCGGGCGTGCCGGTGCCGACGCGCCACAGCGGCAACGACGCGCTGTCCACCTGGTTGTTGCGTCAGCAGGCGATCGTCGTGCGCGGCGGCGTGCTGCGCTGGCGCGACGCGACGCGCAACGAACCCGAACTGGCGCTGCGCGACATCCGCATCGCGATCCTCAATGACGGCCGCGACCACCGCATGGCGCTGCAGGCGCCACCCGACGGCCAGGTGCTGAAAGGCCCGCTCGACTTCCGCACGCACTTCCGCCACGCGCCGCTCTCGGCGCTCGGCAAGCCGATCAACTGGAGCGGGCAGGTGTACATGTCGACGGGCCCGGTCGATCTGCCGACGCTCGCGCGCTACATCCAGTTCCCGATCGAGACGTTCGCCGGCCGCATCGACAATGCAATCTGGATCGACTTCAGCGAAGGCCGCATGACCCAGGCGACCGGCCAGTTGAGCGGTTACGACGTCGCGATGCGCGTGCGCCCGACCCAGCCAAGGCTGCTCGTGCCGATCACCCACTTTCTGTGGCGCGTCGAGGCAAACGAAGGCGAGTACCGGCTGCAGCTGTCGGACCTGCGTGCCGAGCTCGGCCAGCCGCCGCTCGAAGACGGCACGCCGCTCACGCGCATCCTGCGCTTCCGGACCCTCGACAGCCGCTACCGGATGGCGTCGCAGCAGCATGGGCAGCTTTTGAGCGTCAGCGGCGATCGCGTCGATCTCGGCATCCTCGCCGAATTCAGCCGCGCGCTGCCGCTGCCGCGGCACTTTCTCAATGAACTCGTGCGCATCAATCCGCGCGGGCGCGTCGCGAACTACGTGATCGAGCTCGAGCGCGGCAAGCCGGAATCCGGAGAAGTGGGCAGCGACCGTCGGCCGACGGGTGCTGAACCGATCGAGCGTTATCGCTTCAAGGGCGATTTGCAGGGCATCAGCTTTGCCGCCCAGGAGCCGGGGCCGGGCCTGACGCCGCGCGGCCACCCGCGCGCCGGCGTTCCCGGCATCGAAAACCTGTGGGGCAACGTCGACGCCGATGAAAAAGGCGGCCACGCGAACTTCGATACGACCAACGTGGCGATCACGCTGCCGGGCGTGTTCGACGATCCGCGTCTCACGCTTGCGCGTCTGCACGGCCGCGCCGACTGGACGATGGGCACGAAGGCACCGGGCGACACGCGTCCCGCGTTCGCGCTCAAGCTCAACGATTTCAGCGTATCGAACCCTGACGTCGAGGCGAGCGCGACTGCGAGCTACAGCAATCCCGGCCACGGCCGCGGCTCGCTCGACCTGAAAGCCGACTTCCGGCGCGCGCAGGTGACGCACATCGCCCGCTATCTGCCGACCGCGGTCAGCGAAAAGCTGCGCATTTACCTCGGCCACGGCTTGCAGGCTGGCGTGTCGCGTGGCGGCACGATCGAAGTGCACGGCGACCTGACCAAGTTCCCCTACGCGCGCGACCCCGACGCCGGCATCTTCCGCATCGTCGCGCCGTTCACCGGCGGCAAGTTCGATCCGACGCCGTTCCCGCCGCGCAACATGCGCAACGGCACGCCAAACGTTTGGCCGCCGCTCGACGGCATCGACGGCGTGTTCGAGCTCAAGCAGAACGTGCTGCGCTTCGACATCGACCGCGGCCGTTACAAGCGCGTCGCGCTGACCGGCGTGAACGGCCGCATCGACGACCTCGGCACCAAAGGCTCGAACCTAACCATCCAGGGCAACGGCCGTGGCCCGCTCGCCGATATGCTCGACTACGTGAACGGCAGCTCGCTCGGCATCATGGCGCGGCACCAGACCGAAAAAATTCGCGCGGAAGGGCCCGCGTCGCTCGCGCTGAAGCTGACGATCCCGCGTACGCCGAAGCCGCATATCGGCGTGGAAGGTGCGCTCGGCTTCCAGAACAATCGCCTGAGCGTGAGCAATGCGCCGTCGCTGTCGCAGCTGAACGGCCGGGTGCGCTTCACCGAACGCACGGCCGAGGTCGAGCGGCTCTCCGGCCAGTTCCTCGGCGGTGACGTGCATGCGAACGGCGGCTTGCGGCAAGACGGCACGTACGCGCTCGCGCTCAACGGCCACATCGCCGTCGATGCCGCGCGCGAACTGCATCTGCATGGCCCGGCCGCACAGGTGCTCACGCATATGAGCGGCAGCGCGCCTTATGCATTGCGCGTCACCGGCGCGAAGGGCCGCCTGCCGGAGGTCAGCGCCAACTCTGATCTGAGCGGCCTCGGGCTCGATTTTCCAGCGCCGTTCAAAAAGACTGCCGGCACGCCGATGCCGCTGCACTTCTCGGTCAATCCGTCGACGCTGCCGGGCGAAGCCGGCCTCGAACGCGCCGACCTGACGTTGGGACCGGTCGCCGCCGCGTATCTGCTGCGCTATCGGCCGAACGCGCAGCCGCGTACGTCACCGACCGTCGTGCGCGGCGCGATCGGCGTGAACCGGCCGGTCGACCTGCCGTCCGAGGGCGTGGTCGCCGCGGCGGACATCAAGGAGATCGATGCCGACGCCTGGCGCGCGCTCGCCGCGCAGCTGCGCGCGGGCGTGAGCGCGGGCGGGGCGAATGGCGTGAACGGCGGTGCGAACGGCGGCAATACCGCCAGCAGTGCGGCCACACCCGCGGCCGCGCCTACGGCCGTGCCGAATCCCATGCTCACGCAGTTCCTGCCGAACCGCTTCGCGCTGCACATCGACATGCTTACGCTGCTCAAGCGTCACTGGGACAACGTGATCGTCGGCGCGTCGCACGCGGACCGCACGTGGCAGGCGAACGTCGCGTCGAATCAGGTGTCAGGCCACGTGTCGTGGCTGCCGGGAGCGACCCGCGAATCGCCGGGCGAACTCCAGGCGCGCTTCGCGCGCGTCGTGATTCCGTCGGTCGCGGACAAGGACCTGCTCGGTCCGGCGATGTCGGCGCCCGCGCTGAACATGCCGTCGATCGATCTGGTCGTCGACGAGCTGATCGTGCACGATCGCAACGTCGGCCGGCTCGAGGTCGACGCGCACAACTTCGAAGAAAACGGCGTGCCGGTCTGGCAGCTCGACAAGCTCGACGTGACGAACCCCACCGCGACGCTGAGCGCGACCGCGAACTGGCGCACCTCGACCGAACTGCCCACCTCGGCCGACGAAGCCATGCCGCGCCGCACCGTGTTCGATTTCAAGCTCGACATCAAGGATGCCGGCGCAATGCTCGAGCGCTTCGGTCTGCCGAGGACGCTCAGGGGCGGCACCGGCTCGATTCAGGGCAAGGCCGTGTGGCAGGGCGGCCCGACCACGATCGACTATTCGACGCTGAACGGCAACCTCGCGCTGGATCTACACCACGGTCAGATCCTGAAGGTCGATCCGGGCGTCGCGACGCTGCTCGGCGTGCTGAGCCTGCAAAGCCTCGCGCGCATCGCCACACTCAATTTCCGCGATGTGATCGGCGAGGGCCTGCCGTTCTCGAGCGTGACGGGTACCGCGCAGATTCATGACGGCATCGCCCGCACCGACAACTTCAGGATGGTGACCGCGCCGGCCCGCGCCGAGATGGTGGGCTCGGTCGACATCGCGCAGAAGAGCCAGGACCTGCACCTGCACGTAGTGCCGACCGTCAGCGCCGGCTCCGCGGTGATCGCCGCGACGGTCATCAATCCGCTGATCGGCCTCGGCGCGCTGATCGCCGATATCGCGTTCACGCATGGGGTGTCGCACGTATTCGCGCGCGACTACGCGATCACCGGCTCGTGGTCGAAACCGCACGTCGAGCGGGTGACGGGCGAACGGGGTAAGATTGACGCTCCGGCTTCGACCGTGGAAGCGCACTGAGCTCCGGTTTCCCTGGCGCCGCCGTCTCGAACCACGCGGCCGCTCGTGCCGCTCTATCGACTCAATGCGCCAACGGGGCCGAGCCAGCCCAGAACCATGCATGCGGCGCCCGCGCTTCACACCGCCGCCCGCCGGGAGTCTTTCGACACGCTCATGAGCGAAACACACGTCACTTCATCCGCATCCGCCGCAACCTCCAGCGGCCTTGTAGCCAGCCCCTTCCGGGTCGCCGCGCTGCAGATGGTCAGCTCGCCGGATCGCGATCGCAATCTCGCCGACGCAGAGCGCCTGATCGCCGAAGCCGCCGCCGACGGCGCGCAACTCGTGCTGCTCCCCGAGTATTTCTGTTTCATGGGCTTCAAGGACACCGACAAGCTCGCCGTGCGCGAGCCACATCAGGACGGCCCGATCCAACGCTTTCTCGCCGACGCCGCGCGCCGCCACCAGATCTGGGTGATCGGCGGCACCCTGCCGCTGAACGCACCGGAGCCGTCGCGCGTACTGAACACGACGCTGGTGTTCGACCCGAGCGGCAACGAGGCCGCGCGCTACGACAAGATCCACCTGTTCAACTTCGAAAAGGGCGAAGAATCGTTCGACGAAGCGCGCACGATTCGACCCGGCACCTCGGTGCAAAGCTTCGAGGCGCCATTCGGCCGGGTCGGCCTGTCGGTCTGCTACGATCTGCGCTTTCCCGAGCTGTACCGGCGCATGGGCGACTGCGCGCTGATCGTGGTGCCGTCGGCGTTTACCTACACGACCGGCCGCGCGCATTGGGAGCTGCTGCTGCGCACTCGCGCGATCGAAAACCAGTGCTACGTGCTCGCCGCGGCGCAAGGCGGCAAACATGAAAACGGCCGCCGCACCTGGGGCCACAGCATGCTGATCGACCCGTGGGGCGAGATCGTCGCGGTGCGCGACGAGGGCGCCGGCGTGGTCGCGGGCAACCTCGAACGCGCGCGCATCGACGAAGTGCGGCAAAGCCTGCCGGCATGGCGTCATCGCGTGCTGACCTGAAACCGACATTGAAACTGCGGCGCCTGCCACGCATATAGCGACGCAGGCGCTCCCCGACCCCTTCGTATCGAGCAGAACATACTTCGCATGAACATCATCGAACCCGGTATCCGTAATCTCGCCGCCGCCAAGGACATCCTCCTCACGCCCTATGGTCTCGACGAATCGCTGCTCACGCGCACGCTCGCCGAAATCTTCACGCACCGCGTCGACTACGCGGACCTGTACTTCCAGACCACCCGCAGCGAAGCGTGGAGTCTCGAGGAAGGCATCGTGAAGTCGGGCAGCTTCAGCATCGATCAGGGCGTCGGCGTGCGCGCCGTGTCGGGCGAGCGCACCGCGTTCGCCTACTCGGACGACCTGTCGCCCGAAGCGATCCGCCAGGCGGCCATCGCCACGCGCGCGATCGCCAAGGCAGGCGGCGGCAAGCAGAAGATCCAGGTGGCGTCGTCGCTGACCGGCATCGCCGGGCGCGATCTGTACCTGCCGTCCGACCCGCTGCATTCGCTCGACGCCACCGCCAAGGTCAAACTGCTCGAGCGCATCGAGCAGATGGCGCGCGGCCGCGACCCGCGCATCCAGCAGGTGATGGCGGGCCTCGCCGGCGAATACGACGTGGTGCTGGTCGCGCGCAGCGACGGCGGCTTCGCGGCCGACATCCGGCCGCTCGTGCGTGTCTCGGTGACGGTGATCGCCGAGCAGAACGGCCGCCGCGAAATCGGCAGCGGCGGCGGCGGCGGGCGTTTCGACTACGGCTATTTCACCGATGAAGTGCTGTCGCGCTATGTCGACGACGCGGTGCACGCCGCTCTCATCAATCTCGATGCGCGTCCGGCGCCGGCCGGCGCGATGACCGTCGTGCTCGGGCCGGGCTGGCCCGGCGTGCTGCTGCACGAGGCGATCGGCCACGGGCTCGAGGGCGACTTCAACCGCAAAGGGTCGTCGGCATTCGCGGGACGCATCGGCGAGCAGGTCGCCGCGAAGGGCGTCACCGTGGTCGACGACGGCACGCTGCCGAATCGTCGCGGCTCGCTCAATATCGACGACGAAGGTAATCCGACCCAGTGCACGACGCTGATCGAGGACGGCATCCTGAAGGGCTACATCCAGGACACGCTGAACGCGCGTCTGATGAAGATGCCGGTCACCGGCAACGCTCGGCGCGAATCGTACGCGGCGCTGCCGATGCCGCGCATGACCAACACGTACATGCTGAACGGCGACAAGGACCCGCAAGAAATCCTCGCGTCCGTGAAGAACGGCCTGTATGCGGTGAACTTCGGCGGCGGTCAGGTCGACATCACGAACGGCAAATTCGTGTTCTCGGCCTCCGAGGCGTACATGATCGAGAACGGCAAGATCACGTATCCGGTCAAGGGCGCGACGCTGATCGGCAGCGGACCGGAATCGCTGAAGTACGTCACGATGATCGGCAACGACATGAAGCTCGATTCGGGCGTGGGCGTGTGCGGCAAGGAAGGCCAGAGCGTGCCGGTGGGCGTCGGTCAACCGACGCTGCGCATCGAGCGGATGACGGTCGGCGGCACGGCCTGATTTCGTCACGGATGCACGCTTCGCGCACGCAAGGCGCGAAGTGTGCGGGTTTTCCGCATTTTTCGACGCCCCAGCTTGTCAGCCGAGCCTGTACCGGGTTATAAACTCACTCACCCTTTTTGACCAGCGACGCATTCACTTCGCCATGTCCGCCAAGTTTTATTTTTACTTTTTTTGGTATCTCAGACCGCTGGCGGATCGAGAGGGGTGTTAGTGCACGCAGGACACCGAGAATTCCCGAAAAACCGCCAGCTAGCCTGGCGGTTTTTTTTCGTCTCACGCTTTTCGATACCTGACTGACATTTTGTCGTTGACCATTTTTTGATCGTCGTCCGCTCTGGCCTCGCTGTTTGATCACTGACTGATCGCCCCCGTTGCCCGCGCGAACACGCTACGAACCGATTCAGGAGAACAACATGCCCCCGCACAATACCGATGATGTCCGCATTCGCGAATTGAAGGAACTCACGCCGCCCGCTCACCTGATCCGCGAATTTGCCTGCGACGAGACGGTTTCCAACGTGATCTACGACTCGCGCACCGCGATGCATCGCATTCTGCACGGCATGGACGATCGTCTGATCGTCGTGATCGGCCCGTGCTCGATTCACGATCCGAAGGCCGCGATCGAATACGCGGGGCGTCTGATCGAGCAGCGCAAGCGCTTTGCCGGCGAACTCGAAGTCGTGATGCGCGTGTACTTCGAAAAGCCGCGTACGACGGTGGGCTGGAAGGGTCTCATCAACGACCCGCATATGGACAACAGCTTCAAGATCAACGAAGGTCTGCGCACCGCGCGCGAGCTGCTTCTGCGCATCAACGAACTCGGCCTGCCGGCCGGCACCGAGTACCTCGACATGATCAGCCCGCAGTACATCGCGGATCTGATCTCCTGGGGTGCCATCGGCGCGCGCACGACCGAATCGCAGGTGCACCGGGAGCTGGCTTCGGGACTGTCGTGCCCGGTCGGCTTCAAGAACGGCACGGACGGCAACGTGAAGATCGCCGTCGACGCGATCAAGGCCGCCTCGCAGCCGCACCATTTCCTGTCGGTCACGAAGGGCGGCCACTCGGCGATCGTATCGACCGCGGGCAACGAGGACTGCCACGTGATTCTGCGCGGCGGCAAAACGCCGAACTACGACGCCGACAACGTCAACGCGGCCTGCGCGGACATCGGCAAGGCGGGTCTCGCCGCGCGTCTGATGATCGATGCGAGCCACGCGAACAGTTCGAAGAAGCACGAAAACCAGATTCCGGTGTGCGCGGACATCGGCCGTCAGATCGCCGCGGGTGACGAGCGGATCGTCGGCGTGATGGTGGAGTCGCACCTCGTCGCGGGTCGCCAGGATCTGCAGGAAGGCTGCGAGCTCACGTACGGCCAGAGCATTACCGATGCATGCATCGGCTGGGACGAGAGCGTCGCGGTGCTCGAAGGCCTTGCCGAAGCGGTCAGACAGCGCCGCGTCGCGCGCGGCAGCGGCAACTGAACACCTGCCCCGCCGCCACTGCGGGGGCTTGTCGGCAGTCCGTAGAAGAAACCCGGTTCAATATCGAACCGGGTTTTTTTATTGGCCATTCGGACGAATGGTACTCAGCCTGCTGCCTCGATATCGTCATAGCTCGTTGCCTGGTCGCTTACACGCTTGACCAGGCCGGAGAATGCGTATAAGATTTTATACATGAGGTGGCGATGGAGCAGGAAAAAGAAATTCGCTGGTTAGGCTCCAGCTACCGTGATTTGCTCGCTTTTCCCAACGAAGCGCGTCGTCTCGCAGGGTTTCAGCTTCACAAGATTCAGTCAGGACTCGACCCTGACGACTGGAAACCGTTCGAGTCTATCGGCGCGGGAACGCGCGAAATTCGCATCAGAGACGAGGACGGCATTTTTCGCGTGATGTACGTCGCCAAATACGCCGAAGCGCTGTACGTGCTGCATTGCTTTCAGAAGAAAACGCAGAGGCTCGGACCGCACGACAGAAGAATTGCCGAAACGCGCTACCGCGCCATCACCCATTACAGGACCACCCAGCCATGACGATCGACACCAACATTCGTCACGTAACGCGAGCCGGCGCGAACGTGTTCCTCGAACTCGGTTTTTCCGCCGATGAAGCGAAACGCCTTCACGCGGCGTCGCAAAAGCAGATCAACGACACGCGGCTGCTCAAGGAACAGCTGATGACCGAGCTGTCCACGTGGATCGAACAGCATCATCTGAAGCAGGCCGAGGCGGCCGAAATCCTGATGGTGTCGCGCCCGCGCGTGTCCGACGTCGTCAACAAGAAAACCACCAAGTTCACGATCGACACGCTCGTGGAAATGCTGAGCCGCATCGGCAAGCCGGTCACGCTCGCCGTCGGTTGAGCGTCGGCTCGTGCGAAGCACCGTGCGTGTCCATGCGCACATGTGCGTCGCCATTCACGGCGCGCCGCGATCGTGCTGCCACAGCACGTCGGTGCCGCCGTCCGCGCGATTGAGCACGCGCGCCAGCACGAACAGCAGATCCGACAGCCGGTTCACGTACTGACGTGGCGCCGCGTTCAGCGCCTCGTGTTCGCCAAGCGCGACGATCGCCCGCTCCGCGCGGCGGCAAACGGTACGGCACACATGCGCGAGCGCGGCCGCGCGCGAACCGCCCGGCAGAATGAATTCCTTCAGCGGCGGCAGCGTGGCGTTGTAGTCGGCGAGCCAGCCGTCGAGCTGCGCGAGATGCTGTTCGGAAATCATCGTGTGACCGGGAATGCACAGCTCGCCGCCCAGATCGAACAGGTCGTGCTGGATTGCGACCAGCGCCGCGCGTACGTTCTCGGGCAGGTTCTCGCACAACAGCACGCCGAGATTCGAATTGAGTTCGTCGACGTCGCCAATCGCGGCGATACGCGCGCTGTCCTTGCGCACGCGGCGGCCGTCGCCGAGACCGGTGGTGCCGTCGTCGCCGGTGCGAGTGGCGATCTTGCTGAGGCGATTGCCCATGACGTCTCCCATGTATTAGTGACGATGCTGCCAGCTGGTTTGTCCATATTGCACGCATCGCGAAATCGCCGCCATTATATGAGCGGAAGCCGACCCAGCGCTGCCTGGCGGGCGAACGGCGTAAAATGAAACACTTGCTGCAAACAGACCGTTATTTAAAGAAACTTTCATGGGACCGGAGCAAGCGTTGAAGCGCCAACTCCGATCGAGCTAAAGCATGGGACCGGAGTAAGCGCTGTAGCGCTAACTCCGGTCGACACAGGAGACATGCGTGAACCATCCCGTGCCGCCGGCGCCGCTACGCCGGCCGTTTCCCGCCGAATTGCTGAACCAGCTAAAAGCCGCTTTCGGCGATCGCGTTTCCGTTGCCGAAGCCGTGCGTGCGCACCACGGCCGCGACGAATCACCGTTCGATCCGCAACTGCCTGACGCCGTCGTGTTCGCGCGTACAAGCGAAGACGTGCAAACCGCCGTCAAGCTGTGCGGCCGGTACGACGTGCCGATCATTCCGTACGGCAATGGCTCGTCGCTCGAAGGACATCTGCTTGCCGTGCAAGGCGGCGTGTCGATCGATCTGTCGGAAATGAACCGGGTGTTGTCGATCAACGCCGAAGACCTGACCGTCACCGTCGAGCCCGGCATCTCGCGCAAGCAACTGAACGAAGCGCTGCGCGACACCGGCCTGTTCTTCCCGATCGACCCCGGCGCGGACGCGAGCATCGGCGGCATGTCGGCAACCCGCGCGTCGGGTACCAACGCCGTGCGCTACGGCACGATGCGCGAGAACGTGCTCGGCCTGACGGTCGTGCTCGCCGATGGCCGCGTGATCAAGACCGGCTCGCGCGCACGCAAATCGTCGGCGGGGTACGACCTCACGCGCCTGTTCGTCGGCTCGGAAGGCACGCTCGGCGTGATTACCGAAATCACGCTGCGCCTCTATCCGCAGCCGGAGGCGGTGTCGGCCGCGGTGTGCACGTTCCCGTCGATGGGCGATGCGGTGCGCGCGGTCATCGAGACGATCCAGATCGGCGTGCCGATCGCGCGTGTCGAGTTCGTCGACTCACTTGCGATCCGCTCGATCAATCGCCATTCGAATCTGACACTGCGCGAAGCGCCCACATTGTTCTTCGAATTTCACGGCACCGAGGCCGGCGTCAAGGAACAGGCCGAACTCGTGCAGGAAATCGCCGCACAGAATGCCGGTGAAGGCTTCGAATGGGCGACGCGCCCCGAAGACCGCAGCCATCTGTGGAACGCGCGTCACAACGCGTATTTCGCGATGCTGCAACTGAAGCCCGGCTCGCGCGCGGTCACCACCGACGTCTGCGTGCCGATCTCGCGTCTCGCGGAGTGTGTGGTCGAAACGGAGCAGGATCTGTTGGCCTCGCCGCTGCCCTGCCCGATCGTCGGCCATGTCGGCGACGGAAACTTCCACGTCGCGATCCTGATCGACCCGGACAAGCCCGAAGAGCTCGAGGAAGCCGAGCGCCTGAACCATCGCATCGTGCAGCGCGCGCTGCGGATGGACGGCACCTGCACCGGCGAGCATGGCATCGGCCTGCACAAGATGGGCTTTCTGCTCGAGGAGCACGGCGACGTCGCGGTCGACACGATGCGCTCCATCAAGCGCGCGCTAGACCCTCGCAATCTGATGAACCCGGGCAAGATTTTCGCCTGGGCGGCGGCCTGATCGACATTGCGCATGCCGGCCGCGGCAAACCGCTGACGCGCCCGGCGGCAACCGCGCCAAGCTGAACACGCAAGTGATGCGAAGCAGGCAGCACGAAACAGCCGGCTCGAACCAGCAAGCCGGACCGGCGCAAGCCACGAGGAGACAACTCACATGAACGCACCCGCTGAACTGTCGGCCGAAGTCCTCGCGCAGCGTCAGCGCGAAGTCGTGCAGGCACTGATGGCCGTGTTGCCGACCCACTGTCTGCTGTATCGCGAAGAAGACACCGTCGCGTACGAATGCGACGGGCTCGCCGCGTACCGGCGTCTGCCGCTCGCGGTCGTGTTGCCGGAAACCGAATCGCAGGTGCAGCGCATCGTGCAGATCTGCCATCGCCTCGAGGTGCCCATCGTGCCGCGCGGCGCGGGCACCGGGCTGTCCGGCGGCGCGATGCCGATTCGGCACGGCGTGGTGGTATCGCTCGCGCGCTTTCGCAAGATCGTCGAAGTCGACTCGTACGCGCGCATCGCGACCGTGCAGCCGGGCGTGCGCAATCTGGCGATCTCCGAAGCCGCGGCGCCGTATGGTCTTTACTATGCGCCGGATCCGTCGTCGCAGATTGCCTGCACGATCGGCGGCAACGTGTCGGAGAATTCGGGCGGCGTGCATTGCCTGAAGTACGGCCTCACCGTGCACAACGTGCTGCGCGTGCGCGCGGTCACGATGGAAGGCGAGATCGTCGAATTCGGCTCGCTCGCGCCCGACGCGCCGGGGCTCGATCTGCTCGCGGTGCTGATTGGCAGCGAGGGCATGTTCGCGATCGTCACCGAGGTCACCGTCAAGCTGATCCCGAAGCCGCAAACCGCGCAGGTCATCATGGCCAGCTTCGACGACGTCGTCAAAGGCGGCGACGCCGTTGCGGGCATCATCGCGGCGGGCATCATTCCGGCCGGCCTCGAGATGATGGACAAGCCCGCCACGCGCGCGGTCGAGGAGTTCGTCAACGCCGGCTACGACCTCGACGCGGCGGCGATCCTGCTGTGCGAATCGGACGGCACGCCCGAGGAAGTCGCGGCCGAGATCGTGCGCATGACCGCGGTGCTGCGCGAGCACGGCGCGACCCGTATCCAGATTTCACGCACGGAAGCCGAGCGCCTGCGCTTCTGGTCCGGGCGCAAGAACGCGTTTCCGGCCGCCGGCCGCATTTCGCCGGACTACTACTGCATGGACGGTACCGTGCCGCGCCGCAGTATCGGGCCGCTGCTCGCGCGCATCGAGGAGATGGAGAAGACCTACCAGTTGCGCTGCATCAACGTATTCCATGCCGGCGACGGCAACATGCACCCGCTGATCCTGTTCAACGGCAACGACCAGGACGAGTGGCATCGCGCCGAGTTGTTCGGTTGCGACATCCTCGAAGCTTGCGTCGAGCTGGGCGGCACGGTGACGGGCGAGCATGGCGTCGGCATCGAGAAGATCAATTCGATGTGCGTGCAGTTCTCGCCCGAAGAGCGCGACACGTTCCACGCGGTCAAGCGAGCATTCGACGCGCCCGGCCTGTTGAACCCCGACAAGGGCATCCCGACGCGGGCGCGCTGTGCCGAATACGGCAAGATGCACGTGCGCGGCGGCCTGCTGCCTCATCCCGAGCTGCCGCGCTTCTAGCGGCTGGCGTTTGCAGCGCGCATCCACCGTTGGCCGCGCCCGCACTGATGCTGGCGCGGCCTGCGCGGCGCTTTGCGCCCTCTCCTCCAGACCGATGCCGCGCCCCGTCATGCGGGTGCGCTCCGGCTTGCCAGCGAGCCGCCGCCCGGTACAATCAAACGAAACACAACGAGCAGGCCACCATGGAAGAGGACGACATCGTCGCCGTATGGTCCGAACGCGTGCGTTCGGCCAGCGCCGAGGGACGCGCGCTGCGCATCCGCGGCGGCGGCACCAAAGACTGGTATGGCCAGACGCTGGAAGGTGAGATCCTCGACACGCACGCTTATCGCGGCATCATCGCGTACGATCCGGCCGAGCTCGTGATCACCGCGCGCGCGGGAACACCGCTGCTGGAAATCGAAGCCGCGCTCGCCGAGCACAACCAGATGCTGCCGTTCGAGCCGCCGCACTTCGGGCCGCAGGCCACCTTCGGCGGCTGCATCGCCGCTGGCATTTCGGGGCCGCGCAGGCCGGCCGTCGGCGCCGCGCGCGACTTCGTGCTCGGCGCCGTCGTGATGAACGGCCAGGGGCAGGTGCTGCACTTCGGCGGCCAGGTCGTCAAGAACGTCGCGGGTTACGACGTGTCGCGGCTGCTCGCGGGCTCGCTCGGCACGCTCGGGCTGATCCTCGAGCTGTCGGTCAAAGTGCTGCCGCGGCCGCAGGTCGAAGCCACGCTGAAGTTCGACATGAACGGCACCGACGCGGTACGCAAGCTCAACGAATGGGGCGGCCGGCCCCTGCCGATCACCGCGAGCGCATGGCGCAACGGCACGCTCGCGGTGCGCCTGGGCGGCGCGGAAGCCGCGGTCAAGGCAGCGCGCACCGGGCTCGGCGGCGAAGTCGTCGATGCGGTCGAAGCTGAACGCTTCTGGGCCGGCCTGCGCGAACAGACCGATTCGTTTTTCGCGGGCATTCCACCGAAGGCCGCGCTGTGGCGTCTCGCGCTACCGTCGATCACCGAGCCGCTGCAGCTGCCCGGCGCGCAACTGATGGAATGGGGCGGCGGCCAGCGCTGGTGGATCACCGACACCGACGCGCAAACCGTGCGCATCAGCGCGAAACAGGCCGGCGGCCACGCGACCATCTTCCGCAGCGGCCACGGCTACGACCGCGGCGCCGGCGTATTCACACCGCTGCCCGCGCCGCTGATGAAAATCCATCGCGGCCTCAAACATGCATTCGACCCGGCCCGCATCTTCAACCGCGGCCGTCTCTACTCCGACTTCTGAGCGACGCGATGCAAACCAACCTCGCGGACTTCATTCGTAATACGCCCGATGGCAACGAAGCGGACGCCATCCTGCGCAAATGCGTGCATTGCGGTTTTTGCACGGCCACCTGCCCAACCTACCAACTGCTTGGCGACGAGCTCGACGGCCCACGCGGGCGCATCTATCTGATCAAGCAGATGGTCGAAGGCGCGCCGGTCACGCGCAGCACGCAGGTTCACCTCGACCGCTGCCTGACCTGCCGCAATTGCGAATCGACCTGCCCGTCGGGCGTGCAATATGGGCGGCTCGTCGAAATCGGCCGCAAGCTCACCGAAGAGAAAGTCACGCGTCCGCTCAATCAGCGGCTGATGCGGCGCCTGCTCGCGAGCGTGCTGCCGAACAGCGCGATCTTCACGCCGGCGATGCGGCTGGGTCAGCACGTGCGCGGCCTGCTGCCGAAGAAGCTGCGCGACAAGGTGCCCGCGCGCCAGCACCCGCTCGAATGGCCGAGCGCAAAACACGAACGCAAGGTGCTGATGCTGGCGGGCTGCGTGCAACCGTCAATGATGCCGAACGTCAACATCGCGACCGCGCGCGTGTTCGATGCGCTCGGCATCGAAACGCTGATCGCGCCGGACGCCGGCTGCTGCGGCGCGATCCGCCTGCACCTCGGCTACCACGACGAAGCGCTCGACGACCTGCGCGCGAACATCGACGCATGGTGGCCCTACGTCGAACAGGGCGTTGAAGCGATCGTGATGAACGCGTCGGGCTGCGGCGCGACGGTCAAGGAATACGCGCACCTGCTGCGCCTCGATCCGAACTATGCCGAGAAGGCGCGCCGCATCGTCGAATTGACGCGCGACGTCTCCGAGATCCTGCCCGAGTTCGAAGAACAGCTCGTCGCCATCACGCGCCGCCGCTCGGTACACACGGTCGCGTTTCATCCACCCTGCACGCTGCAGCATGGCCAGCAGATCCGCGGCAAGGTCGAGCAACTGCTCGGCGCGCTCGGCGTCGAAGTGCGCCTGCCCGCCGACAGCCATCTGTGCTGCGGTTCGGCCGGCACCTACTCGCTGCTGCAGCCGCGCATGTCGTACGCGCTGCGCGACCAGAAGCTCGAGCGTTTGCAGGCGCAGGAGCCGCAGGTGATCGTGTCGGCGAACGTCGGTTGCATCGCGCATCTGCAAAGCGGCACGTCGACGCCGGTCGCGCACTGGATCGAACTGGTCGAGCACATGCTGTCCGTATAATCGGGGCATCGTCTTCGCTGAACACCGGTTCGTTCCATGTCCGATCTGCCTCACAATCTCGCCGACGTGCACGAGCGCATCGCCAGGGCCGCGCAAGCGGCCCACCGCGACGCGCAGTCCGTGACGCTGCTCGCGGTCTCCAAAACGTTTCCCGCCGATGCCGTGCGCGCCGCTCATGCGGCCGGGCAGCACGCGTTCGGCGAAAACTATGTGCAGGAAGCGCTCGACAAGATCCAGACACTTGCCGATCTGCGCGCGTCGCTCGAATGGCATTTCATCGGGCCGCTGCAATCGAACAAGACGCGGCCCGTCGCCGAGCATTTCGACTGGGTACATTCGGTCGATCGGCTGAAGATCGCGCAGCGGCTGTCAGAGCAGCGCCCGGACAACCTGCCGCCGCTCAACGTGTGCCTGCAGGTCAACGTCAGCGGTGAAGCGTCGAAGAGTGGCGTCGCCATCGCCGAGGCGGCCGCTATCGCGCAGCAGATCGCCGCGCTGCCGAAGCTGAAGCTGCGCGGACTGATGTCGATTCCCGAACCGGGCGGCGATCTCGCAGAACAACGCGCGCCGCATCGCCAATTGCGCGAGCTATTCGAGCGCTTGCGTAACGACGGGCTCGCGCTCGATACGCTGTCGATGGGCATGTCGGCCGATCTCGAAGCAGCCGTGCTCGAAGGCGCGACGATCGTGCGCGTCGGCACCGCGATCTTCGGCGCACGCGATTATTCGCGCTGAGCATTTCCACGGGCCTTGCGCGAACCTGGCTGCGCGAAGCCCTCACCGCATCTCATCTGAACCTACCCGGACCATCATGAAAATTGCGTTTATCGGCGGCGGCAACATGGCCGCGGCGTTGATCGGCGGCCTCATCAAGCGGGGCGTCGCGCCCGCGGACCTGTACGCGGTCGATCCGAACGAAGACGCGCGCCAGCGCAACGAGCAGCAATTCGGCATCCGCACCGGCGCGGCCGCCGACGTCTCGCTCGCCGACTGCGACGCGGTCGTGCTCGCGGTGAAGCCGCAGATCCTGAAGAGCGTCGCCGGGACGCTGGCGCCGCATCTGCGCGCGTCGCAACTCGTCGTCAGCATCGTCGCGGGCATTCGGATCGGCGACATGTCGCGCTGGCTCGCTGGCCACAACCGCATCGTGCGCGTGATGCCGAATACGCCGGCGCTGATCGGCAGGGGCGTCACGGGTCTCGTCGCCAGCGGCAGCGTCGACGAAGCGGGCCGCGCGCTCGCGTCGCAGGTGCTCGGCGCGGTCGGCGAAACCGTCTGGTTCGACGACGAAGCGAAGATCGACGCGGTCACCGCGATCTCGGGCAGCGGGCCGGCCTACGTGTTCTATTTCATCGAAGCGCTGCAGGAAGCCGCGCGCCAGCTCGGGATGGACGAAGCGCAGGGCCGCGCGCTGGCGGTCGCGACCTTCACGGGCGCCGCGCAACTCGCGGCCAATTCCGACGAGCCGCCGAGCGTGCTGCGCGAGCGCGTGACATCCAAAGGCGGCACGACCGCGGCAGCGCTCGCCTCGTTCGAAGCGAGCGGCATCAAGGACGCGATCGTGCGCGGCGCACTGGCCGCCGACGCGCGGGCGCGCGAGATGGGCGACGAATTCGGCAAGCAGTAGCGCGAACCGGCGTCGAAAGGAAACAGCGGAAACAGACACGCCGTAGCGCGACTGTCCTTCTTCTCATCAGGGCAGGCGCCTACGGCGTGTAGAAACGCAGCGGTCTGAAGCCAGAAAAGCGCTGACGCGAATTAAAACGAAGCCACCACGTAATGCGCGGCGATCCCCGCGAACAATGCGCCGCCGAGCCAGTTGTTGTGACGGAACGCGGCAAAGCACGGCATGCGCTCGCGATGGCGGATCAGCGTGTAGTGATAGATCGCGCAACCCACCGCGACCGCCCAGCCGAGCCAGTACAGCGGACCAAACCCGAGCGTCACGCCGATGCCGACGTAAATCCCGAGCGTCACCGCATAGCACAGCATGACCGCGGCCACGTCGAAACGGCCGAACGTCAGCGCCGACGTCCGGATGCCGATCTTGATGTCGTCGTCGCGATCGACCATCGCGTATTCGGTGTCGTACGCAACGGCCCAGAAGATGTTCGCGACCAGCATCACCCACGCGAGCAGCGGCACGTGATCCTGCACAGCGGCGAACGCCATCGGAATACCGAAGCCGAACGCGATGCCCAGATACGCCTGCGGAATCGCGAAGAAGCGCTTCACGAACGGATACGTGCCCGCGACGAACAGCGCGACCACCGACAACTCCCTGGTCAATGCATTGAGCGGCTGAATCAGTAGAAACGCGACCAGCGACAGCACGGTTGCCAACCCGACCGCTTCCCACGCATTGATCTTGCCGGACGTGATCGGCCGGTTCTCGGTGCGCTTCACGTGACGGTCGAAATCGCGGTCCGCGTAGTCGTTGATCGCGCAGCCGGCCGAGCGCATCAGCACCGTGCCGAGCGTGAAGATCACCAGCAATTGCCACGACGGATGACCGCCGGACGCGATCCACAGTGCGTTGAGCGTCGGCCACAGCAGCAGCAGGCTGCCGATCGGCTTGTCCATGCGCACGAGGCGCAGATACAGGGGAAGTCGGGCGAACATGGGACGAATTCGGTGAAGTGCGAACACGGTGCGCCTATTTTACGGGAAGCGCACGGCGGCCCAGGATTCGCGCGGCCGCGTATCGAAGTGCCACGCGCTCGAATCTGTGCGTCATGCGGCAGCAGCGCAAAAAATAAAGCCTCCCGTGCAGGGAGGCTTGTGCGTTTTTAGCACGGCGCGCGCGATGCCGGCGCCGGCATCGGACTCGACTCGACCGGCTCAGCTGCGCCAAATCAGGCGAGCAGCGAGCGCAGCATCCATGCGGTCTTTTCGTGTGTCTGCATGCGTTGCGTGAGCAGGTCGGCGGTCGGCTCGTCGTTGGCGGCTTCCGTCGACGGGAAAATCGCGCGCGCGGTGCGCACCACGGCTTCCTGACCTTCGACCAGCTGACGGATCATGTCTTCCGCGGCCGGCACGCCGTCCGCTTCGGGGATCGACGACAGCTTCGCGAAATCCTTGTAGCTGCCCGGCGCATGCACGCCCAATGCACGGATGCGTTCGGCGATCGAGTCGACCGCGAGCGCGAGTTCGTTGTACTGCGTTTCGAACATCAGGTGCAGCGTATTGAACATCGGACCCGTGACGTTCCAGTGGAAGTTGTGGGTCTTCAGGTACAGCGTGTAGGTGTCGGCGAGCAGACGCGACAGCCCTTCGGCGATCTTCTTGCGATCCTTGTCGCTGATCCCGATGTTGACGTGCTGTACTGCTGCGGCGGCTTCTTTCTTGGCCATGACGACTCCTTTGAAGAGTGATACGAACCGGTCGGCAGATGACGGTCAGCGAAAACACGAATAAAACGTTCGACAGTGTAGCGTGAATGCCGCAAGGTTTGCGCAACGCGTGCCCGAGAGCCTTGCTGCGCAGCCATTCTGGCGGTACTGCGCTCAGCCGCCCAGCGCGTGTTGCAACGCCTGCGCGGCGATTACCGCAAAGCCGCTCGCGACAATCGCAAAGCCCAGCGCCTTGCGAAACATCAACGCCTGCCATTGCGCCTGCATGCTCGGCGCGGCGGCCCGACCGCCAATGCTCGCCATCATCATCCGAATCATGATCGTACTCCGGGTTCGTCTCGTGACGGACCGCAGCAATGCGCCGCGCCGTCGATTGCTTTGCCACTGCTTTACCATCCGCCGCGTCTATGACGCCTAGCGGTTCCTGCCTTCCCGCAACGCGGCGAGCGCCGCGATCACACCTTCCGCGTAAGCCGGATCGGCGCGGCGGAAATGCTCGATCTGACGCGCGACGATCTCCTGCGGCACGCCGTCGATATGTCGCGCGATATTGCCGAACAGACGCTCACGGTGCGCGTCGTCGAACAGCGCGAACAACATGCGCGGCTGCGTGTAGTAGTCGTCGTCCTCGCGATGCTCGTAACGCGCGACCGCGCCCGCCGCGAGCGGCGGCTCGGACGCGTTCGCGTCCTGCACGAAGTCGCCGAAGCGATTCGGCTCGTAATTCACGTTGCCGCCGCGATTGCCGTCGGTGCGCATCGCGCCATCGCGATGAAACGAATGCGGGTTCGGCACGCGCGGCGCATTCACCGGAATCTGGTGATGATTGATGCCGAGCCGGTAACGCTGCGTATCGCCGTACGAGAACAGCCGCCCCTGCAACAGACGGTCCGGCGAAAATCCGATGCCCGGCACCACGTTCGCCGGCGTAAACGCCGCCTGCTCGACGTCCGCGAAATAGTTCGCCGCGTTGCGATTCAGTTCGAGCGTGCCGACGTCGATCAACGGATAGTCCTTCTGCGACCACACCTTCGTGATGTCGAACGGATTGAAGCGGTAGTTCGCCGCATCCGCTTCCGGCATCACCTGAATGGCGAAGCGCCACTTCGGAAAGTTGCCCGCGTCGATGCTGTTCACCAGATCGCGCTGCGCGCTTTCGCGGTCATTGGCGACTACCTGCGCGGCATCGGCGTCGGTGAAGTTCTCGATGCCTTGCAGCGACTTGAAGTGGAACTTGACCCAGAAACGCTCGTTGCTCGCGTTGATGAACGAGTACGTGTGCGAGCCGAAGCCGTGCATCTGCCGGTAGTTCTTCGGAATGCCGCGATCGCTCATCAGAATCGTCACCTGATGCAGCGACTCCGGATGACTCGACCAGAAGTCCCACGCGGCGACGTTGCTGCGCAGATTCGTGTACGGATCACGCTTCTGCGTATGAATGAAGTCCGGAAACTTGAGCGGATCGCGAATGAAGAACACCGGCGTGTTGTTGCCGACCACGTCCCAGTTGCCTTCCCCGGTGTAGAACTTGATCGAGAAGCCGCGCACGTCGCGCTCGGCGTCGGCCGCGCCACGCTCGCCGGCCACCGTCGAAAAGCGCATGAAAAGCGGCGTTTGCTGGCCGACCTGCGCGAATACCTTCGCCTTCGTGTAGCGCGAAATGTCGTGCGTCACCGTCAGCGTGCCGAACGCGCCCGAACCCTTCGCGTGAACGCGCCGCTCGGGAATCACTTCGCGATCGAAGTGCGCGAGCTTTTCGAGCAGCCAGACGTCCTGCAGCACCACGGGGCCACGCGGGCCGGCGGTCATCGAGTTCTGGTTATCGGCGACGGGCGCGCCGGCGGCATTGGTGAGCTTACGTTCGGACATGGACACTCCTGCGTGGTTTCTATCGAATCGGGGGAAAAACATGCGGCATCCGTGCGCGACGGACGCCGTCACGGGTAGGCACGTCAGGCGGCCAGCACCCGGTCGGCCAGCAACGACACGGCGACCGTACGGATACTCGGCGCGGCGGCCGTCGTGGCCGGTTGCGCAGGAAAAGCGTGGATGGGCTGTGAAAGCGCTTGCATGATGTTTTCCTCCTGGCTTGTCTCGCGCCCCGACTCGGAGTCCGGGCGCTGAGCCTTATCGAATAAGGAGATCGGGCGATCCGTGGAGGAAACTATAGCAACATCTATCGAATATCCGTATTTGATTAATTTAATCTATTCGATAGGGCTTGCGCCCTTTTTGCGGCAGGCCGCACCGGTGTCCGGCGCGGCTGCGGATGATGGCGAGTCAGTTGACGGCGGCGGGCAGATCGAGCTTTTTGACGCCCGGCAGGTCGCACGCGGCGATTGCGTCGCAGATCGCGTCGATCGCGGGCATGCGCGTGAAGCTCTTGCGCCATGCCAGCACGACGCGGCGATCGGGCACCGGCTCGTCGAACGCGACATAGCTGAGCAGGCCCGCGTCGATACCGCCCGCATGTGGCTTGACCTCGTGCACCGACATGCGCGGCAGCACGGTAATGCCGACGCCGCTTGCGACCATATGACGAATCGTTTCGAGCGACGAGCCCTCGAAGGTCTTCTGGATGCCGTCGGCGTTCTGCGAAAAGCGCATCAGTTCGGGACACACGCCGAGCACGTGATCGCGGAAGCAGTGCCCGCTGCCGAGCAGCAGCATGGTTTCCTGCTTCAGGTCGTCGGGGTCGATCTTCGGGCGGCTTTCCCATGCGTGGCCGGACGGCAGCGCGACGACGAACGGCTCGTCGTACAGCGGACGCAGCATCAGCCCGGTTTCGGGAAACGGCAGCGCCATGATCGCCACGTCGATTTCGCCCTGCTTGAGCAGCTCGATCAGCTTCAGCGTGTAGTTTTCCTGCAGCATCAGCGGCATTTGCGGCACGCGCCGGATCATCTGCTTGACGAGCGTCGGCAGCAGGTACGGCCCGATCGTGTAGATCACGCCGAGGCGCAGCGGACCGAGCAGCGGGTCCTTGCCCTGCTTGGCGATTTCCTTGATCGCGAGCGTCTGCTCGAGCACGCGTTGCGCCTGCGTAACGATCTGTTCGCCGATCGGCGTCACGCTGACCTCGCTGGTTCCGCGCTCGAAAATCTGCACGTTCAGCTCGTCTTCGAGCTTCTTGATGGCGACGGACAGCGTGGGCTGGCTGACGAAACACGCTTCGGCGGCACGGCCGAAGTGCCGCTCGCGGGCCACCGCCACGATGTATTTCAATTCGGTGAGCGTCATTCGGGGATCAATCAGTCCGATGGATTCGATAGGTTCTAGTTATACACCTATAGGGTCGGTTCGCCAACTTTTTAGCCGTTGTGCTTGCGGCGGGGACGGCGCTCAGGCCTTCAGATACTGCTCGCGTGCGCCGAGCCAGCGCGCCAGATGCTGAATGACCACGTCCGGATATTGGTCGAGCAACGTCGCGGCGGCTTCGCGCGCCGGCTCGATGAGGTGCTGATCGTTCTGCAGGTCGGCGAAACGCAGCATCGCGGCGCCAGACTGCCGCGCGCCGAGGAACTCGCCAGGCCCGCGGATTTCGAGGTCGCGGCGGGCGATCTCGAAGCCGTCGGTGGTTTCGCGCATCGTTTGCAAGCGCGCGCGGGCGGTCATCGACAGCGGTCCGGTGTAGAGCAGCACGCAGACCGACGCGGCGCTGCCGCGCCCCACGCGTCCGCGCAACTGATGCAGCTGCGCGAGACCGAAGCGCTCCGCATGCTCGATCACCATCAACGATGCGTTCGGCACGTCGACGCCGACTTCGATCACCGTGGTCGCGACCAGCAGCTGGATCTCGTTGCGCGAGAACGCGTCCATCACCGTGGCCTTTTCGGCGGGCGCGAGGCGCCCGTGCACCAGCCCGACCTTCAGCTCGGGCAGCGCGGCCACCAGCGTCTCGTAGGTCTCGACCGCGGTTTGCAACTGCAGGGTCTCGCTTTCCTCGATCAGCGGACACACCCAGTACACCTGGCGCCCCGTCAACGCCGCCTCGCGCACGCGGCCGATCACCTCTTCGCGGCGCGCGTCGGACACGAGCTTCGTGAGGATCGGGGTGCGGCCGGGCGGCAGTTCGTCGATCGTGGAGACGTCGAGGTCCGCGTAGTAGGTCATGGCGAGCGTGCGCGGAATCGGCGTCGCGGACATCATGAGTTGATGCGGCTGGAAGTCGGCCGCGCCGTCGGCGGCGCCCTGCGCCTTCGCGCGCAACGCGAGCCGTTGCGCGACGCCGAAGCGATGCTGCTCGTCGACGATCACGAGTCCGAGGCGCGCGAACTCGACCGCGTCCTGAATGATCGCGTGCGTGCCGATCACGAGCTGCGCGGTGCCGAGCGCGGCCGCTTCGATCGCGGCGCGCTTCTCCTTCGTCTTCAGACTGCCCGCGAGCCACGCGACACTCACGCCGAGCGGCTCGAGCCAGCCGCGCAATTTGCGCGCGTGCTGCTCGGTGAGAATTTCGGTCGGCGCCATCAGCGCGGCCTGGTAGCCGGCGTCGATCGCCTGCGCGGCGGCGAGCGCCGCGACGATCGTCTTGCCGCTGCCGACGTCGCCCTGCAACAGCCGCTGCATCGGATGCGGCTGCGTCAGATCGAGCGCGATCTCGCCGCCGACGCGCTGCTGCGCGGCCGTCAGCGAAAATGGCAGCGCCTTCAACAGGCGCGCGACCAGCGCCGATTCGTCGCCGAGCTTGCGGCGCGGCATGGCCGGCGCGGCGCGCGTGCGCCGCTCGTCGTGCGCGCGCTTCAGCGACATCTGCTGCGCGAGCAGCTCCTCGAACTTGATGCGCACCCAGGCCGGATGCGTGCCGTCGATCAGCGCCGTTTCGTCCGATTGCGGGCCCGGATGATGCAGCGTGCGCACCGCGTCCATCAGCGCCGGCACGCCGAGCGGTTCGAGAAACGCGCGCGCGACCGGCGCGGGCAGCAACTCCGGCAGCGACGTGCGCGCGAGCGCGTTGTCGATCGCCTTGCGCAGATACGCCTGCGACACGCCCGCGGTGCTCGGATAGACCGGCGTCAGCGCCTGCGGCAGCGGCGTGTCTTCATCGACGACGCGCACGGTCGGATGCACCATCTCCATGCCGAAGAAGCCGCCCCGCACGTCGCCGCGCACGCGCAGGCGCGCGCCGGGCGCCATCTGCTTGACCTGCGAGCCGTAGAAATTCAGAAAGCGCAGCACGAGTTCGTCGCCGTCGGCGTCGCGCAGCTTCACGAGCAGCTGCCGGCGCGGGCGATAGGCGATCTCATTGTCGAACACCACGCCTTCGGTTTGCGCGATGCCGCCGGGCAGCAAGTGACCGATCGGCGTCAGCGAGGTTTCGTCTTCGTAGCGCATCGGCAGATGCAGCACGAGGTCGATGTCGCGTGTGAGGCCGAGTTTGGCGAGCTTGTCGGCGGTTTTGACCGGGGCTTTGGCGGCGGCTGTTGCCGCGCCTTTGGTTTTGGCGGCGGATTTGTCGTCGCTCGCGTGGTCGGCGGCGAATTGATCCGGCGGGTCGCCCGCGTGGCCGCCGGGCTTGTCGCCGTCGCGCCCGGCATCGTGGCCAGCGGCCATCATGCCGCCTTGTGCGCCCGCTTGCGCCGCATCCCGCTCCCCCGCCTCCGCCCGCGCACCGCGGCGCCGCGGTTCGGCGCCCGCTTCGAGGGTGGCAACGGACGATCGGCGGTCGGACAAAGGCATAGGCTGCTTCGCAAGTACAATATCGGGTGCTGTCGAAAAGAAGTCGTGCCGCCCTTCGCGCGTCCAGCGTAGGCAGGATGCGGCACAAAGCGCGCGGGCCGCTTCGGCGTCCCGCCATCATAGCCGCCCGGCTCCGGCTTCGGCTCAATTCAGTCCCAAATCAGTCCCAACCCGCTTCCAGTCGTTCGCATGTTTACGCTTTCCGATTTCGATTTCGATCTGCCGCCCGAGCTGATCGCGCAAGTCGCGCTGCCCGAGCGCAGCGCAAGCCGTCTGCTCGACGTGGACGCCGCAGGCGCCGCCGACGGCGCCGCGCGCCTGATCGACCGCCGCTTCACCGAACTGCCCGAGTGCCTCGCGCCGGGCGATCTGCTCGTCTTCAACGATACCAAAGTGCTGAAGGCGCGCTTCTTCGGCCAGAAGTCGAGCGGCGGCAAGATCGAAGTGCTGGTCGAGCGCCTGACTGGCGAGCGCAGCGCGCTCGCGCAGATCCGGGCGAGCAAGAGCCCGCAGGCGGGCACGACGATCCGTCTCGCGGATGCGTTCGACGTCACCGTCGGCGAGCGCGTCGATCAGTTCTACACGCTGCATTTCCCCGACGACTGCCTGACGCTGATCGAGCAGTACGGCCGTCTGCCGCTGCCGCCGTACATCGAGCACGACCCCGACGCGACCGACGAAACCCGCTATCAGACCGTATTCGCGCAGAACCCGGGCGCGGTCGCCGCGCCGACCGCCGGCCTGCACTTCGACGACACGCTGCTCGCCCGCCTCGACGCCCTCGGCATCGACCGCGCGACGCTGACGCTGCACGTCGGCGCGGGCACGTTTCAGCCGGTGCGCGTCGAAAACATCGCCGAGCACAAGATGCACAGCGAGTGGTATCACCTGCCGCAAGCGCTCGCGGACAAGATCGCCGCGACCAAGGCGCGCGGCAACCGCGTGATCGCGGTCGGCACGACCTCGATGCGCGCGCTCGAAGCCGCCGCGCGCGACGCCGAAGCCGCCGGCCATCCGCTCGGCGCGGCGAGCGCGGAAACCGACATCTTCATCACGCCGGGCTACCGGTTCCGTGTGGTCGACCGGCTGGTCACGAACTTCCATTTGCCGAAATCTACGCTGCTGATGCTGGTGTCGGCGTTCGCGGGCGTCGAGACGATTCGCGCCGCGTACCGTCATGCGATCGACGAGCGCTATCGTTTTTTCAGCTACGGTGACGCGATGCTGCTCACGCGGCGCGATGCATGAGCCGGTTCGAGCACTGCTTCAGCGTATTGGCAGTCTTCCTAGCCGCCGCGATCCCTCGTGGCGGTTTTCATTGATTGCGCCGGACTGTTTTCCGGTCGCCCAGGAGTGATCCCCATGACCCTTGGTCATCCCTTGCAACAGCCTGCCCATGAGCGCCCGGAGAACGGCCTCAGATTCGAACTGCTCGGCACCGACGGCCTCGCGCGCCGCGGCCGCGTCACGCTCAATCACGGCGTGGTGGAGACGCCGATCTTCATGCCGGTCGGCACCTACGGCACCGTGAAGGCGGTCCAGCCGCGCGAGCTCGACGAAATGCACGCGCAGATCATCCTCGGCAATACGTTTCACCTGTGGCTGCGACCCGGCCTCGAAACCATCGAGGCGCACGGCGGCCTGCACCGCTTCATGGGCTGGAAGAAGCCGATCCTGACCGACTCGGGCGGCTTCCAGGTGTTCTCGCTCGGCGATCTGCGCAAGATCACCGAGGACGGCGTCACGTTCGCGTCGCCGATCAACGGCGACCGGCTGTTCCTGTCGCCGGAAGTGTCGATGCAGATCCAGAAGGTGCTGAACTCGGACATCGTGATGCAGTTCGACGAATGCACGCCGTACGCCACCAACAACATCCCGACCTCGCACAAGGAAGCCGCCGAATCGATGCGCATGTCGATGCGCTGGGCGCAACGCTCGATCGACGAATTCGAGCGCCTCGGCAATCCGAATGCACTATTCGGCATCGTGCAGGGCGGCATGTTCGAGGATCTGCGCGACGAGTCGCTCGCCGGCCTCGCGCAGAAGAACTTCCACGGCCTCGCGATCGGCGGTCTGTCGGTCGGCGAGCCGAAGGAAGACATGATGCGGATCCTGAACCACATCGGCCCCAAGCTGCCGGCCGACAAGCCGCACTACCTGATGGGCGTCGGCACGCCGGAAGACCTGGTGGCCGGCGTCGCGGCCGGCGTCGACATGTTCGACTGCGTGATGCCCACGCGCAACGCGCGCAACGGCTGGCTCTTCACGCGTTTCGGCGACATCAAGATCCGCAACGCGACGCACAGGAACTCGCTGCGCCCGCTCGACGAGCAATGCGGCTGCTACACCTGCCGCAACTTCACGCGCGGCTATCTGCACCACCTGCATCGCGTCGGCGAAATTCTCGGCGCGCAGCTGAACACGATCCACAACCTGCATTACTACCTGGAACTGATGCAGGAAATGCGCGATGCGATCGAGGCGAAACTGTTCGAGACATTCCGCAAGCGTTTCCACGAAGACCGCGCGCGCGGCGTCGAACCGTCGTCCTGACGGCCCGCCACATGGATTGCGCATGCCGCACGCGGACAACTTACAATTTACTTTCGCCGGCCGCTGAATTTGCCCCGAATCGGACCTTTAAACGGTTGATCGCAAAGACGATTCGCCGCGCCGGCGCGCGTGTGGCCGGTGGTAGAATAATCGGCTGATTTTTTTGATCGTTTGACTGATAACGGAGAGACCAACGTGTCGTTCATTTCCAATGCCTTCGCGCAAGGCGCAGCAGCAGGTGGTATCGAATCGAACCTGATGAGCTTCCTGCCGCTGATCCTGATGTTCGGCGTACTGTACTTCATCATGATTCGCCCGCAAATGAAGCGTCAGAAGGAACATCGCACCATGCTCGCAGCGATGGCCAGGGGCGATGAAGTCGTGACGAACGGCGGCATCGTCGGCAAGGTGACGAAGGTGGGCGAAGCCTACGTCGGCATCGAAATCTCGGAAGGCACGGAAGTCACCGTGCAAAAGGCGTCGGTCACGACAATTCTCCCGAAGGGCACGATCAAGTCGCTGTAAGGCCTGCACTCCCCGCGTCCGGTGCGGCCTCGCCGGCGGTTCAGGCAGTTCGCTGAACGGCCCGCGCTCATCGCCGGACGCATCGCATCCAAGCCAACCTTCCCGTTGGACCACTCATGAATCGCTACCCCCTCTGGAAATACGCCGTGATGCTGGTGGCTCTGGTCATCGGCCTCGTGTACACGCTGCCCAATCTGTACGGCGAAGCGCCGGCGGTGCAGGTGTCGAGCGGCAAGGCCACGGTCAGACTCGACGCCGCCACGCTAGCGTCGATCGAAGCCGCGCTCGCGGCCAATCACATCAAGCCGACCGCAATCACGTTCGACAACTCGCAGAACAACGCGAACATCCGCGTGCGCCTGACGAACACGGACACGCAGTTGCGCGTGAAAGACCTGCTGCAGAAGTCGCTCAATAGCGACCCGAACGATCCGCAGTACGTCGTCGCACTGAACCTGCAAAGCGCGTCGCCGACCTGGATGACCGCGCTGCGCGCGCTGCCGATGTACCTCGGTCTCGACCTGCGCGGCGGTGTGCACTTCCTGCTGCAGGTCGACATGGCCGGCGCGCTGAACAAGAAGCTCGACTCGGACGCCTCGGACGTGCGCACGCTCCTGCGCGACAACAACGTGCGCGACGGCGGCGTGAATCGCGTGAACCAGTCGGTGGTGGTGAATCTGGCCGACCAGGCCACGGCGGACGCGGCACTCAAGCTGCTCAGCCGCAGCGTCAGCGAACTGCAGTGGGCGTCGCAGCCGAACACCGGCGCGGACGGCGGCGTGCAGCTCGTCGGCACCTTTACGCCGGCCGTGCAGCGCGAGGTGCAGGAGGCCGCGCTCAAGCAGAACATCACGACGCTGCATAACCGCGTGAACGAACTCGGCGTGGCCGAGCCGGTGATCCAGCAACAGGGCACGGACCGCATCGTCGTCGAGCTGCCGGGCGTGCAGGACACCGCGAAGGCGAAGGACATCATCGGCCGTACGGCGACGCTCGAAGCGCGCCTCGCCGATCCGGTCAACACGCATCCGAACCCGAACGAGCCGGTGCCGCCGGGCGATGAACTCTTCACGCAAGGCAACCAGACGCCGGTGCTGCTGCGCAAGCAGGTGATCTTCACCGGCGACCGCATCATCGACGCGTCGGCCGGCTTCGACGAGCATCAGCGTCCGACGGTCAATATCCGTCTCGACTCGGCCGGCGGCCGCGCGGTGCGCGCGGTATCGCGTGACAACATCGGCAAGCCAATGGCGATGGTGCTGTTCGAGCACGGCAAGGGCGAAGTGCTGACCGTCGCGACGATTCAGTCGGAACTGGGCGACCGCTTCCAGATCACCGGCCAGCCGACCCCGCAAGCGGCCGCCGACCTCGCGCTGCTGCTGCGCGCCGGTTCGCTCGCCGCGCCGATGGAAATCATCGAGGAACGCACGATCGGCCCGAGCCTCGGCGCCGACAATATCAAGAAGGGCTTCCACTCGGTCGTGTGGGGCTTCGCCGCCATCGCCGTATTCATGAGCGCGTACTACATGCTGTTCGGCGTGATCTCGATGGTCGGCCTGTCCGTGAACCTGCTGCTGCTGGTCGCGGTGCTGTCGATGCTGCAGGCCACGCTCACGCTGCCGGGTATCGCCGCTATCGCGCTCGCGCTCGGTATGGCGATCGACGCGAACGTGCTGATCAACGAGCGCGTGCGCGAAGAGCTGCGCCACGGCGCGCCGCCGCAACTGGCCATCCAGAACGGCTACGCGCATGCATGGGCGACGATTCTCGACTCGAACGTGACCACGCTGATCGCCGGCCTCGCGCTGCTCGCGTTCGGCTCCGGTCCGGTGCGCGGCTTCGCGATCGTCCACTGTATCGGCATTCTGACGTCGATGTTCTCGGCGGTGTTCTTCTCGCGCGGCCTGGTCAACTTCTGGTACGGCGGCAAGAAGAAGCTGAAGTCGCTGTCGATCGGCCAGGTGTGGCGTCCGCAAACGGCGGCGGCAGGCTCGGCCGCGTATGCCGGCAACACCCTCGGCGGCAGCGACGCCGCGACCGACACCGCGCAGGCCATCGCCACGGCGAAGGCGAAAGCGAAGGCAAGCTCGAAGGCACCGGCCGCGGCCGGCGCGCAGGGTCGCTCGAAACCGACCGTGCGTCGCCGCAATGCGCCGGGCACGCCGACGTCGAATGACTCGACGCGGCAAAAACCGGGTTCATCCCGCTGAGTCCCGGAGAACAAGACCATGGAATTTTTCCGTTTCCGTAAAGACATTCCGTTCATGCAGCGCGCGTTGATCTTCAACGCGATCTCGCTGATCACCTTCCTCGCCGCCGTGTTCTTCCTCGTGCATCGCGGGCTGCATCTGTCGGTGGAATTCACCGGCGGTACCGTGATCGAGGTGCAGTATCCGGGCGCGGTGCCGCTCGACCCGGTGCGTAACACGCTCGGCAAGCTCGGCTATGCCGACGCGCAGGTGCAGAACTTCGGCTCCTCGCGCGACGTGCTGATCCGTCTGCCGCTGAAGACGGGCTACACGTCCGCGCAGCAGAGCGACCAGGTGATGGGCGCGCTGAAGGCCGACACGCCGGAAGTGCAGTTGCAGCGCGTCGAGTTCGTCGGTCCGCAGGTCGGCAAGGAGCTCGCCACCGACGGTCTGCTCGCGCTCGCCTGCGTGGTGGCCGGCATCGTGATCTACCTGTCGTTCCGCTTCGAATGGAAGTACGCGATCGCCGGCGTGATCGCCAACCTGCACGACGTCGTCATCATTCTCGGCTTCTTCGCGTTCTTCCAGTGGGAGTTCTCGCTGTCGGTGCTGGCCGCGGTGCTCGCGGTGCTCGGCTATTCGGTCAACGAGTCGGTCGTTATCTTCGACCGGATTCGCGAAACCTTCCGCCGCGAACGCAAGATGACCGTGATCGAAGTGATCAACCACGCAATCACCAGCACGATGTCGCGAACCGTCATCACGCACGGCTGTACGCAGATGATGGTGCTGTCGATGTTCCTGTTCGGCGGCCCGACGCTGCACTACTTCGCGCTCGCGCTGACGGTCGGTATTCTGTTCGGTATCTACTCGTCGGTGTTCGTCGCCGCGGCTCTTGCCATGTGGTTCGGCGTCAAGCGCGAAGACCTGATCAAGGACAAGAAGGAACGCGTCGATCCGGACGATCCGAACGCGGGCGCCCAGGTTTGATGCGCGCGTAACCGCTGAGGAGGCGCACAATAAAAAAGGCCGGTTCTGTCGAACCGGCCTTTTGCGTTTACGTACGCCGTCGTTACCGACTCGTTCCTAGCGGAACCCCAGCTTGCGCCGTGCGCCGATCAGCGCCGCGATGCTCAGCAGCGCGGCAAACATCACGTAGTAGCTCGGCGCTGCCTTCGAACCGGTCGCGCTGATCAGCCACGCGATGATGAACGGCCCGAAGCCGCCGAAGATCGTCACCGCGATGTTATACGCGAGCGACATGCCGGTCGTGCGCGTCTGCACCGGGAATATCTCCGACAGCAGTCCCGGCGTCGCGCCGAAGTAGCCGCTGACGAGAAAACCGAACACGATCTGCCAGACGATCAGCGTGCCGAAGCCCGGATGCGCGATCAGGAACGCGAATGCCGGATAGACGAGCACGAACAGCAGCACGGCCGCGCCCAGCATGATGCGTGTGCGTCCATGCAGGTCCGACCAATGCCCGGCCACCGGCGAGAACACCATCTGGATCAGACCCGTCACCGCGATCGCCGAGAACGCGACCGACGGCGCGAGCCCCAGTTGCCGCACGCCATAGGTCGGCATGAACAGCATCAGATACGCGGACACGGTCCCGAGGATCACCACGCCCATCGCGATCACGAGCCGCAGCTTCTGCGTCGCGAACGTATCGCGCAGCGGCGTCTGCGTCGTTTCGGCGGCGAGGAATTCGGGCGTCTCGTCGAGCCTGGTGCGGATGTAGAACGCAACGGGCCCGATCAGCAGACCGAAGAAGAACGGCACGCGCCAGCCCCACGATGCCATCTGTTCCGGCGACAGCTGGCCGGTCAGCAACGCGCCGAAACCGGCCGCGAGCAGCGTCGTCAGACCCTGGCTCGCCATCTGCCAGCTCGCGTAGAAGCCGCGCCGGCCCGGCACGTGCTCGGCGAGAAACGCAGTCGCGCTGCCGAATTCGCCGCCGGCCGAGAAGCCTTGCATCAGCCGCGCGAGCACGAGGATCAGCGGCGCGGCGAGACCGATGCTCTGGTAGGTCGGCAAAATCGCGATGATCAGCGTGCCGCTCATCATCAGCAGGATGGAAAGCGTGAGCGCCCCCTTGCGCCCGGCGCGGTCCGAGTACGCGCCGATCACGATCGCGCCGAGCGGCCGCATGAAGAATGACACGCCGAACGTGCCGAGCGTGAGCAGCAGCGATACGGTCTCGTTGCCGGCCGGAAAAAACAGCTTGGAGATGGTCACGGCGAAAAAGCCGTACACCACGAGGTCGAACCATTCGAGCGCGTTGCCGATCGAGGCGGCCACCACCGCGCGCCACGAATTCCGCCGGCTTCCCGCGACGCTTGCTGCTGTCGTTGCATTCATCCAGATCTCCTGTACTGCGCGAAATATTTATCGACACGAACGCATGACGTCCGCCCAGGCCATCCCGGCAACGCGCAGCACCGGCATGACTGCTTGCGCTCTATTTAACTGAAAAAATAAAAGCGATGCGAGCGACAAATGGCCGAGGCGCGCCACCATGGCCGAGGCGTTCGCAACGGGCGACAAAAAACCGCTTCGTCGGTGAACGAACGAAGCGGTTTTCGTATTGCGGCGCAGCGCGGATCGACTCGCAACAGCGGCCCGCGCGCGGCGCCGGCCGCGAAGCTGCCGGCGCCCCTACTGCTGCTTGATACCTTCCGACTGGATATGCAGGCGCGTCTGCATGCTGAAGCCGTACTTCGCGCCGAACTCCATGCCGTAATCGGCGCGATTGAATTCGGTGCTCGCCTCGACGCCGCAGACTTCGCGCTTGAGGACCGGGTGCTGCATGCACTTGAAGGAATCGATCTTCAGATTCACCGGCTTCGTGATGCCGCGAATCGTCAGCGTGCCGATCACCTCGACGGGCTTGTCGCCGTCGAACTTGATCTCGGTGCCCTTGTAGGTCACGGTCGGATACTTCTCGACGTCGAAGAACTCGGCGGCCCTCAGGTGATCGTCGAGCTTCGGGTTGCCGGTCTGCACCGAAGCGGGATCGACGGTGACGTCGACGGTGCCGGTTTTGGCCGCGCGATCGAGCGTCACCGTTCCCGTGGTCTTCGTGAATTTGCCGCGCCAGATCGACAGACCGCCAAAGTGGTCGGCCTCGAAGCTCGGAAACGTATGCATCGGATCAAGCAGATAGGTATCGGCGGCGAAGGCGCCGAGCGACAGCGACGAAGCCAGCGCGCCAACAGCGATCAATATGGACGTTTTCAATTCGTGCTCCTGTTTTGCGTTGAAAATCGCGGTGCAACCTGCGGTAGGAAAGCGGCCGCGCCCCACGTGGCGCGGCGGACCTCGCGAGCGCCGTGCGCGTTACTTGCGCGCGGCGACGATATGAAACTTGATCACGACCTCGTCGGCGACGACCGATGTGTCCTTCCATTCGCCGGTGCCGATGTCGAACTGCGAGCGCTTGATCGGCAGCGCGCCGTCGAAGGTCTGCATCGCGCCCTGCTGGCCGACCGTGACCGGCACCACGACCGTCTCCGACTTGCCCTTGACAGTCAGCTTACCGGTCACCTTGAACTGGCTGCCGCCGGCCGGCGCGATCGCGCTCGACACGAACGTCGCGCTCGGAAAGGTCTTCGCGTCGAACCATTCCTTGCCGCGCACCTGCTCGTTGTAGCTCTCGTCGCCGAGATCGTAGCTGGCGACGTCGATGTTGAGCTGCGCGCTGCCGGCCGTCGGTTTGGCCGGATCGAAGCTGACCTGCGCCGTGAACTTGTTGAACTTGCCTTCGACCGGCACGTTCATCTGCTTCGAGGTAGCCGTCACCGAACTCTTCGCGACGTCGACCTGCGCGAGCGCCGCGCCTGCGGCGCTCAGCGACGCCGCTGCGAACGCGGCCAGCATGTAGCGATAAAACGAACCCTTCATGGTTGTCCTTATTTGAGGAAGGGGATCATGCGCGACAGCAGGCCGTCGCGATCGAGCCATTGATGCTTGAGCGCCGCCGCGGTGTGTAGCGCGACCAGCACGAGCAACGTGTAATTCAACGCGATGTGCAGGTTCTTCAGCACTTCCTTCAGGTGCGGATCGGGCGCGATGATTCGCGGCAGCGGAATCAGCCCGAGGTAGACGACCGGCACGTTCGCCGCCGAGCTATACAGATAGCCGGACACGGGAATCACGATCATCAGCACGTACAGCAACAGATGTGTGACATGCGCGGCGCCACGCTGCCAGGTGGGCATGCGGCGCGGCATCGGCGGCGAGGCGTGGGTCGCGCGCCACAGGATGCGCACGATCGCGAGCGCGAACACGGTCACGCCGATCCATTTGTGCCACGAGAAATAGCGCAGCTTGGTGGGCGTGAAGCCCGGAATGTCGG
The DNA here is from genome assembly GCF_014397645.1 of Paraburkholderia sp. 31.1. Taxonomy (NCBI): domain Bacteria; kingdom Pseudomonadati; phylum Pseudomonadota; class Betaproteobacteria; order Burkholderiales; family Burkholderiaceae; genus Paraburkholderia; species Paraburkholderia sp. 31.1. The sequence goes on from NZ_VZQN01000010.1 coordinate 135,084, forward strand.
TCATCACCCAGCCGAGCGCAAAGCCGCAGACGATCAGCAGTGCGATCAGCCAGTGAAACGCGATGGCGGTCCGCGTGTACGACTCCCGGGTACCGAACGATGGATTGAGTGTCATGACAGATCAACGCAGGCAGTTAGAAGTTAACGGCGCGCCGCGGCCAGCTATTCCGCGATCGCCGCCGCGCATCGGCGCGGCGTGCGCGGCCGATGCGGCGGACATCATCGCCACAAAAGGCCGCCGGGCATGCCACGGGCGCCATGCTACCCCAAGCGCGAAAAGCTGGCTGGAGCGCGTCGGCGGAACAGGCCCGAATTTTGCGCTGCAATGGCCCCAGGGCGCCGCGTCACCGCCCTTGCGTTGAACGATTCGGGGACGGAAAGCCCCGAAGCGACGCCATCTCAGGCCCGGACCAGCGCGCGGGGGGACGGCGCCACGCCCCGCGCCGCGCGCGGCTCGCCTCGGTCGCGAGGCCGCGTTTGGTACTATTGCTGCTCACCGCCGCCCGACCCCTCGTAACGAGCAGGCCTTGCACGCCGCTACTACGTCGTTAGCCCATCTGCCGCATGGAACATGACAACCTGATCGCGTGCCATGAATGCGATACGCTGTTCCGCAAGCCACGGCTTGTCGGGCGCGTCGCCGCGCGTTGTCCGCGCTGCGGCGCGACGCTCTATCGCGGCGTCTCGCGCAAGCTCGACGCGATCTGCGCACTGACGCTCGCCGCGCTGATCACGTTCGTGATCGCGCAGGGCTTTCCGATCGTCGAACTCGAAACCAACGGCATCACATCACAGACTACGCTGTTCGGCGCGCTCGTCGCGCTGTGGGGCGAGAACATGCAGATCGTCGCCGTGATGGTGTTCTGCTCGACGATCCTCTTTCCGTTCACCGAACTCGTCGCGCTGCTGTACGTGCTGGTGCCGCTACGCGCCGGCTACGTGCCCGCGCACTTCAATCGCGTGCTGCGCGCGATCCAGTTCGTGCGGCCGTGGGGCATGATCGAAGTGTTCATGCTCGGCGTGCTGATCACGATCGTGAAGATGGTGAGCCTCGCGCGCGTGATTCCCGAGGCGGCGCTGTTCGCGTTCGGCGCGCTGACGCTGATGTTCGCGGTCGTCGTCACATTCGATCCGCGCGTGCTGTGGGATGTCGCCGACGAGATCGACGCGAGCGGCGATCGGCCGTTGCCGCGCACGTCGGCCGACAGCGCGGCGGTCGCGGTCGGCTCGCTCGCCGGTCCGCCGGCGCCGTCCGCGCGCGTCGCGGGCTCGACCAGCGGCAACGCTGGTGGCACAACCAACAGCACGGCGGACGGCACCCCGCCCGGCTTGCCGCCCACGCCGCGCGAAGGATGAGCCCGCGATGAAATACGTCACCGCGAAACGCGCGGGCCTGCTGTCCTGCCATTCGTGCGGGCGCGTCGAACCGCGCATCCGCTCGGTCACGCCGCAGCACTGCGGCCGCTGCGGCGCGCATCTGCACTCGCGCAACCCCGACAGCCTGATGCGCACATGGGCGCTGCTGATCGCCGCGGCGCTGCTGTATATCCCGGCGAATCTGCTGCCGGTGATGCATACGTCGTCGCTGCTCGGCTCCGAGGACGACACCATCATGAGCGGCGTCGTCTATTTCTGGACTTCCGGCGACTGGCCGCTCGCGATGATCGTGTTCATCGCCAGCATCCTGGTGCCGATGCTGAAGCTCTCGGTGCTCGTGCTGCTCACCGTCACCGCGCAGCGCCGCTCGCGCTGGCGTCCGCAACAGCGCACGACGCTGTACCGGATGGTCGAGCGGATCGGCCGCTGGTCGATGCTCGACGTGTTCGTCGTCACGCTCACCGTGGCGCTCGTGCGCTTCAAATCGTTGGCCGAGATCACGGCCGGGCCGGGCGCGATCGCGTTCGGCTCGGTCGTGATCCTGACGATGCTGGCCTCCATGCAATTCGATCCACGCCTCATCTGGGACCCCGTGGAAAGCCGTACCCCAACACCTCAGGATCTTGACCATGACTAGCCCGCAAGGACCGACGCCCGCCTCCGATGATGCGCCGCGCAACGATTCGAACGGACCCAGACTGCCGCCCCAACTGCCCGACCCCGAGATCGAGCCACGCAGCCGCTGGCTGCCGTCGCTCGTCTGGGTGATTCCGCTGATCGCCGCGCTGATCGGCATCGCGCTCGTGATCAGGTCGGTGACCGAGCGCGGACCCGTGATCACGATCAGCTTCATCAGCGCGGAAGGCCTCGAGCCGGGCAAGACCAAGGTCAAGTACAAGGACGTCGACGTGGGCGCGGTGAAGACGATCACGCTGTCGCCGGATCTGTCGCACGTGCTCGTGCAGGTGCAGCTCACCAAGGAAGGCGGAAAGTTCGCGGTCAAGGACTCGCGCTTCTGGGTGGTGCGACCGCGTGTCGGCGCGAGCGGCGTGTCGGGTCTGACCACGCTGCTGTCGGGTTCGTACATCGGCGCCGACGCGGGCCGCTCGACCGAAAGCGAGAGCAACTTCGTCGGCCTCGAAACGCCGCCGCCCATCACCGGCGACCAGAAAGGCCACCAGTACACGCTGCACGGCGATTCGCTCGGCTCCATCGACATCGGCTCGCCGATCTTCTACCGGCGCGTGCAGGTCGGTCAGGTGGTCGGCTTCTCGCTCGACAGGGACGGCACCGGCGTGACGATGCGGGTGTTCGTGTCGGCGCCGTTCGACCAGTACGTCGGCACCAACACGCGCTGGTGGCATGCGAGCGGCGTCGATCTGCGGCTCGATTCGAGCGGCTTCAAGCTGAACACGCAGTCGCTCGCGACGGTGATCGTCGGCGGTCTGTCGTTCCAGTCGCCGCCCGGCCAGAACATGGGCCGGCAGGCGCCGAACAACCAGACCTTCCGCCTCGGCTCGGACGAAGCGGACGCGATGCGCGAACCGGACGGCGTGCCCTTGCGCGTCGTGATGAACTTCAACCAGTCGCTGCGCGGGCTGTCGATCGGCGCGCCGGTCGATTTCCGCGGCATCGTGCTCGGCCAGGTGACCAATATCGGCATCGACTACGATCCGAAGACTCAGAGCTTCACGATGCCGGTCACGATGAACGTGTACCCGGACCGCCTCGGCAAGCGCTTCCGCGAGAGCTCGCCGCAGCCGGGCACGCTCGCCGGCGAGAACCTGATGCAGGAACTCGTCAGGCACGGCCTGCGCGGCCAGTTGCGCACCGGCAACCTGATCACGAGCCAGCTGTACGTGGCGCTCGATATCTTCCCGAAAGCGCCGCCGGCCAAGGTCGACGTGACGACCGATCCGCTCGAGCTGCCGACCATTCCGAACACGCTCGACGAATTGCAGCTGCAGGTCGCCGACATCGCGAAGAAGCTCGACAAGGTGCCGTTCGACCAGATCGGCGCGAATCTGAACACCGCGCTGAAGAACGCCGACCAGCTGTTCTCGCGTCTCGACAAGGAAGTCGTGCCGCAGGCGCGCGACACGCTGACGGCCGCGAAGCAGACCTTCAGTTCGGCCCAGGCAACCTTGCAGCAGGATTCGCCGATGCAGTCCGACGTTCATCAGGCGTTGCAGGAACTGACGCGCACGTTGCAGTCGCTGAACGCGCTGTCGGACTACCTCGAGCGTCATCCCGAATCGCTGTTGCGCGGTAAATCAGGAGATAAACCATGATGTTTGCCCGGCTCCCCCGTCCGCCGCGCGCGCTCGTACGCGGCGTCGCGTACGGCACCGCACTGGCTGCGGCTCTCGCCATCGCGGCGTGCTCGTCGCCGTCGAGCCGTTTCTATACGCTGGGTGGCGCGGATAGCGCAAGCACCGCCGCGAATGGCGCCGCGCCGGCCGTCGCGCGCACGAGCGCCGCGCCTGCCTGGCTGATCGAAGTCGCGCCGGTCAACGTGCCGCCGCAGGTGGCGAGAAATCAGCTGGTCGTGCAGACCGGGCCGACTCAGGTGCAGTTGCTCGAACAGGAGCGTTGGGCGTCGCTGCCCGGCGATGAAATCCGCCGCGCGCTGTCGACGAATCTGACGCAGCAGCTCGGCACCATCGATACGTTCGGCACCGCGCACCCCGACGCCGCGGCCGTGTACCGGATCGCCATGAACGTGCAGCGCTTCGAGTCGTGGCCCGGCTCGCATGCGTTGATCGATGCGGTGTGGAGCGTGCGGGCCGTGCGCAGCAATGCGGTGATGACGTGTCGCAGCGTGGTCAGCGAGACGGTTGGCGGCGGGTACGACGCGCTCGTCGATGGACATCGGCGCGCGCTCGCGGAAGTGTCGACACAGATCGCGATGGGCGTGCGCGCGATGGCGGCAACGGCCGTCGCTTCCACGAACACGACGGGCCGGCCTTCGTCTTCGGCCAGACCGGTCGCGGCGCCGGCCGTGCCGCCCTGTCCTTCGGCGGGAACGGCGGCGGGAGCGGGCGCCTGACAGGCCCGGCTGGCGCGGCGAGCTCAACGGTGTCCGCATGCCGGCGGGCGTCGCCGGCCAAAGCGGGACGCGAGGCGAGATGACGCGACGACAGACGACGGGCCGGCGCGCCAATCGCGCCGGCCCGCCGACCCCGACCGCGTACAATAGCGCCTTATCCAACGCCTTGCGGCAACCTCAATGTCCTTCGATTTCTTCCTTCCTTGCCCGCGCGGGCTCGAAGCTCCGCTCGCGGCCGAACTCGCCGAAATTGCCGCCAAACATCTGAACGGCGCCGCCTTCACGGCCGGCGCCCAGGTACCGGGCGGCGTGCATTTTCGCGGCGGCTGGGCCGCCGGCATGGCCGCCAATCTGCACTCGCGTCTCGCGAGCCGCGTGCTGCTGAAAATCGCGGAGCGGCCCTACCGCGGCGAGCAGGACATCTACGCGCTCGCGCTCGAGCAGCGCTGGGAGCAGTGGTTCTCCGCGCACGAGACGCTGCGCGTCGACGTCACCGCGATCAAGTCGCCGCTGCGCAGTCTCGAGTTCACGACGCTGCGCGTGAAGGACGCGATCTGTGATCGTCTGCGCGAAAAAAGCGGCGCGCGACCGAGCGTCGACACCGCGATGCCCGACGTGCGCGTGTTCGCGTTCCTGAGCGCGACCGACTGCACGCTGTACCTCGACACTTCCGGCGATCCGCTATTCAAGCGCGGCTGGCGTCTCGACAAGGGCGCGGCGCCGCTGCGCGAAAACCTCGCGGCTGGCATTTTGCGTCTGACTGGCTGGCAGGCCGGCACGCCGCTCTACGATCCGATGTGCGGCAGCGGCACGTTCCTCGCGGAAGCGGCGCAGGTCGCGTTGAACATCGCGCCGGGCGTCGAGCGGCGCTTCGGCTTCGAGAAGCTCAAACAGTTCGACGCGCGGAGCTGGCAAGCGCTGAAGGGCGCCGCGCTCGAAGCGAAAGACGCGGCGCGCGGCTCGCGCGGCGCGGATCTGGAGATTTTCGGCAGCGACATCTCCGGCGACATGCTCGAAAAAGCGCGCGCGAACTTCGAGCGCGCCGGCTTGCCGCCCATTTCGCTCAAGCAGCTCGATGCGCGCGACATGACGCCGCCTGGCTCGGCGCCGGGCATCCTCGTCGCGAATCCGCCGTATGGCGAGCGGATCGAAGTGCGCGGCCGCAATGCGCGCGGCGAGCTTCGCGAAGGCCGCGGCAATCGCGACGACGACGGCTTCCGCCGCATTCAGGAAGAAGCGCCGGACAGCGAGTTTTTCCAGTTGCTCGGCAATGCGTTGAAGCAGCGCTTTGCCGGATGGCATGCGTTCATCCTGACGTCGGATCGCAAGCTTCCGGGGCAACTGCGGCTGCGCGAATCGACGAAGACGCCGCTTTTCAACGGTGCGCTCGAATGCCGGCTGTTCCGCTTCGATCTGATCGCGGGCAGCGTGCGGCAGCGTCCGCAGGGCGATACGCAGGCGGGCTGAGGCTGTTTCTAGCGGGGCGCCGCGCTGTCGTCGCCCTGTCGTCATCGCGTCGCTCGAAAAGCAGGCCACGCGCATGAGCGATGTGGTCGGCGTGTTTCAGTTGCTGGTGGGGTGAAGCGGTCGCGTCTTCGCACCCTACTGCCACCACGCTGTCAGCAGCACCCCCGCACACTCCTTCTCACGCCATCCGGCGCTTGAACGGCCTACTGCCAACCGAAGGAGAGTGTCATGTCCGCATTGCCCAAACTCGTTGCCTGGTTCGAAATTCCGTCGGTCGATTTCGATCGCGCGGTGCGCTTTTACGAAGCCGCGCTCGACGCCCCGTTGAATCGACAGGAGATCGGCGGCCAGCCGATCGCCGTGTTCAGCTACGAGGAGCCCGCGACTGGCGGCGCGATCGTCCACAATCCGTCGATGACACCCGGCGTCGACGGCGTCACCGTCTACCTGAACGCGCTGCCCACCGTCGACGCGGCGCTTGCGCGCATCGAACGGGCGGGCGGCAAGACCGACGGCCCGGTGATCAAGCTGCCGCAGGACATCGGCTATATCGCGTTCTTCACCGATACCGAAGGCAACCGCGTCGGTCTGCATTCGCGCACCAACGTCTAAGCGCGCCTGAAGCCGCCGCGCCCGAACCGAAGGCCGCCATGCGGCGCTATCATCGCGGGACCGTCCCCTTCCTCCTCTACCCGACGCCCACGATGACGCGCCGCGCCGACCGCCTGTTCCAGATCGCCGAGCTGCTGCGCGGCCGGCGCCTGACCACCGCGCAGCAACTAGCCGACTGGCTGAACATCTCGCCGCGCACGGTCTATCGCGACGTGCGCGATCTGCAATTGTCAGGGGTGCCGATCGAAGGCGAAGCGGGCATCGGTTATCGGCTGTCGCGCTCGGCAAGTCTGCCGCCGCTGACCTTCACCGCCGACGAACTCGCCGCGCTCGCCGCCGGCGCGCGCATGCTCGAATCATGGGGTGGCGCGGGCTTCGCGAGCGGCGCGCGGGGCGCGCTGGCCAAAATCGCATCGGCGATGCCCGCCGACAAGCGCGCGACGCTCGAACGGCTCGCGATCTTCGCGCCGTCGTTTCACATCAAGGGGGATTTTTCGACGCAGCTCGACTCGCTGCATCGCGCGATCGATGCGCGCCAGGTGGTGCGCTTCGCGTACACCGACGCCAACGGCGCCGACACCGAGCGCCGCGTCTGGCCGCTCGCGCTCGCGTACTGGGGCGCGCGCTGGACGCTCGGCGCATGGTGCGAGCTGCGTGCTGATTTCCGCAATTTCGGACTGGAGAAAATACGCGATCTCGAAGTGCTCGAGACGTATCCGGATCAGGAAGGCAGGCGGCTCGCGGATCTGCTGCGGCACGTAAACGCGAGGCCGAAAATATGAAAAGGATCGCGGCACAACGCACCGCGATCTCAGGGTCTGTTTACCGCTAACGAGCTACTCGACCGACTTCACCATATCCTCGATCACCTTCTTCGCGTCGCCGAACACCATCATCGTCTTGTGCATGTAGATGCGTTGATGGTCATTGGGTCAAGCTCCTTATGAAAGCCCGCCGCATCAGGCTTACGGCCGGGGGGCCTGGCGATCCAGGCGGTTATCGCAGGTAAAACGCATTCCGGCAAGTCCAGTTACCGGCATTGACCCGACGCGAAATTTTTCGCGTCCGCGAAAAATCACGCGGCCTGCCAAGGGTTCACAAGGGAGACGCCCGTTGCTACGAAATCAGCGACATTTCGCGTCACCACGGTCATACCATGAACGATCGCCGTAGCGGCGATAAGCGCATCACGCTCCGAGCGCCGATCCGCTACATGCAAGCGCGCGCAGCGTAAGGCAACGCCCGTATCGACAGGCAGCACGCGATCCGCAAATTCAGTTAAGACGTGCTCATCGAGCCATGCGCGCAGCAACGCGCCTTGGCTCGGGTCGCTGCGCTCCTTTAGCAAAACGCCCGTTGCCAGCTCCATGATCGTGATTGCAGAAACAAAGAGCGCCGAAGCATCGACGCTTTTTGCCCAGGCGACGAGGTTGGCATCCGCCCTGCGCCCCTTACGGAGTTCGGAAACGACATTCGTATCGATAACAAACATCAGAGTTCAGCCGGCCGGATAGATATATCCACGCGCGGCGGATCGAATTCAATGTCAGCAACCTCGGGCATGGCCAAGGCGTCCACGATGTTGCGACGCTGTCCGGCGAGAAGCCAGTATTCCTCGATGCTCAGCAAAACATGGGCGGGCCTGCCGCGATCGGTGATGAATACAGGGCCGTCCTTGGTCGCCTTTTTCGCCCGGGTCACGTCCTGATTGAGTTCCCTGCTGGATAAGGTCGTAATCGTCATATTCCCTCCCGCCACCGAACGTAGTAACGTTACTACATGTCAGGAATGTAGACAAGTCACTACGTTGTGAGTTCCGAAAGAGAAATTTTTCGCGTCCGCGAAAAATCCGCCGACGGCGGCTCACTTATGCTCGCTCTCCTTATCGAGAGCGAGCAACGCAAGGTGGTCCTCCAGCTCGCGTCGCAAGAGCTGGAGCGTATCCAATTTCTTCACTTGCTCAGTGAAAAGCGTGGAAAGCGTCGTTCACCGCTAGCGATCTAGTCGACCGCCTTCACCATATCCTCGATCACCTTCTTCGCGTCGCCGAACACCATCATCGTCTTGTCCATGTAGAACAGGTCGTTGTCGAGCCCGGCGTAGCCCGCGGCCATCGAGCGCTTGTTGACGATCACGGTGCGCGCCTTGTACGCCTCGATAATCGGCATGCCCGCGATCGGCGACTTCGGATCGTTCTTCGCGGCCGGATTCACCACGTCGTTCGCGCCGAGCACGAGCACCACGTCGACCTGGCCGAACTCGCCGTTGATGTCCTCCATCTCGTACACCATGTCGTACGGCACTTCGGCCTCGGCGAGCAGCACGTTCATGTGACCCGGCATGCGGCCGGCCACCGGGTGAATGGCGTACTTCACCTCGATGCCCTTCTCGACCAGCTTGTCGGTCAGCTCCTTCAACGCATGCTGCGCGCGCGCGACGGCCAGCCCGTAGCCCGGCACGATCACGACCGTTTCCGCGTTGCCCATCATGAACGACGCGTCATCGGCCGAACCCGATTTCACCGGACGCTGCTCCGCCGCGCCGCCCGCGGCCGCGCCCGGCTCGTTGCCGAAGCCACCGAGGATCACGTTGAAGAACGAGCGGTTCATCGCGCGGCACATGATGTACGACAGGATCGCACCCGACGACCCCACCAGCGACCCGGCGATGATCAGCATCGGATTGTTCAGCGAAAAGCCGATGCCCGCCGCCGCCCAGCCCGAGTACGAGTTCAGCATCGACACGACGACCGGCATGTCCGCGCCGCCGATCGGAATGATGATCAGCACGCCGAGCACGAACGCGATGATCGTCATGATGATGAACGGCAGCCACGACTGCGTGAGGAAGAAGAGGACGCCGAAGCCGAGCATCGCGAGCGCGAGCATCAGGTTGATCAGATGCTGGCCGCCGTAGACGACCGGCGCACCCTGAAACAACCGGAACTTGTACTTGCCCGACAGCTTGCCGAACGCGATCACCGAGCCGCTAAAAGTAATCGCGCCGACGAACGTGCCGATGAACAGTTCGATGCGGTTGCCGTAAGGCAGGAAGCCCTCGATCGGCACGTCGGGATCGACGAGGCCGAACGCGGCGGGCTCCGACACCACCCCATACGCGATGCACACGGCCGCGAGACCGATCAGCGAGTGCATCGCCGCGACCAGTTCAGGCATCTTGGTCATCTCGACGCGCGCGGCGACGAACGCGCCGATCGCGCCGCCGATCACGAGCCCGAACAGCAGCAGGCCGAGCCCGAGACCGAGATTGGAGCCAAGTACTTCGGCCTGCCGCGAGATCAGCGCGATGGTCGTCAGAATCGCGATCGCCATGCCGACCATGCCGAAGGTATTGCCGACGCGCGCGGTCTTCGGATTCGACAGCCCCTTGAGCGCCTGGATGAAGCAGACCGACGCGACCAGATACAGCAGCGTGACGACGTTCAGGCTCATTTACGTACCCTCCTTGCCGCCAGCCGGTAGTTTCCTGGGTTCTTTCTTCTTGAACATCTCGAGCATTCGCCGTGTGACGAGGAATCCGCCGAACACGTTGACGGCCGCGAGCGCGACCGCGATCGTGCCGAAGAACTTCCCGGCGCTGCCGACGGTGAGACCCGCCGCGAGCATCGCGCCGACGATCACGATCGCCGAGATCGCATTGGTCACCGCCATCAGCGGCGTATGCAGCGCGGGCGTGACGTTCCAGACCACGTGATAGCCGACGTAGATCGCCAGCACGAAGATGATCAGGTTGATCACCGTGTGATTGATGACTTCCATCTTCGGCTTCCCCCTATGCGTTGCGCGTGACCTGGCCGTCGCGAGCCAGCAGCGTGGCCGCGACGATGTCGTCCGCGAGATCGATGTTCAGCGTGCCTTCCTTGGCGATAATCAGCTTCAGGAAGTCGAGCACGTTGCGCGCGTACAGCGACGACGCGTCGGCGGGCACCATCGCGGCGAGATTCGTGTAGCCGACGATCTGCACGCCATAGCGCACCACCACCTGGTCCGCCTCGGTCAGCGGACAATTGCCGCCGCGCCGGCCGTCGACTTCGGGGCCGCGGCCGGCCGCGAGGTCGACGAGCACCGAGCCCGGTTTCATCGCCTGCACGGTTTCGACCGACAGCAGCGTCGGCGCGGGGCGGCCTGGAATCAGCGCGGTCGAAATGACGATGTCGGCCTGCTTTGCGCGCTCGTGCACCAGCGCCGACTGGCGCGCGAGCCACGACGGCGGCATCGGCCGTGCATAGCCGCCCACACCTTGCGCGGCCTCGCGCTCCTCGTCGGTCTCGTAGGGCACGTCGAGGAACTTCGCGCCGAGCGACTCGATCTGCTCCTTGACGGCCGGGCGCACGTCGGACGCTTCCAGCACGGCGCCGAGGCGCTTCGCGGTGGCGATCGCCTGCAGGCCAGCCACGCCCGCGCCGAGAATCAGCACGCGCGCGGCCTTCACGGTGCCGGCCGCGGTCATCAGCATCGGCATGAAGCGCGGATAGAGCGTCGCCGCGAGCAGCACCGCCTTGTAGCCGGCGATGTTCGCCTGCGACGACAGCACGTCGAGGCTTTGCGCGCGCGTGGTGCGCGGCGCGGCTTCGAGCGCGAACGCGGTGACGCCGGCCGCGGCGAGCTTGCCCGCGTTGTCGGCGTTGAACGGATCGAGCATGCCGACCAGCGTCGCGCCGCGCTTGAGCAGCGGCAGTTCGGAATCGGTGGGGGATTGGACTTTGAGGACGAGATCTGCGCCGAATGCAGTGGCGGCATCGACGATTTCCGCGCCCACGGCCGTATAGGCGTCATCGGGAAAGCTCGCGCCGGCGCCGGCGCCGCTCTGGAGCGTGACCCGGTGGCCTTGCGCCACGTACTTCTTGACCGTCTCGGGCGTCGCGGCAACGCGGGTTTCATGCGCGCGCGTCTCGGCTGGCACTCCGATGTGCATCGTTGTTCCTCCTCGACTTCCTGTTTGACGACAGACCTGCCGACGAGGCTCGCCGGCTTGCACATGCAACGGCTAACGCAGGCCCCACTTTAACCGGAAACCGCCACATCACAAATATCGGGGTCGATGCGAATGCGCGACAGACCGCCAAACTGTTACGAATCGGTCGCGATGCCACCTCGAACACGCTGCGAACCGGCTGCCAGCGGTCACCAGGCAGCCGGCGCGCATAACCGGTAAAATGCGCACCCATGAAACCGGAAACCTGGCGGCCGCACGTGACCATCGCGGCGATCGTCGAGCGTGACGGGCGGTTCCTGCTAGTCGAGGAACACACTGCCGCCGGCCTGCGCCTGAACCAGCCCGCCGGCCACCTCGAGGCGGGCGAAACGCTGCTGGAAGCGGTGATCCGCGAAACGTTCGAGGAAACCGCGCATCCGTTCGCGCCCGAGGCGCTCGTCGGCATGTACATGACCCACTTCGAGCGGCCGGACCGCGCGGGCACCACGTACCTGCGCTTCACCTATTGCGGCGCGGGCGGCGAACCGGACCCGGCGAGTTCGCTCGATCCCGACATCGTCCGCACGCTGTGGATGAGCGCCGATGAGTTGCGCGCGTGCCCCGAGCGGCATCGCACGCCGCTCGTGATGCGGTGCATCGACGATTACCTGGCCGGCCGGCGTTTCCCGCTCGACTTCGTCCATACGCATTCGGTTGGGCCGAAGCAATAGGGCCGTCACGAGCGGCCCCATAGATCCATGCAGTCATGCAGCACCCAGTGAGTACCTTATGAGCAAGCGCAAAGTCGTAGTAGGCATGTCGGGCGGCGTCGATTCGTCGGTCACCGCGTGGCTGCTGAAGGAACAGGGCTACGACGTGGTCGGCCTGTTCATGAAGAACTGGGAAGACGACGACGACAGCGAATACTGCTCGACGCGCCAGGACTGGATCGACGTGGTGTCGGTGGCGGACCTGATCGGCATCGACGTCGAGGCGGTCAACTTCGCGGCCGAGTACAAGGACCGCGTGTTCGCCGAATTCCTGCGCGAATATTCGGCCGGCCGCACGCCGAACCCGGACGTGCTGTGCAACGCCGAGATCAAGTTCAAGGCCTTCCTCGATCACGCGATGTCGCTCGGCGCGGAAACGATCGCGACCGGCCACTACGCGCGCGTGCGCGAGAACGATGGCCGCTTCGAGCTGCTGAAAGCGCTCGACCATACCAAGGACCAGTCGTACTTCCTGCATCGGCTGAACCAGGCGCAGCTGTCGAAAACACTGTTCCCGCTCGGCGAAATTCCCAAGACGAAGGTCCGCGAGATCGCCGCGCAGATCGGCCTGCCGAACGCGAAGAAGAAGGATTCGACCGGCATCTGCTTCATCGGCGAGCGGCCTTTCCGCGACTTCCTGAACCGCTATCTGCCGACCAGGCCGGGCCCGATGAAGACCACCGACGGCAAGATCGTCGGCGAGCACATCGGCCTCGCGTTCTACACGTTCGGCCAGCGCAAGGGCATCGGTCTCGGCGGCAGCAAGGACGGCAGCGGCGAGCCCTGGTTCGCCGCCGGCAAGGAGATTCCGACGAATACGCTGTACGTCGCGCAGGGACACGACCATCCGTGGCTGCTGTGCCATACGCTGTCGGCGGGCAACACGAGCTGGGTCGCGGGCGAGCCGCCGGCCGACGGCTTCGCGTGCGGCGCGAAGACGCGCTACCGGCAGGCCGACGCGGCGTGCACGTTCAACGCCCCGGCGGGAGGCGGTTCGGGCGAAGGCCTCTTCGAACTGACCTTCGACGCCGCGCAATGGGCCGTCACGCCGGGCCAATCGGCGGTGCTGTATGACGGCGACGTGTGCCTCGGTGGCGGCATCATTGAACGCGCGATGACCGGGCAACCGGCCGAGCTGCCGCAGGATCAGGCGCCGAAGCAAACCCGCGCGCAGCGTCGCAAGCAGGCGCACAAGCCAAAGCAGCCGCAAGGCCAGCCGCGGGACGAGCCGCAAACCCCGCGGCAAAAAGCGGCTCTGCTCGGCGCGCGTTGAGCGATGCATAACGGCGGGCGCGGCGGGTCGTACCATTCCGGCAGGTTCGCGCCGTTCACCATGTTTGCCCCGCCTGGCGCGCATTCACACACACTTCACCTTCGCGTGCGACGCTTGGCTTCCATTCGCAGGCCTTATCTTCGGGCTTCGCCGGTCCGCGTCGCACCGTGACCCGCAACCGCCAGCTTTCCTTCGCGACCGATACCGCCCGCGCTCCCGTGCGGACGATGCCGCCGCAATGATCTTCACTGCACTGGAGTCCCCATGTTTTCTCAACGCTATCTGGCCATGTGGTGCGCAATCGCCCTCACCGCGGTATGTGCCGCTCTCGCCGCGACGCATCACCTGTCATGGTTCTGGATCCTCGTGCCGGCCGCGCTCGTCGCGCTCGGCGTGTTCGACCTGAGCCAACAGCGCCATGCAATCCTGCGCAATTACCCGCTGTGGGGCCACCTGCGTTTCATTTTCGAATCCATCCGCCCGGAGATCCGTCAGTATTTCGTCGAAGACGATACCGACGAGAAGCCGTTCTCGCGCGCGCAACGCAGCATCGTCTATCAGCGCTCGAAGAACGATGTCGACAGCCGCCCATACGGCACGCGGATCGACGTGAAGGCGGTCGCGCACGAATGGATCAGCCACTCGCTCGCGCCGACCACGCTCGACGGTCACGACTTTCGCATCGTCGTCGGCCCCGATCGCGGGCAGCCGTATTCGATGTCGATCTTCAACGTGTCGGCGATGAGCTTCGGCTCGCTATCGGCCAATGCGATCATGGCGCTGAACCTCGGCGCGAAGAAAGGCAACTTCGCGCACGACACCGGCGAAGGTTCGATGTCGAAATATCATCGCGAACATGGCGGCGACATCATCTGGGAAATCGCGTCCGGCTATTTTGGATGCCGTAACGACGACGGCACCTTCAACGCGGAGAAGTTCGCGAAGCAGGCCGCCGAACCGCAGGTGAAGATGATCGAGGTGAAGCTGTCGCAAGGCGCGAAGCCCGGTCACGGCGGCGTGCTGCCGGGCGCGAAGATCACGCCCGAAATCGCCGAGACGCGCGGCGTGCCGATGGGCCGCGACTGCATCTCGCCGGCGACGCACTCCGAGTTCTCGACGCCGCGCGAGCTGCTCGAATTCGTCGAGCGGCTGCGCACGCTGTCGGGCGGCAAGCCGACCGGCTTCAAGCTGTGCATCGGGCATCCGTGGGAATTCTTCGGTATCGCGAAGGCGATGCTGGAAACGGGCATTCTGCCGGACTTCATCGTCGTGGACGGCGCGGAAGGCGGCACCGGCGCGGCACCGCTCGAATTCACCGATCACGTCGGCGTGCCGTTGCAGGAGGGGCTGCTGCTCGTGCACAACACGCTGGTCGGCATCGGTCTGCGGCAACGCATCCGCATCGGCGCGAGCGGCAAGATGATCACCGCGTTCGATATCGCGAAGACGCTCGCGATCGGCGCGGACTGGGTCAACGCGGCGCGCGGCTTCATGTTCGCGGTCGGCTGCATCCAGGCGCAGACCTGCCATACCGGCCGCTGCCCGACCGGCGTCGCGACCCAGGACCCGGTGCGCCAGCGCGCGCTGGTAGTGCCGGACAAGGCCGATCGCGTGTTCAACTTCCACCACAACACGCTGCACGCGTTGCAGGAAATCATCCAGGCCGCCGGGCTCCGGCATCCGGCTGAGTTGCGCGCGCATCACATCGTGCGGCGCGTGTCCTCGCATGAGGTGCGGCTGATGTCGGATCTGCTCAAATATCTCGAACCGAACGACCTGCTCAACGGCAACTATCGCTATACCCTGTTCGAGACGTACTGGCCGATCGCGCAAAGCGATTCGTTCTCGCCGAAGGCGGAGCTGGCGGCGAGCTGAACGTGCGCGCGGCCCTTGCCGCGTCGCCTGTCGCCCAAAAACCGCATCGCGGCCCGTCCGACCCCGCAAAACGGGCCGCCCCCCTTCCTTTCCGTTAAAATCTCCGGTTTAGCACTTCGCTCCACGACCCCCTCGCGCGCTTAGGCGCGCGCGGCATGGCCCCATGCCCGAAAGGCACTTCATGCTCACGTTTCAGCAAATCATCCTGACCTTGCAGTCCTACTGGGACAAGCAGGGCTGCGCGTTGCTCCAGCCGATCGACATGGAAGTCGGCGCGGGCACGTCCCACGTCCATACGTTCCTGCGCGCGATCGGCCCCGAGCCGTGGCGCGCCGCCTACGTGCAGCCGTCGCGCCGCCCGAAAGATGGCCGCTACGGCGAGAACCCGAACCGTCTGCAGCACTACTACCAGTATCAGGTGGTGCTCAAGCCCGCGCCGGAAAACATTCTCGACCTGTACCTCGGCTCGCTCGAAGCGCTCGGCTTCGACCTGAAGCAGAACGACGTGCGTTTCGTCGAGGACGACTGGGAAAACCCGACGCTCGGCGCATGGGGGCTGGGCTGGGAAGTGTGGCTGAACGGCATGGAAGTGACGCAGTTCACGTACTTCCAGCAGGTCGGCGGTCTCGACTGCAAGCCGGTGCTCGGCGAAATCACCTACGGACTCGAGCGCCTCGCGATGTATCTGCAGAAGGTCGAGAACGTCTACGACCTCGTCTGGACCGAGTGGGAAGAACAAGGCCCGAACGGCCCCGAACTGCGCCGCCTGACCTACGGCGACGTGTATCACCAGAACGAGGTCGAGCAGTCCACCTACAACTTCGAGCACGCGAACGTCGATCTGCTGTTCACTTTCTTCAACAGCTACGAAGCGGAAGCGAAGCGCATGATCGATGCACAGATCGCGCTGCCCGCCTATGAGCTCGTGCTGAAGGCCGGCCACACGTTCAACCTGCTCGACGCGCGCGGCGCGATTTCGGTCACGGAACGCGCGGCGTACATCGGCCGGATTCGCGCGCTGTCGCGTCTGGTCGCGCAGGCCTACTACGACTCGCGCGAAAAGCTCGGCTTCCCGATGCTCGGCAATCCGGTGCACGGCGTGCCCGGCCTCACCACCGACGAGCAGGAAGCCGCGATGCCCGCGTGGGCGCCGCCGCTGAAAGTCGAACGCAAGATCGACCAGGACTGACGAGAACTTCAACCAATGACTCAATCTCAACACGCTACCCTGCTCGTCGAGCTGCTGACCGAAGAACTGCCGCCGAAGGCGCTCGCCCGTCTCGGCGACGCCTTCGCCGAAGGTATTGCGCAGCGCCTCGCGGCGCGCGACCTGATCGACGGCGAGCCGTCGTTCGAACGCTTTGCCACGCCGCGTCGTCTCGCGGTGACGATTCACAACGTGCGCGCGCTCGCGCCGGAAAAACACGTGCGCGAAAAAGTGCTGCCGGTTTCCGTCGCGCTCGATAAAGACGGCCAGCCCACCGCGCCGCTCGCGAAGAAACTCGCCGCGCTCGGCTTCCCCGACTTCACGGTGAACGATCTCGAACGCGCCCAGGACGGTAAAGCCGAAGCGTTCTTCCTGCGCTACGCGGCGCCGGGCGCGACGCTCGCCGACGGCCTGCAAGGCGCGCTCGACGAAACGCTCGCGAAGCTGCCGATCGCAAAGCCGATGACGTATCAGCGCCCGGACGGTTCGAGCGTGCAGTTCGTGCGCCCGGTGCATCGACTGACCACGCTGCACGGCGAAGAGGTCGTGCCGGTCAGCGTGCTCGGCATCGACGCCGACGACACCACGCTCGGCCACCGCTTCCTGTCCGAAGGCTTCGTGCAGATCCAGCACGCGCAGTCGTATGCCGAAACGCTCGAACACAGAGGCCGCGTGATCGCGAGCTTCGCGAAGCGCAAGGAAGCGATCCGCTCGCAACTGCTCGCGCAAGCCGGTGACGACAAGGTCGTGATGCCCGAAGCGCTGCTCGACGAAGTGACGTCGCTGGTCGAATGGCCGGTCGTCTATGAGTGCCGCTTCGAGGACGAATTCCTGCAAGTGCCGCAGGAATGCCTGATCCTGACGATGCAGACGAACCAGAAGTACTTCGCGCTGACCGATGCGAACGGCAAGCTGCGCTCGCGCTTCCTGATCGTGTCGAACATCGAGACGGCGACGCCGGTCGAGATCGTCGAAGGCAATGAGCGCGTGGTGCGTCCGCGTCTCGCCGATGCGAAGTTCTTCTTCACGCAAGACAAGAAGAAGCCGCTCGCGGATCGCGTGCCACTGTTCGCGAACGTCGTTTATCACAACAAGCTCGGCTCGGCGCTGCAACGCGTGGAGCGGCTCGAAGGGCTGGCCGGCGCGATCGCCGCACTGACCGGCGCCAACGTCGCGCTCGCGACGCGCGCCGCGCGCCTCGCGAAAGCCGACCTGATCACCGACATGGTCGGCGAATTCCCCGAGCTGCAAGGCACGATGGGCACGTACTACGCGCGCCACGACGGCGAGCCGGAAGAAGTCGCGCTCGCATGCTCGGAACACTACCAGCCGCGCTTCTCGGGCGACGCCTTGCCCACCACCGCGACCGGCACCGTCGTCGCGCTCGCCGACAAGCTCGAAACGCTGGTCGGCATCTGGGGCATCGGCCTGCAGCCCACCGGCGAGAAAGACCCGTTCGCGCTGCGCCGTCATGCGCTCGGCGTGCTGCGCATTCTGGTCGAGAAACAGTTGAACGTCGACTTCGTCGAGCTGCTGCGCATCGCTTATGCGCAATTCGCCGGCGTGCCGAACGTCGCCGATTCGACCGACGCGATCTACGAGTTCAGCATGGACCGCCTGCGCGGCCTGCTGCGCGAACGCGGCTACGCGGCCGGCGAAATCGACGCGGTGCTCGCGCTGAACCCGACGCGGCTCGACGACCTCGTCGCGCGCCTCGACGCGGTGCGCGAATTCGCGTCACTGGCCGAAGCGGCGTCGCTCGCGGCGGCCAACAAGCGTATCTCGAACATCCTGAAGAAGTCGGAAGGCGTGACGAACGGCAGCGTGCAGCCCAGCTTGCTCACCGAGGCAGCGGAGAAGGCGCTCAACGCGCAGCTCGAACAGGTCACGCCGCGCGTGCAATCGCAACTGGCCGTGCGCGACTACACCGGCGCGCTGACGGCGCTGGCCGCGCTGCGCGAACCGGTGGACACGTTCTTCAACGACGTGATGGTCAACGCCGAAGACCCCGCGTTGCGCGCGAACCGTCTGGCTCTGCTCGGCGCGCTGCATCAGCAGATGAACTGCGTCGCCGATA
This sequence comes from Paraburkholderia sp. 31.1, assembly GCF_014397645.1. Lineage (NCBI taxonomy): Bacteria > Pseudomonadati > Pseudomonadota > Betaproteobacteria > Burkholderiales > Burkholderiaceae > Paraburkholderia > Paraburkholderia sp. 31.1. The sequence goes on from NZ_VZQN01000010.1 coordinate 153,726, forward strand.
TTTCCCGACTCGCCGCCTGAGCACCGCGCCATGCCGATCAAGAAAGTGGTGATCCTCGACCGCGACGGTGTGATCAACGTCGACTCCGACGCGTTCATCAAGTCGCCGGACGAATGGGTCGCGCTGCCCGGCTCGCTGGAAGCGATCGCACGCCTGAACCACGCCGGCTATCGCGTCGCAGTCGCGACGAACCAGTCGGGCATCGGCCGCGGTCTGTTCGACATGGATGCGTTGAACGCGATGCATCTGAAGATGCACCGGATGGCGGCAGCGGTCGGCGCGCGCATCGAAGCGGTGTTCTTCTGCCCGCACACGGAGGAAGATCACTGCGAATGCCGCAAGCCGAAGCCCGGCATGCTGAAGATGATCACCGAGCGATTCGAGGTCGATCCGGCGCATACGCCGACGGTCGGCGATTCTCTGCGCGATCTGCAGGCGGGCGCTGCACTCGGTCACCCGGTGCATCTGGTGCTGACCGGCAAGGGCCGCAAGACCCTCGCCGCGGGCGGCTTGCCCGAAGGCACGATCGTGCACGACGACCTGCGCGCGTTCGCGCTCGACTTTCTCGCCGACGCTCAGGAATAAACGCGCGCACCGCGCTCCCACCCCCCACCGACCACGCCGATGCGCTTTATCCGTTCCCTGCTGCTGCTGATTTATTTCGTTGTGTTCACGGTGCCGTACGCGACCGCGTGCTTCATCGCGTTTCCGTTCCTGCGCGCGGAAAACCGCTACTGGATGGCGGCCGGCTGGTGTCGTCTGACGCTGTGGACGGTGCGCTACCTGAACGGCATCCGCTACCGCATCGAAGGTTTCGAGAACCTGCCCAACGGCCCGGCCGTGCTGCTGTCGAAGCATCAGTCGGCGTGGGAAACGCTCGCGTTTCCGGCGATCATGCCGCGCCCGCTGTGCTACGTGTTCAAGCGCGAGCTCTTGTATGTGCCGTTCTTCGGCTGGGCGCTCGGCATGCTGAAGATGGTTCACATCAACCGCAAGGAAGGCAAATACGCGTTCGTATCGGTCACGAACCAGGGCAAGGCCCGCATGGCCGAAGGCGCATGGGTCATCATGTTTCCGGAAGGCACGCGCACGCCGACCGGCAAGCAGGGCAAGTACAAGACCGGCGGCGCGCGCTTCGCGATCGCGAGCGGTGCCCCCGTCGTGCCGATCGCGCACAACGCGGGCCGCGTGTGGCCGCGCAACTCGTTTCTTAAATATCCGGGTATAGTCACGGTGTCGATTGGCAAGCCGATCGACACGACGGGGCTCACGCCCGACGAAGTGAACACGCGCGTCGAGCAGTGGATCGAAGCCGAGATGCGCCGCATCGATCCGACTGCCTACAGCGCGGCGGCTAACGATTCCGCCGCCGCGCCCATCTGACGCGCCACGCCCTCGAACTCCGAAGGCGTATTGCGCGAAGCGAAGCCGATGCAGAAGTCTCCTACGCCGCAGCCCGCCGCGGCGCTCGAAAACCGGCAGCTCGATCTCCCGCTCTTCGCCGAGCCGGGGTCGACGTCGTCGTCTCCTTCACCTTCCGCGCCGGGTTCATTGGGCTCAGCACCGGCCCGGCCGCCCGTCGCGCCGCTCGCGCCGGACGGCAGCAAGCTGCGCAGTCTCGCCATCGGTTCACGCACGCTGCATTACGCGCTCAAGCGTTCCGCGCGCCGCTCGATCGGCTTTGCGATCGACAGCACCGGCCTCACGATCACCGCGCCGCGCTGGGTCACGCTCGCCGATATCGAAACCGCGATCACCGAAAAACAGCGTTGGATTTTTACGAAGCTGATCGAATGGCAAACGCGCGTCGAGCAGCGTGCATTGCCGAAGATCGACTGGCAAGACGGCGCCGAAGTGCCCTACCTCGGTCAGCCGGTGCGCGTGACGCTCGGCGCGCCGCAAGGCATGCTCGCGTTCAGCGCCGAGCACGGCGCGCTGCAATTGCCGCTGCCGTTGCAAGCCGACCCGCAGCAGATCAAGGATCGCGTGCAGGGCTGGCTGCAAGGAGAAGCGAAGCGGCTGTTCGGCGAGCGTCTGGCGATCTACGCGCAGAAGCTGGGCGTCAACTATCGCGCGTATGCCTTGTCTTCGGCGGCGACGCGCTGGGGCAGTTGTTCGAGCGACGGCAAAATCCGCCTGAACTGGCGGCTCATCCACTTTCCGCTGTCGATCATCGACTACGTCGTCGCGCACGAACTGTCGCATCTGCGCGAGATGAATCACAGTCCACGCTTCTGGCAGACGGTCGAATCGATTTTTCCGGAATTTCGCGAGGCGCGGCAGACACTGAAGTCGCATCCGCCTGAGCTGTTGCCGACGCTTTGAGGCCGGGCGCTATCTATGCGAGAGCGCTTTCGCGGACTGCAACAGATCGTCGAGCATCACGCCGCGCCTGTCCGGGCTCGTGTCGCGGCCGGTCATGAAACACAGCGCCGCAATCGGCAGTCCCGCACGGTCGCGAATCGGCGCTGCCATACAAAGCCTGAACGCATTCGAGAGTCCTTCGGTGCAGCAGTAGCCTCGTTCTTTTGCGGCCTGCACGTCGTTCAGGAATTCGTCGAACTCGATATTCACCCCGTTGTCGAGAATGAAATCTTCGGCCGGAATGAGCGCGCGAATCTCGCCGGCATTCAGGTGACCTAGCAGCAGACGTCCCGTGGCGGTCCACGGAATCGGCACTCTCACGCCGATGTCCGAACTGATGTTGAATGGCCGGGCACTGTTCTCGGATAACACGACCGTGTACTTGTTGCCTTCCAGCATGCACAGCTGCGTGGTCTCGTCGTACTTCCGTACCAATGCCAGAATGGATTGATGCGCGCGGCTAATCAGATCGTTGTGCGTTGCATAGTCGGACCCGTAGTAGTGCATCTCGCGCCCGAAGAACACGCTCCCATCCGCGGCCGTCTCGAGCCAGCCCACTTCCGCGAGAATCGCGACCAGCTCATAAATGCTCGAACGCGGCGCGCCGGTCGCCTCGATTAATTCGCGCATGGTCAGCGGGCGTTGGGCGACGTGCAATTGCCGGAACATCGCGATGACGCGATCCACGCCTCTCGCCCGAGACGATTCGGTTACAGCCATGCGTTCACTCCGTAAAGCGTTCATCCGACCGGTTGTCTTTCAAGCGACGTGAGTTTATCGCGCGGCAGACCCGCGAAAGCGACTTTCAGGCCACGACAGATCAATGGTCGAGGACTCTGTGCAGAAACTGCCGCGTGCGTTCGTTCGCGGGATTGACGAAGATCTGTTCCGGATCGCCCTGCTCGGCGATGACGCCCTTGTCCATGAAGACCACGCGGTCGGCGGTCTTGCGGGCAAAGCCCATTTCATGCGTGACGACGACCATCGTCATGCCGTCGCGCGCGAGTCCACGCATCACCTCGGTGACCTCGCCGACCAGCTCCGGATCCAGCGCGGACGTCGCCTCGTCGAAGAACATGATGCCGGGCTCGACCGCGAGCGCTCGCGCAATCGCCACGCGTTGCTGCTGACCGCCCGACAACTGGCTTGGATAGTGTGCCGCGCGGTCCGCGAGCCCGACACGGTCGAGTGTGTCCATGGCGCGCTTGCGCGCGTCGTCCGGACTCATGCGGCGTGCCTTGATAAGCGCGAGCGTGACATTGCCGAGCGCGGTCTTGTGGGGAAACAGATTGAACTGCTGGAAGACCATGCCGACATGGCCACGAATCTCTCGCGCTCGGCGCGGATCATGCATGGGCACATCGTTGACCCACACCTCGCCGGAATCGGTGGTCTCCAATCCCGCCATGATTCGCAAGACCGTGCTCTTACCCGAGCCGGACGCGCCAATGAGCACCAGCACTTCGCCCGAGCGAACCTCGAGATTGATTTCGTTCAACACCCGAGTCGAACCGAATGCTTTGCTGACGCCCGTCAGTGAAATGATGGGTCTGGTTTGGCTTTGGTTACTCACGACAATCTCCTGCGGTCATGGTGGCGCACCCATTGCGAGAGCGGGAAGCACACGGCGAAGTAAATGAGGGCGACGAGTCCGTAGATTTCCACGGGCTTTCCGACCCGGTCGACGATGGCCTGGCCACCATGCATCAACTCGGACATTCCGATCATGCTGACGATCGACGTGTCCTTGATGAGCGACAGATACTGACCGACGAGAGGCGGCAACACGATCTTTCCCGTCTGAGGCAGCACGACGAACGAGAACGACTGAGCCCGCGTGAGGCCGAGGATCTGAGATACCTCCCATTGACCTTTGGGTACCGCCTCGATCCCCGAGCGGAAGATTTCGGCGATGTAAGCGCCCTGATAGACGCTCAAGCCGATGACGCCGGCTGCGAAGACGTCGATCGCGTAACCGAAGTACGACACGCCGAAATAGATGAACATCAGCGTGATGAGTACCGGCGTGCCGCGAAACAGCTCCGTATAGAGTCTGGCAAGGCGGGCTGTGCCCCACGGTCCGAACGACCGCAAGACCGCGGCGAACAGGCCGATCAGCGTGCTGCCCACGATTGACGCAATGGAAAGCAACAGCGTCGTCACCAGACCCTGCAGCAGGATGGAGAAACTGGTTTTCAGCAATTCGACTGACATGATCCAACTCCAATCCGGGAATCAGGCCCGTTTCGTCCGGCGCATAAAGCCGGTCCCGAAACCGGTGCGCGCCGGCATGACGAGGGGAGGATGAAAGATCCGCGCTCCGAGCTGGCCCGCAAGCCAGGACAGTACGTTACTGAGCACGAGATACGCGACGAGCGTCACGCTGAACGTCTGAAGATAGAGAAGCGTCCGCGAGTTGATCACGGTCGCAGTGCCGGTCAACTCCGGCAACGCGATGGCGGACAGCAGCGACGTACCGAGCAGCAACTGGATCAGGTAGTTGACGATGGCCGGATAGACCGCGCGCGTCGCCTGCGGTAGCACGACCTCGACGAATATCTGCGCGCGTTCGAGACCGAGAATGCCGGCGGCCTCGAGTTGGCCGCGCGGCACCGACTGTATGCCGGCGCGGAACACTTCCGATAGATAAGCACCGACGTTGACGCCGAGCGCAATGACGCCCGCCCAGTATGCGTCGAGCGAAATACCCGCCGACGGCAGACCGAAGAAAACGATGAAAATCTGCAGGAGAACAGGCGTGTTGCGGATGATTTCAACGTAGCCGCGAGCAATCAACCGAAATGGCGCGAGCGCAGAAACGCTGGCAAGCGCGGTCAACAAGCCGAGGACTAGCGCCAGTACGAATGCCAGCACGGTCACTTGCAACGTCAGCCAGCTCGCGCTCAAAAACTCGGGCACGTAGCCCCACAGAGTGAGCCACTCGTAACTCATCTCACCCTCCGCATCGTTCGGGTTTCAATCGATATCGGCATCTCCCGCTCCTCAAAACTGCGGATTGAGCGGATAGCGCGGATCGGTGCCGAACCACTTGTTGTAGAGCTGCGCGTTGAGCTTCGACGCATTGACGTTGAAGAGGAACAGATTCAGGTAGTTGAGCCATTCCTGATCGCCGGCCTTGACACCGAACGCGTTGTATTCGAGCGGGACCAGCGCTTCGTTCGTGACGGCAAGTTCAGGATCGAGCTTGGCCTGATACGCGAGAAAGTTGTTGTCCTCGATCATCGCGTCGGCCTGCCCCTGCTTGACAGCAAGAATCGCGGCCTGCGAGCTGTCGTATTCCTGGATCTTGATCGGGATATTCAGCGAGCGCACTTCGTCGCCATTGGTCGAGCCCTTGACCGTCGCAATCGTGCGACCGCCCATGTCCTTGATCGACTGAACGCCACTATTTTTTCTGACCAGCAGTGCTTCGCTGGCAACCACGTAGGGGGTCGTGAATTCGATTACCTTCGCGCGCTCCAGATTACGCGTGAAGTTGCAGAACACGACATCCACTTTGCTGGTCTGCAGATTCGGAATCCGGTTCGCGCTCGTCGTATTCACGACCTCGAGCTTCACGCCCATCTGCTTCGCGAGTTCCTTCGCGAGGTCCACGTCATAGCCATCTGGTTGGCCGTCCTTGTTATAGAACCCGAACGGCGCGAACGTCAGGCAGTCGCCGACGCGCAGCGTGCCTCGCTGCAGCACGGCCTGAAGCGTCGAGGGGGATGCCGCTGCGCTCTGCCCTGGCGTGGCAACCTTGGTGCAGCCGGTGATGGCGAGCAATCCAGCAACAGCGAACAGAAAGGCGGCTTGGGCGCCTCGTTTGGCAAGCTTCATGGCAGGGTCCTAAGCGGAGAAGAGTGGTCCGGAGCGGACGAATCGGCTTCAGCGCCTGTCTGCACGCTCAACGAATCGCCGGGTCACGCATCGATTGTCCGATATATCAGACTGCTATCTGACAAACCGGATTGATGCTGAGTGTTGGGCACTAATATCAAACCGGCAACCGCACACAAACCCTTATTGCCCATACTTTTTTGTTCAAATAGATCCGGTCGAATTCCACGATGCGCATCGAGTCCGCAGTGCGCCGGGCAGGCGGCGCGGCTGCGGGCTCAAGCTATACGGCAATCATTTACAATTGCCGCAGGTCGACGCATTTATCCACAAACTATCAAAGGAGTCCTCATGCGAATCTTGCATACGATGCTTCGAGTCGGTGATCTGGACGCATCGATCCGGTTCTACACCGAAGTTCTAGGAATGCGCCTGCTTCGAAAGAACGACTACCCGGACGGGAAGTTCACCCTCGCATTCGTCGGTTACGAGGACGAATCCGAAGGCGCGGCGATCGAACTGACGTACAACTGGGACACGAGCAAGTACGACCTCGGAACCGGCTACGGTCACATCGCCCTCGAAGTCGACGACGCCTATGCGGCATGCGAAGAAGTGAAGAAACGCGGCGGTGTCGTTACACGCGAAGCTGGGCCCATGAAACACGGCACGACTGTCATCGCCTTCGTCGCCGATCCGGACGGGTACAAGATCGAGCTGATACAGAAGAAGGGGCGAGTCGACTGACGTCCGGTGGCGGGCACGAGTCGCGCTGTCAGCCAGAACGATGAAAACACAGCCCGGCTTCACGTTGCACCCGGCGAATTGACGCCGGGCGAATTCGCCCGGCAATCTTGCTTCGTGCCGACACCATCAAAAACGCCGACGACTGACGCTCGGCGTTTTCGCCGCGCACCGGACCGACCGGCTCGCCGTGCACTCTCCACCTCTTCACCACACCGCCATGAGCACGACCACCGCCCTGCCCGCGCGCCGCGCCCCGGATAGCTTCGCGATCCTGTTGATGATCGGCCTGTGCGCAATCTGGGGGCTGCAGCAAGTCGCGATCAAGACCACCAATGCAGCGGTGCCGCCGGTCTTTCAGGCAGGACTGCGCTCGACGATCGCGGCGCTGCTCGTGTGGGCATGGGCACGCTCGCGCGGCACGCCGCTCTTTCGCGATGACGGCACGCTCGGCGCGGGCCTGCTCGCGGGCGTGCTGTTCGCGGCCGAGTTCGTCTGCATCTTTCTCGGCCTGACGCTGACGAGCGCGTCGCGCATGGCGGTCTTTCTGTACACGGCGCCGTGTTTCACGGCACTCGGCCTGCACTGGTTCGTCGATGGCGAACGCATGCGGCGCATCCAGTGGCTCGGCATTGTCGTCGCGTTCGCGGGGATGGCGCTCGCGTTCGCGGACGGCTTCCTGCACCCGGACGCGGGCACGGCTGCAAGCGCGGCCCACGGCTCGACGCTCGCGGGCGCGGCCGGCGATGCGCTCGGCGTGCTCGGCGGCATCGCGTGGGCCGCGACCACGGTGATCGTGCGCGGCTCGCGGCTCGCGCGGACGAGCGCGAGCAAGACGCTGTTCTATCAGCTGACTGTGTCGGCGGTGGTGCTGCTCGCGCTGGCGCTGGGGCTCGGCGAGGTGCGCGTGGAAAGCGTGACGCCGCTCGCGCTCGCGAGCCTCGCGTATCAAGCCGTGATCGTCGCGTTCGTCAGCTATCTGTTGTGGTTCTGGCTGTTGACGCGTTACATCGCGTCGAGGCTGTCGGTGTTTTCGTTTCTGACGCCGCTGTTCGGCGTCACTTTCGGCGTGCTGCTGCTCGGCGAGTCGTTCAGCGCGCGCTTTCTGATCGCCGCGCTGCTGGTGCTGACCGGCATCGCGCTCGTCAACGCGCCGGCGAAACGGTAAGCGGTCTATTCCGGCGCAGCGGCCGAGCGCGCCGCCACCGCCTGCGCCACACTCACGTATTCGGCGACCGGCACGTCCTCCGCGCGGCGTTGCAGATCGAAGCCGAGCGCGTCGAAATCGACGGTGTCGCGCAGCGCGGCAAGCGTGTTGCGCAACATCTTGCGACGCTGCGAGAACGCCGCCGTCACCACCCCGCCGAGCACGCGTTCGTCGACCACCGGCAGTTCGTGCCGCTCGTACGGAATCATCCGCACGATCGCCGAATCGACCTTCGGCGGCGGCTGGAACGACTCGGGCGGCACATCGAGCTGCTTGTCGATCACGTAGCGGTACTGCAGCATCACCGACAGGCGACTGAACGCCTTCGTGCCCGGCTCCGCCACCATCCGCTCGACCACCTCGTTCTGCAGCATGAAGTGCTGGTCGATCACGCGCTCCGCGAACGTCGCCAGATGAAACAGCAGCGGGCTCGAAATGTTGTACGGCAGATTGCCGACGATGCGCAGCGACGCCTTGTCGCCCGGTGCCGCGAGCGAGCCGAAGTCGAATTCGAGCGCGTCGCCCGCGTGCAGTTCGAGCAGGTTGCCGAACTTCGTCTTCAGACGGCCGATCAGATCGCGGTCGAGTTCGACCGCGTGCAGCGGCGTGTCGGGCGTCGCGAGCCGCTCGATCAGCGGCTCGGTCAGCGCGCCGAGGCCCGGCCCGATCTCGACCATGCGCTCGCCGCGCTGCGGCCGGATCACGTCGACGATCGAATCGATCACGCCCATGTCGACCAGGAAGTTCTGACCGAAACGCTTGCGCGCGAGATGGCCCTGGTGCCGGCCTTGCTGTCTGCTGGTGGACATCGGAGAAACGCTAGAAAGAAAACTGCTTGAGAATGAAAGACGTCACGGTGGAAACACGACGCCACGCGGCGCGTCACGAGCACCGCGACCGCCCACGCTACCCGCGCCTCAGCCCGCGCGACGATGCTGCGCCATCGACACCGCCGTGTCGATCGCGGCCATCAGGCTACCCGCGTCGGCGCGGCCGGTGCCGGCCAGATCGAGCGCGGTGCCGTGATCGACCGACGTGCGGATGATCGGCAGGCCGAGCGTCACGTTGATCCCTTCGCCGAACGTCGCGAATTTCAGCACCGGCAGGCCCTGGTCGTGGAACATCGCGAGCACGCAGTCGGCTTCGTCGAGATAACGCGGCTGAAACAGCGTGTCGGCCGGATACGGACCGCGCGCGTCGACGCCCTCGCCGTTCACCTGCCGCAACGCCGGCGTGATCACGTCGATTTCCTCGCGGCCCAGATAGCCGTTTTCGCCAGCGTGCGGATTGAGCCCCGTCACGAGGATGCGCGGCGCGGGCAAGCCGAAGTGGTGACGCAGGTCGTGATCGATGATGCGCAGCGTCGCGACGAGGCTTTCGATCGTCAAAGCCGCCGACACGTCCTTCAACGGCAGATGCGTGGTCGCAAGCGCGACGCGCAGCGGCCGCTTGCCGGTGCCCGCAAGCATCATCACGACGCGCGGCGTATGGGTGCGCTCGGCCAGATATTCGGTGTGGCCGGTAAACGGCACACCGGCGTCGTTGATCGTGCTTTTTTGCAGCGGCGCGGTGACGATCGCGTCGAACCTGCCGGCCACCGCGCCGTCGATCGCCGCATCGAGCAGATCGAGCACATAGCGGCCGTTCGCGGCGTCGAGCTCGCCTGCCTGCGCTGGTGCGCCAAGCGAGTGATGTTCGAGCCGCACGCGCGGGCCTGGCGCGAGCAGCGCCGCCCAATCGACGCCGACCGCGCGCGCGCGCTCAGCGAGCAGTTGCGCATCACCGAGCACGGTGAACTGCGCCTGAGGCCAGTGCGCCGCCGCGCCGGCCAGCGCCTGCGCGGTCAGCTCGGGACCGACGCCGGCGGGCTCGCCGGTCGTGATCGCGATCTGCAGCGGGCGGTGGGTGGGCTGGGCAGCGCTCGTCATCGCATTGGCTCTGTTATTGCACGTTCGCCGTGGCCGGCTTCACTTCGACGTACGCGGTATCGCGCAGCTCGCGCAACCAGTCGGCATACGCCTGTTCCGCCTTGCGCTGGCCGATGGCCTGACGCGCGAGATCCATCTGCTGCGCAATCGAGCCTTGCGCATCGCGGCGGCCGAGCACCTGAATCAGGTGGTAGCCGTATTCGCTGCGCACCGGTTCGCTGATCTGACCGTCCTGCAGCGAGTTCATTGCGCGCTCGAACTCGGGCACCGTCTCGCCCGGGCTGACCCAGCCGAGGTCACCGCCTTGCGACGCCGAGCCGTCCTGCGAGTAGGTGCGCGCGAACTTCGCGAAGTCGCCGCCGGCGGCGATCTGGTTGCGGATGTCGAGCAGCTTCTGGCGTGCCTGCGGTTCGGACAGACCGTCGCCGACGCGCAGCAGAATATGGCGCACGTGCGTCTGCACGAGCTTCGGCGCGTCCGCGCTGGTGCCCTGGCCGGCACGGCGCTCGACCAGACGCACGATCTCGAAGCCGTCGTTGGTGCGGATCAGATCCGGATTGATCTCACCCGGACGCAGTGCCGACGCGGCCTTCACGAACTCGGGCGGCAGCTTCGACGGCGCGAGGAAGCCGAGATCGCCGCCGTTCTTCGACGCGTCCGGCGCCTGCGAATTGGCTTTCGCGAGCTTTTCGAAATTCGCGCCGCCCTTCGCTTCGGCGAGCAAACCCCCGGCCTTCTTCTGCGCCGCCTCGATGTCGGTCTCGGACGCGTTCAGCGGCGCCTTCACGAAAATGTGCTGGACGTGCAGGTCGTTCGTCTGGCCGGCGCCCGGGCCGCGCTGGCTGGCGATATAGTTCGCGACCTCGGCGTCCGTCACCGTGATCTTGCTGTCCACTTCCTTCTCGCGCAGACGCGACAGCGTCAGCTCCGTGCGCGCGTCGCTCGTGAAAGTGGTCCAGGGCACGCCTTGCGCCTCGATGCGCGCGCGGTACATGGCGAGCGACATGTTGTTCGCCTGCGCGAGACGCTCGAGCGTGCGCTGCACGGCCGCGTCGTCGATGGTGATGCCGTCTTCCTTGGCCTTCTGCAGCTGGATGCGCTCGAGCACCATCTGCGTGAGCACCTGCTGGCGCAACTGGTCCGTCGGCGGCACCGGGGCGTTCTGCTGGTTCAGCCGGTGCGCGATCAGACCGACCCGCTCGTCGAGCTCGCGCTGCGTGATGACACCGTTGTTGACCACTGCGGCGATGGTGTCCACCGTCTGGCCGCTATTGCCGGCCAATGCCTGCGCCTGTACCGACGCGACTGGAACGAAGGACGCTGCGGCGACGAGACCCGCCGCGAGTATTGCCAAGCGAAGCTGTTTCATGATTGCCACAGATACTCCAATGATGTCGGGCGCTTCGCCCGTCTTTTCGCAAGCCGTGAATGACCGGGCGACCGTCATTCGTAGTTGGTGAACCGCGACTCCGGCGGTGGCGGTGGCGGCAACGGCATGTAGCCGGCCACACTGCTGCGGAACGCGGTCATCAGCCCGTTGTCGACGCTCGACAAGCCCTTGAACGTCAACTGCGCCAGAAACCGTGTGCTCGACTGATTCTGTCCCGACGAGTTCAGGCCGTTCGCGTAGCGCTGGATGCCGGCGCCGAGCGTCCAGCAGTCCGCGTCGTATTGCAGGCCGACCAGGCCGTCGACGACACGGTGGCCACCCAGATCGTAGTTGAACCGGCCGACACCGTACATCCGGTGCGTCAGCGGCCATTGGCCCGAAATCAGCACCTGATTGATCGGCTGGTTGTCGAGCGTGGTGTTGGCGCGCGTGTAGCGGTACGCGACGTTGACGACCTTGCCGCTCGCCGGACTGAACCCGAAGCCGACACTCGTCTTCGTGAGCTGGTTATTGTCCGCATTATATTGGAACGCCGTTTCCGAAGCGAAACCGGCGCCCAGCTTGATCGACGCTCCCGCGATCAGGTCCGAGTGCGTGGCCTGGGTACTGGTCTGGGTCGGCGTCAGCGTAACGCGCTGATCCCGGAAGTAATACTGCTGCGCGATCACGAAGCGCGCGCGCTCGTCGCCGGTGGACGGGTTGATGAAGCGCGTGGTGAGACCGGCGGTCAGGCGGTTCGCGTCGGCGATCCGGTCGTTACCGACGAACGTATTCGGCGTGAAGATTTCCGCGAGACCGAAGTCGGATTCGGCGGTATCGAACAGCGGCGCGTTGTTCTGATTGCGGTACGGCGTGTACACGTAGTACAGGCGCGGCTCCAGCGTCTGGATATAGTCCGCGCCGAAAATGCGCACCGAGCGCTCGAACGTCAGTCCCGTGTCGAACGTGAAGGTCGGAATCGACTCGGTGAAATTCTTCTGCGCTCCCGGCACGTTCGCCAGATCGGTGCCGATGTTGTTCAGGTTGTACGACGCAAAGTGCCACTGCACCTTCGGCGTGACGAAGTAGCCCGGCCCCACCACCGAATACGACAGGTACGGGTTGAACAGCACCCGCTGGCCTTCGCTCAGATCCGCGGTGGTGATGCGGAAGTTCGTGTAGTCGGCTTCGGCGCCGAAATCGAAGCCGCCGATGTTGTACTTCGCGTACTTGACGTTCAACTGCGGCTGGCGGCCGTACGGCGCGACCGACGGCTCCAGCGTCTGCCAGTGCTGCTCGCGCGCGAGCACGGACCACGGTCCGTTGTTGTAGGTCAACCCGGCTTCCTGCTGATACAGGAGCTGGGTGCCGTTCATGAACTGGTTGACCGACGACGACAGGTCTTCCGGATAGGTGTTGTCCGAAACCTTGTTGTAATAGATGTAGCCGCCGAAGCCGTTACCGAAATTCTGGTTGTGCTGGATGTACAGCGCGTAGCGGTTGGTCTTCGTCAGGCGATCGTCGGGCAGAAATTCACCGGTGATCGACCCGGAATACGTCGGCGACAGATAGCGGAACGTGCTCTGCAACTGCACACCGCGCTTCGAGATCAGACGCGGCGTGACCGTCAGATCGCGATTCGGCGCGATGTTGAAGTAATACGGCACCGACAGCTCGAAACCGTTCGTCGAGCTCAGCGAGAACGTGGGCGGCAACAGGCCGCTGCGCCGATCGCCCGACAGCGGGAACGACAGCCACGGCGACGCGAACACCGGCACGCCCTGGAAGAACAGCACGCTGTTGTAGGCGACGCCTTCGTCGGCGCCGGTGTCGAAATCGAACTCGCTGCCCTTGATGTACCAGGCCGGATTGTCCGTGCACGCGCACGCCGTGTAGGTGCCCTTCGTGAACACGGAGCGCTCCGCGTCGAGCAGGTCGACGCGCTGCGCGCTGCCCGAGCCGCCCGTCAGCGTGAAGTGGTATTTCGGCGCGGTCATGAAGCCTTCGGTCGAATCGACGCGCAGATGCGCTTCGGGTCCGATGAAGGTATTGCCGGTATTGATCACGTGGACATTGCCGTACGCATCGGCCATGTCCGTGTCCTGATCGTAGTGCAGGGCGTCGGCCTTGATCACGGACGTGTTGTGCCGCACTTCCGCCGAGCCCTTGGCGGCCAGATCCTGGTCGATCGTGCCGCTCGCGTGGTCGCCGAGCACGAAGGTGGCCGGCCGCTGGCCCGTTTGCAACGGATGATCCTCGAGCTGCGGCGCAAGCTGCATGCCCCACGGCGGGTAGACCGCCTGCGGTTGCGCAGCTTCCCCCACCAGCTGGGCGTGCGCAAGCGCGGGCATCAGGCCCGGAACGGCGATCAGCGCCGCGACGAGCCGCCTTTTGCGCGGCACTACTGCACAGGAAGGAGTGGTATCGGAAAGCTGTCTGGGCGGCATGTATCGTTTGGCGAGTCGACCCGTGCGCAAGCTTCCGTCGTCACGATCCACCGCCTGCACACCGCGACCGTTAGAGTCGGCTGCACGTCTGGATTCCCAATTTGCCGAGTGATAAGGCGGGCGGTGAAACGGAGCACGCGAAAGCTGGCGTGTGAGTCGCGTCAAAAAAGTCGTGGGGTATTATATGGCAAGACGTTGCCCCCAAGAATTTGCCGCCGCTTTTCATGACGCTGCCTTCCACCCAAGATTTCACCGACACCCGTCTCTCCCTGCTCAAGGCCTGGCTGCGAAGCCACGCGGCGCGCCATGCGCTCGAGCCCGACACCCTCGTTCCGGCCTCGTCCGACGCCAGTTTCCGCCGTTATTTCCGGCTCGCCGGTAAGGCGGCGCAAGGCAACGGCGCGGCCACGCTGATCGCCGTCGACGCGCCGCCGCCCGAAAAATGCCGCGAATTCGTACAGATCGCGCAATTGCTCGCCGCCGCCGGCGTGCACGTGCCGCGCGTGCTCGAGGTCGACTTCGACGCGGGCTTCATGCTCGTCACCGATCTCGGCACCGCGTCGTATCTGGGCGCGCTGACCGACGCGCAGGCCGCGGGCGACACGCGCGCGGCTCGCGCGCTGATGCGCGACGCGCTCGACGCGCTGATCCGCTGGCAGCTCAGCTCGCGCGAAGACGTGCTGCCGCCGTTCGACGAAGCGTTCCTGCACCGCGAGATGGAGCTGATGCCCGAGTGGTTCATCGGCCGGCACCTTGGCCGCGAGGTCGATGCCGCCACGCGCGCGCTGCTCGATCGAACGTTCGCGCTGCTGATCGCGAGCGCGCGCGCGCAGCCGCAAAGCTTCATGCTGCGCGATTTCATGCCGCGCAATCTGATGATCGCCGAGCCGAACCCAGGCGTGCTCGACTTCCAGGACGCGGTGTACGGGCCGATCACGTACGACGTCGTGTCGCTGCTGCGCGACGCGTTCCTCAGTTGGGACGAGGAGTTCGAGCTCGACTGCTTCGCGTACTACTGGGAGCGCGCCAAAAAAGCCGGCCTGCCGGTCGATGCCGATTTCGGCGAGTTCTACCGCCAGCTCGAATGGATGGGGCTGCAGCGGCACATCAAGGTGCTCGGCCTGTTCTGCCGCATCAACTACCGCGACGGCAAGGCGCATTACATGAACGACCTGCCGCGCTTCATCGGCTATGCACGCAAGGTGGCGGAGCGTTACACGCCGCTGCGCGGGTTCGCGAAACTGCTCGACGACCTCGACGGCCGCGCGCAGGAAATCGGCTACACCTTCTGACCGATGACGATGTCCGTAAAGAAAGCGATGATTTTCGCCGCGGGCCGCGGCGAGCGCATGCGTCCGTTGACCGACGCGTGCCCGAAGCCCTTGCTCGAAGTGGGCGGCAAGCCGCTGATCGTATGGCAGATCGAACGGCTCGCGCGGGCCGGCATCCGTAGCATCGTGATCAATCATGCGTGGCTCGGCGCGCAGCTCGAAGCCGCGCTCGGCGACGGTTCGCGCTGGCAGGTCGAGCTGCGCTACTCGCCCGAGCACGAGGCGCTGGAGACCGCGGGCGGCATCGCGCAGGCGCTGCCGCTACTGACCGACGACGGCGCGGATCAGTTGTTCGTCGCGGTGGCCGGCGACGTGTACACCGAGTACGACTACGCCGCGCTGCACGCGCACGCCGGCCGGCTGAAGGCGCTGCCCGAGCCCGGCATGCATCTGGTGATGGTGCCGAACCCGGCGTTTCACCCGAACGGCGACTTTGGTCTCGTCGACGGCGTGCTGTCGCTCGACGCGCAGCCGCGCCTCACGTTCGGCAGTTTCGGTCTGTACGACACGCGCATGTTCCGCGATCTGCCGCGCGGCACGCGGCGCGCGCTGAGCCCGTATTACCGCGCGACCATCGCGCGTGGGCTCGCGAGCGGCGAGCTGTACGAAGGCTTGTGGGAGAACATCGGCACCCAGGCGCAGCTGGAAGCGCTCGATCGGCTGCTGCGCGCGCGCTGAGCTTTACTTCGCCGGGCTCTCACCTGCCCCGACTGCTTCCGCTCTTTCCACCGCATCCGTGGTGTGCGCGGCGCGCTGCTGCAGCGCCCACATCTGCGCGAACAAACCGTTCGCGCGCAACAGCTCCGCGTGCGTGCCGCGCTCGACGATGCGCCCTTTGTCCATCACGATGATCTGCTGCGCGTGCACGACCGTCGACAGCCGGTGCGCGATGATCAGCGTCGTGCGTTCGCGCGCGATCAGGTCGAGCTCATGCTGGATCGCGCGCTCGGAGCGTGAATCGAGCGCGGACGTCGCTTCGTCGAACAACAGGATCGGCGGATTCTTGAGTATGGTCCGCGCGATCGCGACGCGCTGCTTTTCGCCGCCGGACAGCTTGAGCCCGCGCTCGCCGACCGGCGTGTCGTAGCCCTTCGGCAGACTCTCGATGAACTCGTGGATATGCGCGGCGCGCGCCGCCGCGATCACTTCGTCGCGCGTCGCCGACGGCCGACCGTACGCGATGTTGTAGTAGATCGAGTCGTTGAACAGCACCGTGTCCTGCGGCACGATGCCGATCGACGCGCGCAGCGAATCCTGCGTGACGTCGCGAATATCCTGCCCGTCGATGCGAATCGCGCCGCCCGTCGCGCGGTCGAGATCGTAGAAGCGGAACAGCAGCCGCGCGAGCGTCGACTTGCCCGAGCCGCTGTGGCCGACCACCGCCGTCGTCGTGCCGGCCGCGATCGTGAAGCTCACGCCGTGCAGAATCTGCCGCGAAGGCTCGTACGCGAAGCTCACGTCGTTGAAGCGCACCTGCGCGCCGCTCACTTGCAAAGCCACCGCATTGGGCGCGTCGGGCACTTCCCGCGGTGCGCCGAGCAGCGCGAACATGCGGTCCATGTCGGTCAGGCTCTGCTTCAGCTCGCGATAGACCACGCCGAGAAAATTCAACGGAATATACAGCTGCAGCATGAACGTGTTGATCAGCACCAGGTCGCCGAGCGTCAGACGCCCGGCCATCACGCCCTGGGTCGCGCGCCACAGGATGAACACGAGCCCCGTGCCGATGATCGCCTGCTGCCCGAAGTTCAGCGCCGACAGCGAACGCTGCGACTTGATCGCCGCCGCGCGATAGCGCTTCAGGTTCTCGTCGTAGCGGCTCGCTTCCCACTCCTCGTTGCCGAAGTACTTGACGGTCTCGTAGTTGAGCAGCGAGTCGATCGCGCGCGAATTCGCCTTCGAATCGAGCTCGTTCATCGTGCGGCGAAAGTGCGTGCGCCACTCGGTGACCTTCACCGTGAACGCGATGTACACCGCGAGCGCGACGAACGTGACGATCGCGTAATAGGCCTCGTATTTGACGACGAAAAAGCCGAGCACGAGACCGACTTCGACGAGCGTCGGCAGGATGCTGTACAGCGAATAGGAAATCAGCTGCGTGATGCCGCGCGTGCCGCGTTCGATATCGCGCGACATGCCGCCCGTCTGCCGCTCCAGATGAAAGCGCAGCGACAGTCCGTGCAGGTGGCGGAATACTTTCAGCGCGAGTTGGCGCACCGCGCTTTCCGTGACTTTCGAAAACAGGATTTCGCGCAGCTCGGTGAAAAACGACGTGGACAGCCGCGCCACCGCATACGCGACCACCAGCAAGCCGACGCCGCCGAGCAGCACGATGCCGGGCGCGTCCTGCGCGCGGCCGAGCGCGGTCAGATGCCGGACCGACGCGAGACTGTCGACGATGCGCTTCATCACGATCGGCACGCCGAGGTTCGCGACCTTCGCGCCTATCAGGCAGCTGAGCGCGAAGCCGACTCGCCATTTGTAGGTGGCAAGGTATGGCAGCAGCGACAGGATCGTTTGCCAGTCGTTGCGGGGTGCGGTGGAAATCGGCGAGGGTTCGGACGAAGGAGCGCGGCGCATAAATCGTGGGGAGAGTGTGGAGCTGCCGGAGTTCGCAGCGGCGCGCGGCTCGCGCGCTTCGCTGGGTGCTTTCCCGTACAATTCCTGATCTTTCTATTGTCGCAGAAGCCGACTGGCGGCGCTTTGCATGGCCTACTGTCGAACTGGCCCAGCCATTGCGTCAATGCGCGTCAATACACTCGAACACGTTTCCCAAGGATGTCCCGATGACCGATCTTCTTCAACTTCCGTCCAAGCCGTGCGCGCTGCGCGTCATGCCGCAGCCGTCGGACGCGAACATTCATGGCGACGTGTTCGGCGGCTGGATCATGGCGCAGGTCGACATCGCCGGCTCGATTCCGGCAAGCCGTCGCGCGAATGGGCGGGTCGCGACGATCGCGGTTAATTCTTTCCTGTTCAAGCAACCGGTGTTCGTCGGCGATCTGCTGAGCTTTTACGCGGATATCGTGAAGACCGGCAATACGTCGGTGACAGTGTCGGTCGAGGTCTACGCGCAGCGGTTGAGGCTCTCGCAGGAAGTCGTCAAGGTCACGGAAGCGATCCTCACCTACGTCGCCACCGACAGCGACCGCCGTCCGCGCGCGCTGCCCGCGCTGGACTGAGCCGGCGAGGATGCTTAAGCTAGCGATTCCACGCGTCACGCGCCGCGCCACCCGCTAGCCGTTCCAGCCGATCAGCGCACGAGGCCCGGGACGCCGCATAGTCGCTCTTCTCATGGAAACGAGATGAAACTGATCGGTATGCTCGACTCGCCCTACGTGCGGCGCGTCGCCATCTGCATGAAGCTGCTCGCGCTCGACTTCGAACACGAGTCGATTTCGGTTTTCCGCACCTACGACCAGTTCGCGAAGATCAACCCGGTCGTCAAGGCGCCGACGCTCGTCGCCGACAACGGCGCGATCCTGATGGACTCGACGGTGATCCTGCAGTATCTGGCAACGCTCGCCGGCCCCACCCCGCTGTTCCCGACGCAAGCCGACGCGGCGTTGCGCGCCGCGCGTCTGACGGGTCTCGCGCTCGCCGCGTGCGAAAAGAGCGTGCAGATCGTCTACGAGCGCAATCTGCGGCCTCAGGAGAAGCAGCATGAACCGTGGGTCGAGCGCGTGCGCGCGCAACTGCTCGCCGCCTATGCCGAACTCGAACGCGAGTTGGGCGAAGGGCCGCTGCCCGACACGCAGCAGCAGTTCAGCGCGGCGGAGGTGGCCGTCGCCGTAGCCTGGCAGTTCACGCACATGATGCTGCCGGAGGCGGTCAGCAAGGCCGATCATCCGCGGCTCGAGAAGTTTTCCGCGTTCGCGGAAAGCCTGCCGGTGTTCAAGGACACGCCGGCTCAGTGACCGGCGTTGGACGCGACACGCGGCGACCCGCGGCGACACCCGTCGCCGCGTCACGCTTCCCTCACGCCGGCTCCAGCTCCGGCACCAACCCGCCGTGCAGCAGTTCGGAAATCGCTTCCGTCGATAGCGGCTTCGCGAAATAGAAGCCCTGCATTTCGTCGCACGCGCGTTCCTTCAGGAAGTCGAGTTGCGCCGACGTTTCCACGCCCTCGGCGATCACCTGCAACTTCAGCGAATGGGCGAGCGCGATGATCGCCGACGTGATCGTCTCATCGTCGCCCGATACGCCGATATCCGACACGAACGAGCGGTCGATCTTCAAGCGGTCCACCGGGAAGCGCTTCAGATAGCTGAGGCTCGAATAGCCGGTGCCGAAGTCGTCGATCGCGAGACCGATGCCGAGCGCGTGCAGTTCGTTGAGCATCGACACTGCTTCTTCCGCGTTGCGCATGATCGTGCTTTCGGTCAGCTCGAGTTCGAGGTACTTCGGTTCGAGTCCGGTCTCGTCGAGCACCTGCATCACGAGCTTCGCGATGTCACGCTGCTGGAACACCCGCGCCGACAGATTCACCGACACGCGCGCCGGCGGCAAGCCCTGATCCTGCCACGCCTTGTTCTGCCGGCACGCCTCGCGCAGCACCCACTCCGACAGCGGCCCGATCAGCCCGCTTTCCTCGGCGAGCGGAATGAACGACGACGGCGGCACGAGCCCGACCTCGGGATCGTGCCAGCGCACCAGCGCCTCGATGCCGACGATCTGTCCGCTGCCGATATCGACCTGCGGCTGATAGTGCAGCAGGAACTCGTTGTCGCGCAGCGCGCGGCGCAGGCGTCGTTCGAGATTCAGGCGCGCGCCCGCGCTCGCGTTCATCTCCGGCTGATAGAACTGGAACGTGTTGCGGCCCATGTCCTTCGCGCGATACATCGCGACGTCGGCCTTCTTCATCAGCGTTTCGGCATCCTCGCCGTCCTGCGGGAACAGGCTCGCGCCCATGCTGCAGCCGACGTACAGCTCGGTGCCGTCGAGCCACACCGGCTCGGCGATCGACGCGCGCACGCGCTCCATCCACGTGATCAGCGATTGCTCGTCGACGGTGTCGGTCATCACGATCACGAACTCGTCGCCGCCGTGACGCGCAACCGTGTCGCTGGTGCGCGAGCAGCGCGCGAGCCGTTCGGCGACTACGCCGAGCAGCCGGTCGCCGACGCTATGGCCGAGGGTGTCGTTGACGTTCTTGAAGCCGTCGAGATCGAGGAACACGACCGCGACGCCCGAATGATGCCGCTGCGCGACGACGAGCGCATGTTCGAGCCGGTCGCGCAGCAGGTTGCGGTTCGGCAGCCGCGTAAGGCCGTCGTAGTTGGCCTGGTATTCGAGCTGCTCCTGATAGCGGATCAGCTCGGTCACGTCGTTGATGACGCCGATATGATGGGTGATCACGCCTTCCGCGTTCGGCACCGGCGCGATGAACAGCTGATTCCAGAACAGCGCGCCGTCCTTGCGATAGTTGCGCACCACCGCGCTGACCTCGCGATTCGCCGCGAGCGCCTCGCGGATCAACGCGACGCCTTCCTGGTCACGGTCGTCGCGTTGCAGCACGCGGCAGTCGTGGCCGATCACCTCGGCGGGATCGTAGCCGGTGATGCGCATGAACGCCGGATTCACGTATTCGATCAGATTGCCCGACGGCGACGGCGCGGTGATCAGGATCGCGTTGACGCTCGCGTCGAGCGCCCGGCTTTGCAGACGCAGCGCGAGATCGGCGCGCTTGCGCTCGGTGATGTCGGTGTACGAGCCGAGCACGCCGATCACCTGACCGCCGCCGTCGGTGAACGGCAGCTTGCTCGTGACCGTCGTGCGGTGCAAGCCGTCGATCACGAAGTCGACCTCGAAGTTCATCTTGGGCACGCCGGTGCTCACGACTTCGCGATCGTGCTCGGTCAACAGGTCGGCGAACGCGCGCCACGCCAGGTCGGCGTCGCTCTTGCCGACCACCTGTTCGGGATACGCGAGCCCCGCATCGCGCGCGAACGCCATGTTGCAGCCGAGATAGCGCGAGTTCAGGTCCTTCCAGAAGATGCGCTGCGGAATGTTGTCGATCACCGCTTCGAGCATCTGATTCGAGCGCTGCGCTTCGGCTTCGGCGTTGATCTGGTCGGTCACGTCGTCCGCCAGCACGAACGAGGCGTCGCGGCCCATGAAGTTCAGTGCGTGATAGGACACGTTGACGCTGAGGATCGAGCCGTCCTTGCGCCGATGCCGCCAGATGCCCGCCATCGTGTGGCTCTGGCGGAGGTCGGCGCTACGCTGCAGGTGCGTCTCCAGGCGGCCGATTTCCGAGTTCGGGCGGATCGCGCGGATCGTCATGCCGAGAAACTCGTCTTCCGTGTAGCCGTATTGCTGGATCGCGGCCTTGTTGACGGCGAGAAAGCACAGCGCGTCGCGATCGAAGATGTACATCGGCACGGTGTGATCGTCGAACAGGCTGCGAAAACGCTCGTCGTTGCGCACCAGCGCGCGGGCGCTGCGCAGTTTTTCGCGCGCGCTGTTCTCGCGCACGCCGAACGTGAGGAACAGCAGCACGCTGCCGGTGAGCATCGTCACGAGCAGCACGAACATCGCGCGCTCGCTGTCGCTCGCCGATGCCGCGAGCGAGATCTGCAACGAGCGGTTTTCCTCGCTGCGCAACGTGGCGAGCGCGGCTTCGACACGCTCTAGCGCGGGGGCAAGATGCGAGTTCGACGGCGCAGGGTCGAGGGATGCCTCGAATGGCGCGTCGAGGGGGGCCGCCCCTGGTGCTTCGGTCGATGCCGCGTGCGCCACGCCCGACGCCGCGCCCGACGCCGCGCTTGCCGCTCCGGGCAGGTCACTCGCATGGTTGCGCAGCGTGTCCTCGAGATCGTGCTGCAACGCGTGCCGCGCCGCGCTCAGGCTGGCAAGCGCCCCCGACATGTACGGCTCGCTCGCGAGCTCGTCGCGCAGTGATTGCTCGCGGCTCGCGAGTGTGTTCGTCATCGAAGCGGCCGCGTCGGGCGGCACCGGCTTGCCCGATTCTTTCAGGCGGTGCAGAGCGGCGAGCGCGTTATCGAGCGCGGCGTGATACGCATCGAGGTTCTGGCGCACGCTGGTCGAGCGCGCGAGGCGCGCATCGGCGTCGCGCTGCCCGCGAATCTGCGTGTACGCAACGAACGCGTTTGCACCGACCGCGACGACCACGACCGCAATATTGATCAGCAGTCGCTTCGATAGAAAAGGATTCATGGATTCCGAACGTCAATCGTTCCGAGGGCGGGAGAGCGCGCTCGCTGCCGGTGCGTCGGGCCGCATCGATGCAAGTCTTTTACGCGCCATCCTTTGGATAACGGCCGCGATCGGAAGCGGGTTGAGGGTCGGCGTGAAAAAAAACTGATGATTTGGGGGAAGGCTGCGAGTTGGTGGGGGCGCCTGGCTGGGAGCGGCTGGCCGGCCGCACCTAGCCGGCCGCGCCTAGCCGGCCGCTCCAAATTCCTTCATCGCCGGGACGAAATCGTGGCTCGCCTCGGGCTTGCGCGACAGCTTCGCGAGCACATAGCGCTTGAAAGGATCGAGCTCGGCCCAGCGCGCGACGCTCGGCGCGGCGAGACCGGCCAGCCCCGCCTGATGCGCGACACCGTCGGGCACGCTGTCGGTTTGACGCCAGGCCGGCGACTCCTCCGGCGTAAACCACTCCGGTTCGACGTTCGCGTGCGTGCGCAGCATCTCGAACAGCGCGTGATCGAAATTCGGTTCGATCTGCGTGTCGTCTTCGACCGGGAAACGCGCGAGCAGCTTACGATCTTCGAGCGGCAGTTGCTGCCACTGCGCGAGCGTGATGCGCAGCCCGAAACGGTCGAGATTGAAGCGCACCGACATCGGGATATAAGTGAAATTCTCCGAAGACGCGACCTCGAAGTCGAACAGAAGCGGTGCTTCGTTGAGTCCCATGTCAGTGCTCCTTGTCGGTGGCGGACAGCGTGCGGGCGTCGCTTGAGGTATTTTAGAACCTTATTCGCGCGACGGCGCCCCGCGCGGCGGCCGCCGCGAAGCACACGGCGAGCCCGGCGCACCCTTTGACGCGCGGCATGGTACAGGAGTGAAGCAGCTTGAACGGACAGCAAAACGGGCGCCAAACCGGGCGGGCGGACGGCCAGCCCCACGCCCTCGACAGCGACGAACAACCCGGCGCGGTGCTACTCGAAGTGCGCCGCCATCGCGGCGCGGCGGTTGAAACCGCCACCGATCACGTCGGCCAGGAGTGGCCGGTCGCGCTCGTGTTCAACGGCATCTCGCACGCGGTGATGATGTGCACGCCGCGCGATCTCGAAGCGTTCGCGGTCGGCTTCGCGATTTCGGAGGGGATCGTCGAGCGCGGCAGCGACATTCAGGACATCGAGGTCGAATTGCACGGGCACGGCGAGCTGCCGCATGCCGAGGTGCAATTGCAGGTCGTGCAGCAGGCGTTCGCCGGTTTGAAGGAAAAGCGCCGCGCGCTCGCCGGGCGCACCGGCTGCGGCGTGTGCGGCATCGAAAGCATCGATCTGCTGGATCTGAAACCGCAGCGTGTACCCGACACTGGCTTCTTGCAGCGGCTCGCGCCCGATGCGATCGCACGCGCCGCGCGCGCGCTGCCCGAGCACCAGGCGCTCACTCGTTTGACGGGCGGCCTCCACGCGGCCGCGTGGTGTGATTCGCAAGGCGCGATTCACTCTGCGTTCGAGGACGTCGGCCGCCACAACGCGCTCGACAAGCTGATCGGCCAGCTCGTGCTCGACCGCGCCGATACGCGCGACGGTTTCGTGTTTCTGTCGAGCCGCGCGAGCTACGAGCTGGTGCGCAAGGCCGCGCGCGTCGACGTGCCGATGGTCGCGACGATCTCGGCGCCGTCGTCGCTCGCGATTGCGATCGCGCGTGAGGCGGGCGTGCGGCTCGTGAGCTTCTGCCGCGAAGGCAGCTACGTCGATTACGACACCTGGCAGCAGCAAGCTTGAGCGATTGAAGCGGCGCAGCGACGATTCACGGCTAACCCACCCGAAGCCCGCCTGCGTCGCACACCCCTCAGTCGAACCGCCGGAAATCCGGCTTGCGCTTCTCGAAGAACGCCTTGAACGCCTCGCGCGCTTCAGGCGCAAGCAGCATCTTGCCGAAATGCACGGCTTCCTCGGTCATCTGCGTCTGCAGTTCCTGCTGGCTCGCGCGCTTCATCAGGCTCTTCGTCACGCGCAACGACGACGCCGGCAGCGCCGCCAGCTTTGCGGCCTGCGACGCCGCGAACGCGTCGACTTCGCCCGCCGGCAGCACGCGATTCACGAAGCCCATGCGGTGCGCTTCGGCCGCGTCGAACGCCTCGCCGAGCAGCAGTTTTTCCGCCGCTGCCTGGTAGCCGGCCACGCGCTGCAGCAACAGGCTCGACGCTGCTTCCGGGCACAGCCCGAGCTGCGTGAACGGCAGCGAAAAGCTCGCGGTGTCGGCCGCGTAGACCAGATCGCAATGCAGCAGCAGCGTCGTGCCGACGCCGACCGCCGGCCCCGCGACCGCCGCCACCACCGGTTTTTCCGCCGAACATAGCGCGCGCAGGAACTGGAACACCGGCGGGGTTTCGCCAACCGGCGGCGACTTCATGAAGTCCTCGAGATCGTTGCCCGCGCTGAATATGCCCGCGCTGCCGCGAATCAGGATCGCGCGCACCGACGCGTCGCCCTGCGCGTCTACGAGCACGTCGGCCATCGTCTGATACATCGCGGCCGTGAAGGCGTTTTTCCTGCCGGGCCGGTTGAAGCTGATGGTCAGCACCGCGTCGGCGCGCTCGACCAGAATATCCGTCGTCATCCCGTTCATCTCCTTGTGCTCCTGCTGAATGTAGAAACGGTTCGCAAGCCGCGCGGCCTGCGAACCGTTGCGCGGTCCCTGGTGGATCACAGAAGGATCCCCCGTTCGATCAGCGGCTCACAGACGCTCGATGATGCCCGCCGCGCCCATGCCGGTACCGACGCACATCGTCACCATGCCGTACTTGTAGTTGCGGCGGCGCAGGCCGTGCACCACGGTCGCCGCACGAATCGCGCCGGTCGCGCCGAGCGGATGGCCCAGTGCAATCGCGCCGCCGAGCGGGTTGATCTTCGACGTATCGAGGCCGAGGTCCTGGATCACCGCGAGCGACTGCGCGGCAAACGCCTCGTTCAGCTCGATCCAGTCGAGGTCGTCCTGCTTCAGGCCCGCGGCTTTCAGCGCGGCCGGAATCGCTTCCTTCGGGCCGATGCCCATGATTTCCGGCGGCACGCCGCGCACCGCGAAGCTGACGAAGCGCGCGAGCGGTGTCAGGTTGAACTGCTTGAGGATTTTTTCCGACACGACGATCAACGCGCCCGCGCCGTCCGACGTCTGCGAGCTGTTGCCGGCCGTGACCGAGCCTTTGTTCGCGAACACCGCGCGCAGCTTCGCGAGGCCTTGCATCGACGTGTCCGCGCGCGGACCTTCGTCGAGCGACACGTCGCGCGTTTTCACGTTGATCTCGCCGGTCGCGAGATCGGGCACGCGATCGACGATCGTGTACGCGGCGATTTCGTCGTTGAATTCGCCGGCTTGCTGCGCGGCGAACGCGCGGCGGTGCGATTCGACCGAGAACGCGTCCTGCGCTTCGCGGCTGATCTTCCAGCGCTCGGCGACTTTCTCCGCGGTCAGGCCCATGCCGTACGCGATGCCGACGTCTTCGTTGCGATCGAAGATATGCGGCGACAGCGACGGCTTATTGCCCATCATCGGCACCATGCTCATCGATTCGCAGCCGCCCGCGATCATCGCATCCGCCTCGCCGACGCGGATGCGGTCCGCGGCCATCGCGAGCGCGGTCAGACCCGACGCGCAGAAGCGGTTCACCGTGACGCCGCCGACCGTGTTCGGCAGACCTGCCAGCAGCGCGCCGATCCGTGCGACGTTCAGGCCCTGCTCCGCTTCCGGAATCGCGCAACCGACGATCGCGTCTTCGATCACGCCGGTGTCGAGGCCGGGCACCTGAGCGACGGCCGACCTGATCGCGTGAACCAGCAGCTCATCCGGACGTGTGTTCCTGAACATGCCGCGCGGCGCCTTGCCGATCGGCGTACGGCTCGCGGCGACGATGTATGCGTCTTGCAATTGCTTTGCCATTTGGGAATCTCCTTTGTCGACCAGAGTTGGCCAAAGCTCTTACTCTGGTCCCATGCACATTGTGCGGTCGCCGCTTAGTTGCGCACCGGCTTGCCGGTCTGCAGCATGCCCATGATCCGTTCCTGCGTCTTCTGCGTGCCGAGCAGCTCGACGAACGCGCGACGCTCGAGTTGCAGCAGCCATTCTTCGTCGACGAGGCTGCCCGCTTTGACGTCGCCGCCGCACACCGCTTCCGCGATGCGGCTCGCGATCAGGAAATCGTGCTCGCTGATGAAGCGGCCGTCGCGCATGTTGACGAGCGACGCCTTGATCGTCGAGATCGCCGAGCGGCCCGCGACCGGCACCTGGGTCGCGCGCAGCGGCGCACGGTAGCCCGCCGCGGCGAGCGCGCGCGCTTCCTTCTTCGCGACGTCGAGCAGTTCGAACACATTGAAGACGATCGTGTCGGAAGGCTTCAGGTAGCCCATCGCGCGGGCGTCGAGCGCGGAGGCCGACACCTTCGCCATCGCCGCGTTCTCGAACGACTTCTGCAGGAACTTCAGCAGATCGCTCGTCGCGCCAACCTGGCTTGCCGCTTCGGCCGCGCGCAGCGCCGCTTCCTTCAGGCCGCCGCCCGCCGGCACGAGACCCACGCCGACTTCGACGAGACCCAGATAGCTCTCGATGTGCGCGACGCGCTTCGCGCTGTGCAGAGCGAGTTCGCAGCCGCCGCCGAGCGCGATGCCCGAGATCGCCGAGATCACCGGCACGTTCGCATACTTGACGCGCAGCATGCCCTGCTGGAAATTCCTCACGAACGGCTCGATGCCCTTCGCGCCGCCCATCATGAACGCGGGCATCGCTTCTTCGAGGTTCGCGCCCGCCGAGAACGGACCGCCCGGCGTGCCGAGCTTCAGCGATGTGGGCTGCCACACGACGAGGCCCTTGTAGTCCTTCTCGGCCAGTTCGATCGCCTGCGTGAGCCCTTCGATCACCGCCGGTCCGATCGTGTTCATCTTGCTCTTGAACGACACGATCAGCACGTCGTCCTCGCCCGCGCGATCGTCGACCCATGCGCGCACCGCATCGGTCTCGAACAGCGTCTTGCCGTAGGTCTTCGGATCGGCGCCGGTTTCGCCGACGAGCGGCGCGCGGAACACCTGCTTGCGGTACACGTCGAGCGACGAGCGCGGCACGAAGGTCTGCGTGGCCGGTGACCACGAGCCTTCGGCCGTGTGCACGCCGCCCTTCTCGTCAACCGCGCCTTCGAGCACCCACGACGGCAGCGGCACGTTGGCGAGCGCCTTGCCCGCCGTGATGTCTTCCTGCACCCATTCGGCGACCTGCTTCCAGCCGGCCGTCTGCCAGCCTTCGAACGGACCTTCGTTCCAGCCGAAGCCCCAGCGGATCGCGAGATCGACGTCGCGCGCATTGTCGGCGATCGATTCCAGATGCACGGCGATGTAGTGATAGACGTCACGGAAGATCGACCACAGGAACTGCGCCTGCGGGTGCTGCGTTTCGCGCAGCAGCTTCAGACGCTCGGCAGCCGGACGCTTCAGGATGCGGCCGACGAGTTCGTCTGCCTTCCCGCCGCCGTCGATATATGCACCCGTGTTCGGATCGAGCACCTTGATCGCCTTGCCTTCCTTCCTGTAGAAGCCGGCGCCGGTCTTCTGGCCGAGCGCGCCCTTCTTCACCAGTTCGGCGAGCACGGCCGGCGTTTCGTAGACCGGCAGAAACGGATCGTCCGGCAGCGTGTCCTGCATCGTCTTGATCACGTGCGCCATCGTGTCGAGACCGACCACGTCGGCGGTGCGGAACGTCGCCGACTTCGCGCGGCCGAGGCGCGCGCCGGTCAGGTCGTCCACTTCGTCGAAACGCAGGCCGAACTTCGCGGCTTCGGCAATGACCGCAAGGATCGAGAACACGCCGACGCGGTTCGCAATGAAGTTCGGCGTATCTTTCGCGCGCACGACGCCCTTGCCGACCACGCTGGTCAGGAAGGTTTCGAGCTGATCGAGAATTTCCGGACGCGTCGTCGCGGTCGGGATCAGTTCGACCAGATGCATGTAGCGCGGCGGATTGAAGAAGTGCACGCCGCAAAAGCGCGCCTTCAGCTCGTCCGCGAAACCTTCGGACAGTGCGGTGATCGACAGCCCCGACGTGTTGGTCGCGAAAATCGCGTTCGGGCCGATGTGCGGCGCGACCTTCTTGTACAGGTCGTGCTTCCAGTCCATGCGTTCGGCGATCGCTTCGATCACGACGTCGCACTCGGCGAGCTTGTCGATGTCGTCGTCGTAGTTCGCGGGCTGAATGTATTGCGCGTCGTCCTTCACGCCGAACGGCGCCGGCGACAGCTTCTTCAGATTTTCGATCGCCTTCAGCGCGATCCCGTTCTTCGGGCCTTCCCTGGCGGGCAGGTCGAACAGCAGCACGGGCACCTTGGCGTTGATCAGGTGCGCGGCGATCTGCGCGCCCATCACGCCGGCGCCGAGCACGGCTACCTTGCGAATGATCAGATTGCTCACGTCGTTTCTCCGGAGAGTTGTGCGATGGCGCGAAGCGTCAGCCATGCTTCGCGCGATGTGTGTGGCCTCGCTCGATGTCGAGCGTCAGAACAACGCTTCTTCGACGTCCATCATTGGCTTCGAACCGGCGCGCGCCTGGCGGATCGTCATCGCCGTTTCGGGCAGCAGCTTCGCGAAGTAGAAGCGCGCGGTTGCGAGCTTCGCCTTGTAGAACGGATCGCCCGACGCCTCCTTGTCCAGCGCGATACGAGCCATGCGCGCCCAGAAGTACGAGAACACCAGATGGCCGACCGTGCGCAGATACGGCACGGCCGCAGCGCCGACTTCGTCCGGGTTCTGCATCGCCTTCATGCCGATTTCCATCGTCAGTTTCTGCACCTTTTCGCCGATCTCGGCGAGCGGGTTCACGAACTCCTGCATCTCCGGCTTGATGCCTTCGGCTTCGACGAATTCGGCGACGAGCTTGCCGAACTTCTTCATCTTCGCGCCCATGTCGCCGAGCACCTTGCGGCCGAGCAGATCGAGCGACTGGATGCCGTTGGTGCCTTCGTAGATCATGTTGATGCGCGCGTCGCGCACGTACTGCTCCATGCCCCATTCGGCGATGAAGCCGTGGCCGCCGTAGATCTGCATCGCGTGATTGGTGCCTTCGAACGCGTTGTCCGACAGGAACGCCTTCAGGATCGGCGTGAGCAGCGCGACGAGGTCGGCGGCTTCCTTGCGCTCGGCTTCGTCGGCGTGCGACAGCTCCTTGTCGATCTGCAGCGCCGACCAGTACGAGAACGCGCGGCCGGCTTCGGCGTAGGCCTTCTGCGTGAGCAGCATGCGGCGCACGTCCGGATGCACGATGATCGGATCGGCGGCCTTTTCCGGCGCCTTCGGGCCGGTCAGCGAACGCATCTGCAGCCGCTCTTTCGCGTACGTGAGCGAGTTCTGATATGCGACTTCGGTGAGACCGAGGCTCTGCATGCCGACGCCGAGACGCGCTGCGTTCATCATCACGAACATCGCGTTAAGGCCTTTGTTCGGCTCGCCGACCATCCAGCCCTTCGCGTTGTCGAGATTGATCACACAGGTCGCGTTGCCGTGAATGCCCATCTTGTGCTCGATCGAGCCGCACTTCACGCCGTTGCGCTCACCGGGCTCGCCCGCTTCGTTCGGCACGAACTTCGGCACGATGAACAGCGAAATCCCCTTGGTGCCCTTCGGCGCATCCGGCAGACGCGCGAGCACGAGGTGAACGATGTTCTCCGCCATGTCATGCTCGCCGCTCGAAATGAAAATCTTCGTGCCGCTGATCGAGTACGAGCCGTCGCCATTCGGCTCGGCCTTCGTGCGCAGAATGCCGAGGTCGGTGCCGCAATGCGGCTCGGTCAGACACATCGTGCCGGTCCAGACGCCTGCGACGAGCTTCGGCAGATAGCGCTGCTGCAGTTCCGGCGTGCCGTGCGCGTGCAGGCATTCGTACGCGCCGTGCGACAGGCCCGGATACATCGTCCACGCCTGATTCGCCGAGTTCAGCATTTCATAGAGCGCGTTGTTGACGAACGCGGGCAGTCCCTGGCCGCCGAATTCCGGGTCGCAACCGAGCGCCGGCCAGCCGGCTTCGACGTATTGCCGATAGGCTTCCTTGAAGCCCTTCGGCGTGGTCACGACGCCGTCGCCGGCATACGTGCAGCCTTCCTGGTCGCCGCTGTGGTTGAGCGGGAACAGCACTTCGGAGCAGAACTTGCCGGCTTCCTCGAGCACCGCGTTGATCGTGTCGGCGTCGAGTTCGGCGTGCTTCGGCATTTGCCGAAGTTCGACCTCGACGTTGAGCAGCTCGTGCAACACAAATTGCATGTCGCGCAGCGGCGCGGCGTACTGTCCCATGACTCTCTCTCCCTGGTTTGACAAAAAGCCAGGCCGTTGGCCGGGCCCGTGGTCGGACCTTCTGCGCCGCGCGTTTCCGGTAGATTCCGGCGACGCCGCTAACGGCTTTCGCTTTGATACGAATTAATCAGTTTTTCCAGCGCGGCCCACGTGAGACGCACCGCATCCGGCAGATGCAGAAAGCGCGCGTCGTGATGCAGGCCGAGCGTGACGCTATACAGTTCGAACAGCATCAGCTGCGGGTCGGTATCGGCGCGCAGATGCCCTTCTTCCATCGCTTGCGAGATCGCACGCGTGAGCGCCGCACGCCACGTCGTCACGCTCGACACCAACTGCTCGCGCACCTGGCTGTCCGCGCGGTCGTCGTATTCGACGGCGCCGCTGATGTAGATGCAGCCGGTCGTGACTTCCTGAATGCGTTTCTCGATCCAGCGGGAAATCATCGCGCGCAAGCGCGGCAGACCACGCGGCTCGCGCAGGCTCGGGAAAAACACCTCGTCTTCGAAACGGCGGTGGTATTCGCGCACGACCTCGATCTGCAGATCCTCGCGCGACCCGAAATGCGCGAACACACCGCTCTTGCTCATCTGCATGCGCTCGGCCAGCAGACCAATCGTCAGACCTTCCAGTCCGTCTCGGCCTGCCAGATCGAGTGCTGCGTCGAGAATCGCGGCTCGGGTTTGTTCGCCTTTTCGCATAGCTGTTTTACCGTTCTAATGTGACCGAATTGAAAATCGAACGGCCGTACTATTATTGAGTGCTTGCCGTCCGCGAAACAAGGACTTTATTAGAAACCGGTTTCTAACCGGCTTCTAATTTTGCGGCTTTCGACCATCAGATCAATCAGATTTTTAGAGGCGTTTGCCTTGAATCGATGGTTGCCGATCGGCGCGCGCGTGTTCTCGCGTGTGTTCTATTTCTTTGCCCCGGCTCGCTGGCGCCGATTGATGGCCGACATGATGCGGCAAGCGCGGGCTCTCGTGCGAGCGGTATCAGTCGTAGCCGCCCACCGTCAGCAGCTTCATCGCGACGCGGTAGCTCGTGTACGCGATCCAGCTCAGCGCGCGCACGCGCGCCGGTCGCGATTCGTAGTGCGCTTCATCGATTGGGCGCGCGTCCGTGAACGCGTCGAGAATCGCATCGCGCAGTTTGGGGATCGACGGATCGTTCACGAGCACGACGTTCGCTTCGTTGTTCAGCATCAGGCTGAGCGCATCGAGATTCGACGAACCGACCGTGCCCCAGTTCGAATCGACCACCGCGACCTTGCCGTGCAGCAGCGTCTTCTCGTATTCGGCGATCTGCACGCCTGCGCGCAACAGCGCGTGGTACAGGAACGGCACGGCGTAATCGAGCGCCTTGAACTCCTTGCGCCCGATGATCAGCTTCACGACCACGCCGCGCCGCGCCGCGAACACCAGCGCGCGACGCAGCTTGCGTCCCGGCATGAAGTACGGATTCGCGAGCAGGATTTCATGGCGCGCCTGGCCGATCGCGGCCAGATAAGCTTTTTCGATCGCGCGGCGGTTGATCAGGTTATCGCGCGCGACGAATGCGACGCACGGCTCGCCGCCGGCCCACAGTGCCTCGTTGCGGCGTCGCCGGCGTCTGCGCAGACTGCCAAGCGAGTTGGCGTCCTGCGACGACAGGTCGGGCTTCATCGAATCGAGCGGCCGATGGCCGACGCGAATCCGCCGCCACTGCACGTCGATCGCATCGCGCACGTCGGCGACCACCGGCCCGCGCAGCTCGACCGCGAAGTCCCAGCGCCGGTACGGCAGCTTCTCGCCGTTGTTCTCGTAATCGTCGACGATATTGATGCCGCCGCAATACGCGATCTGATCGTCGATCACCGCGAGCTTGCGGTGCGTGCGCGAAAAGCCGAAGCGGCCGAACAGATGCGGGTTGTAGATGCGATGCTCGATGCCGCCGGCCGGCCATTGCTCGAACATCTTCAGGCGCGCGGTGCCGACGCCATCGGTGATCACGCGCACTCTGACGCCGCGCGCGGCAGCGCGAAGCAGCGCCTCGCTGACCGCGTGGCCGGCTTCGTCGTCGCAGAAGATATAGGTTTCGAGCGCGACGTTGTGCTCGGCCGCGTCGATGCGCTCGATCAGCGCGTCGAAGAAATCGTCGCCGGAGCGCAGCAGCTCGACCTCGTTGTTACTGGTGAAGCGGTAGCGCTGCCAGTAACGACGGCCGAGCAACGTTTGGCGCAGACGCGCCAAACGGCCCGAGCCGCCTGCGCTCACTGGCCACGCTCCCCGGCCAGCGGGCCGGATTGCGGATCGACCGGGCGTGCGGCGAGCCGCCGCGGCAACTGCAGGATCGCATCGGCATTCGACGATGAAAAGCAGCGCGATGCGGCCTCTTCATATGGCAGCCACATATACGCGGTGTGTTCGCGCGGCGCGAGCGTCACGTCGATGCACTCGGGGACCTGCAGGCTGAACCAGTGCTCGGTGTTGTAGAGCACGCCCGCTTCGTAGCGGTAACGAAATTCCGGGTAGATCTCGTAGTCGATCGAGTAGTGCCAGTCGAACAACCCGCTGCGCGGCACCAGTGCGCCGCCGATCATGATGCCGGTTTCCTCGCCGACTTCGCGCACCGCCGTGTCGGCGAGCGGTTCGTCGAGCCGGTCTTTCGAACCCGTCACCGACTGCCAGAACGCCGCATGATCGGCGCGCTCGAGCAGCAGCACGTCGAGCGCAGGCGTATGAATGATGACGAGGACGGACTGCGGAATTTTCGGCGGTTTCGGCATGGCTCAAACTGGGCGCGACGATACGCGCGATACATGTCGGATGACGGTCGAAAGGGTCTGGAAAGCGGTGGCTTCACTGTAACGCAAAAAATGAAAAAGGCGCTGAGGTGGAGATCACCTCAGCGCCTTTTCGTTTCGCTCGTGTGGTTTTTTTGCGGCCGCCGGCCCGCTGGCCGGCACACGCAAGACCGCTTGCCGGCCGCGCGCAGCGGCCGCGGTTTTATGCCTTCGGTTCCGGCGTACGCAGACGGATGTGCAGCTCGCGCAGCTGACGCTCGTCGACTTCGCTCGGCGCCTGCGTGAGCAGATCCTGCGCGCGTTGCGTCTTCGGGAACGCGATCACGTCGCGGATCGAGTCGGCGCCGGCCATCATCGTGACGATGCGGTCCAGACCGAACGCGATACCGCCGTGCGGGGGCGCGCCGTATTGCAGCGCGTCGAGCAGGAAGCCGAACTTCGCCTGCGCTTCTTCCGCGTTGATCTTCAGCGCGCGGAACACCTTGCTCTGCACTTCCTCACGGTAGATACGCACCGAGCCGCCGCCGATTTCCCAGCCGTTCAGCACCATGTCGTAGGCCTTCGCGAGGCAGCGCGCGGGGTCCGTTTCGAGGTACTCGAGGTGCTCGTCCTTCGGGCTCGTGAACGGGTGATGCGCGGCGACGTAGCGGTTGTCTTCCTCGTCGTATTCGAACATCGGAAAGTCGACGACCCACAGCGGCTTCCAGCCGGACTCGACGAGACCGTTGGCCTTGCCGAATTCCGAATGACCGATCTTCAGACGCAGCGCGCCGAGGCTGTCGTTGACGACCTTCGCGCGATCCGACGCGAAGAAGATGATGTCGCCGTCTTGTGCGCCGGTGCGCTCGATGATCGCCTTCAGCGCTTCGTCGTGCAGGTTCTTCACGATCGGGCTTTGCAGACCGTCACGGCCCTTCGCCGCTTCATTGACCTTGATCCACGCGAGACCCTTCGCCCCGTAGATGCGCACGAATTCCGTGTAGCTGTCGATGTCGCCGCGCGACAGCTCGCCGCCCTTCGGCACGCGCAGCGCCGCGACACGGCCGTCCTTCGTGTTGGCCGGGGTGCTGAACACCTTGAAGTCGACGTCGCGCATCGCATCGGTCAACTCGGTGAACTCGAGCTTCACGCGCAGGTCCGGCTTGTCCGAACCGAAGCGGCGCATCGCTTCCGCGTATTCCATGACCGGGAATTTCTGGTCGAGCTCGACGCCGATCGTCGTCCTGAACACGTGACGGATCATCGCCTCGAACAGATCGCGGATTTCCTGTTCCGACAGGAACGAGGTCTCGCAGTCGATCTGGGTGAATTCCGGCTGACGGTCGGCGCGCAGGTCTTCGTCGCGGAAGCACTTGGTGATCTGGTAGTAACGGTCGAAGTTCGCGACCATCAGCAGCTGCTTGAACAGCTGCGGCGACTGCGGCAGCGCGAAGAACTGGCCCGGGTTCGTGCGCGACGGCACGAGGTAGTCGCGCGCGCCTTCCGGCGTGCTCTTCGTGAGCATCGGCGTTTCGATGTCGATGAAGCCCTGCTCGTCGAGGTACTTGCGCACTTCGATCGCGACGCGGTAGCGCAGACGCAGGTTGTGCTGCATCTGCGGACGGCGCAGGTCGAGCACGCGATGCGTGAGGCGCGTGGTTTCCGACAGGTTGTCATCGTCGAGCTGGAACGGCGGCGTGACCGACGCGTTCAGCACGATCAGCTCGTGGCACAGCACTTCGATCTTGCCGCTCTTCAGCGAGGCATTGGTCGTGCCTTCCGGACGGCCGCGCACGACACCCTTGACCTGCACGCAGAACTCGTTGCGCACGCCTTCGGCGACCTTGAACATGTCAGCGCGATCCGGATCGCAGACGACCTGAACGAGCCCTTCGCGATCGCGCAAGTCGATGAAGATGACGCCGCCATGGTCGCGGCGGCGGCTTACCCAGCCGCACAGCGAGACGGATTGGCCCAGCAGTTCTTCGGTCACCAGACCGCAGTATTCAGATCTCATCGACATGATGTTTGTCTTTCGTTTTGCATTGGTTGAACGGCGCGCCGCAGACGATCCTGCATGAAGCGTTGCGCGCCGGCATTAGAGCGGGGGCTCGACGGTGGCGCGGCGCACCGGCGCCGGCGGTGGCGCGGACGGCGCCACGACGCCCATCGAGACAATGTACTTGAGCGCAGCGTCGACCGTCATGTCGAGCTCGATCACTTCGCTTTTCGGCACCATCAGGAAGAAGCCGGACGTCGGGTTCGGCGTGGTCGGCACGTATACGCTGACGTAATCTTCCTTCAGATGGTTGGCCACGTCGCCGCCCGGGATGCCGGTCAGAAACGCGATCGTATAGGACCCGCGGCGCGGGTACTCGATCAGCAGCGCCTTACGGAATGCATTGCCACTGCTCGACAGCAGCGTGTCGGACACCTGCTTCACGCTGGTGTAGAGCGGGCCGACCACCGGAATGTGCGCGACCAGCAGTTCCCACCACTTCACGAGCTTCTGCCCAATGAAGTTCTGCGTCAACAGCCCGACGACGAAGATGAACGCGAGTGTGAGCACCGCGCCGAGGCCCGGCAAGCGATAGCCGATCGTGCGTTCCGGCTGCCACGAGGTAGGCAGCAGCAACAGCGTCTGGTCCATCGTGCCGATGATCAGACCGAGCACCCACAGTGTGATGGCCAGAGGCACCAGCACCAGCAGGCCGGTCAGAAACACCGATTTGAGCGTGAATTTCTTCGTCGTCATGTGTACCGCCAGAAAGCTGCGCGGGCCGAAGCCCATGCGCGGTAGATACGCCGCCCGCGCGGGGCGGCAGTCCCACTAGGCGCTGCTGGAACCGCTCGGGCTCGTGGCGGCGGGCGCCGCGGGCACGGCAGCCGATGCAGCCGGGGCAGCGACTGCGGCCGGCTCGGACTTCGCTTCCGACGCGGCCGGCGCGCTCGTGCTGCCGCGGAAATCGGTCACGTACCAGCCGGAGCCTTTCAACTGGAAGCCGGCGGCCGTGAGTTGTTTGCTAAAGGTGTCTTTTCCGCACTCGGGACACTGCGTCAACTGGGGGTCGCTCATCTTCTGGAGCACGTCCTTCCCGAAACCGCATGACCCGCAACGATAAGCGTAGATCGGCATGATCCTCTCTTACTCCAAATCCCTACTGAAATCTTGTAAACGCTTGCAAAGCCTTGAATTATAGCCGCAAACGATGTCCGTTCCCCGGATTTCGGGAAGCGGACGCACTACGCGCCCGCCACCGCGCCAGATGGGGACGCCCCCCAGACCTCTCAAGAGCGGCGCGCGTGGCGTTAGCCGCGACGCCGCCAGGCGAGCCAGCGCTCGCGTCCGGCGAATACGGCGATCGAGTCGTCGACCGCTTCGTCTTCGACCAGCTCGAAGTGTGGCGTGAGCAGCGCATCGAGCTCGCCGCGGTCGATGCCGAACGGCGGCCCTTTCGGCGTCGCGCCGATGAAAAAGATGCCCGCCAGCAACCCGCCGGCCGGCAGCAGTTCGCCCATGCGCTGCGCGTAGTCGGCGCGCCGCGCCGGCGGCAGCGCGCAGAAGAATGCGCGCTCATAGATCCATGCCGGTGCGAACGGTGGCGCATAGGTGAAGAAATCCGCCTGGTCGACCAGCGATGCATGCGCGCCGAGCTGCTCGCGTGCCGCCGCCACGGCGGCCGGCGAGAAGTCGATCGCGCGTACCGGGTTGCCCTGACGCGCGAGCCATCCCGCTTCGTGCGCGCTGCCGCAGCCTGGAATCAGCACGGCCACGTCGCGGTGCCGTTCGGCGAACGCGCGAAACGCGGACGGCACGCCCGCCTGATCCCACGGCGTGAAATGGCGCTCGAAGCGTTCGTCCCAGAACTCGGGCGAGTCGGGATCGCGGGTTGCGAAATCGGGCGCGGCGGGTTGGGTCGGATCGCTCATCGGAATCTAACCTCCATAAGCCAGTACCAGGAACGCACGCGCCAGCATCGCGCCGACGCCGACCGCCACGCCGAACAGCAGCAGGCCTTGCAGCAGACGGTTGGTGCGCTTTTGCTCGAGCAGGATCTGGCGGATCACGTCGTCGTTCGCGCCGCCCACCGGATGATGGCGCTCGGCCAGCATGTTATGGACGAGGCGCGGCAACTGCGGCAGCGTCTTGCTCCACTGCGGCGCCTCGATCTTCAGACGCTCGTACCAGCCGCGCAAGCCGATCTGCTCGTTCATCCAGCGCTCGAGATAGGGCTTCGCGGTCTTCCACAGATCCAGTTCGGGATCGAGCGAACGGCCTAAGCCTTCCACGTTCAGCATCGTCTTTTGCAGCAACACGAGCTGCGGCTGGATCTCGACGTTGAAGCGCCGCGACGTCGAGAACAGACGCATCAGCACCTGGCCGAGAGAAATGTCCTTCAGCGCGCGATCGAAATACGGTTCGCAGACCGCGCGGATCGCGCTTTCGAGCTCCTCGACGCGCGTGCTCGGCGGCACCCAGCCCGACTCCAGATGCAGCGTCGCGACACGATGGTAGTCGCGCTTGAAGAACGCGAGGAAGTTCTGCGCGAGGTAGTTTTTGTCGAAGTCCGACAGCGCGCCGATGATGCCGAAGTCGAGCGCGATATAGCGGCCGAAGTGCGCGGGATCGAGGCTCACCTGGATGTTGCCGGGGTGCATGTCGGCGTGGAAAAAGCCGTCGCGGAACACCTGCGTGAAGAAAATTTCGACGCCCTCGCGCGCGAGCTTCGGGATGTCGACACCAGCCGCGCGCAACGTATCGACCTGGCTGATCGGCACGCCGACCATGCGCTCCATCACGAGCACCGTGGGCGTGCAGAACTCCCAGTACATCTCGGGCACGAGCAGCAGGTCGAGCCCCAGGAAGTTGCGCCGCAACTGGCTGCCGTTGGCGGCCTCGCGCATCAGGTCGAGTTCGTCGTGCAGGTATTTGTCGAATTCGGCGACCACCTCGCGCGGCTTCAGGCGCTTGCCGTCGGCCCACAGACGCTCGGCCCACACGGCGATGTCGCGCAACAGCGCGAGGTCGGAATCGATCACCGGCAGCATCTTGGGGCGCAGCACCTTCACCGCGACCGCCTTGCCCGCATGCTGGCCGGCCTTCACCTTCGCGAAGTGGACCTGGGCGATCGACGCGCTCGCGACCGGCACCCGCTCGAAATCGTCGAACAGCACGTCGACCGGCGCGCCGAGCGACTTCTCGACGAGCGCGATCGCGACCGCCGAATCGAACGGCGGCACCTGGTCCTGCAGCTTGGCAAGTTCGTTGGCGATATCGACCGGCAGCAGATCGCGACGGGTCGACAGCACCTGGCCGAACTTGACGAAGATCGGCCCGAGGCTTTCGAGCGCGAGCCGCAGACGCACGCCCGGCGGCGCATCGAACTTGCGACCAAGCGTCGTGATGCGCAGCAGCAGACGCACGCGCCGGTCGTTGATGCGGCTCAACATCATTTCGTCGAGGCCGAAGCGGATGACCGTGAAAAATATCTTGAGAAAACGCAGAAAACGCATGGCTGGGCCCGGTGACTAGCGCGTGCCGCGCGACGTGGCGGCGCCGCCCGGCGTTTGCGCGCCGCGGGCTTCGACCTTCTGTTCGATGCGCTCGATGCGCTTTTCGACGCGCGCGAGCGAATCGCGCGCGCGCGCCAGCTCGACGTTGAAGTCCGCGAGCGCGGTACGGCGCACCAGTTGCGGATTTTCGTCGAGCAGGTACTCGGCGGCGGTGTCGAGCAGATTGCGACCGGTGCGCTGCACATGCTCGCCGACTGAGCGGACTAGCGACGTGATGCGCCACGCGGGTCCATCACCGATCAGCTTCGCGAGATCTTCCTCCGGCTCCCAGCGCAGATGCTCGGCGAGCTTCGCGATCACGGTCGCGAACTCGGCGTCGCCCTCGATCTTCACGTGCTTCATCACCGTGGCCTGGCCACCTTGCAGGAAGGCCGGCAGTGCGTCGGACGGCACCGAGATCGTCACGTCGAACTGATGCGCATCGGCTTCGTCGAGCGTAGCGAGATAGCCGTCAGGCTGCACGAGCAGCGCGAGCACAACCGGCGGACATGACAGGCGAGCGGTCTTGCCCGCGTACGGGGCGAGGCGCTCGCGGGCCCACGATTCGCGGGCGAGCAGATGATTGACAGCAGCAGCGAAGGGCTTGGCGGCGAGGGTCATCGAAGGTGGCAAGAAAAAACCCGCGCGAGCGAGGTGCTTGCGCGGGCTCCCATTGTAACGTCCGTTCGCTTCGCGGCCTGCTATGCCGAACGGCCTAAGCCATGCGCGAGGTGAGGCATCGCTATGTCGTGGCCGGCTCTTTTCGAGGCAAACGCGACTCGATGCGTCGGCATGTCAGTGTTGCTCGACCTGCTGGATGCCGGCAAGCAGCCAGCCTTCGCCAGTGCGGTTCGCCTTCGTCAGATTCCAGACTTCGACGAACGGCTCGGCCGCCGCGCCAGGCTCCTCGCGGATCAAACCGGAGAAGCGCACGCTCGCGAAGGATTCGTTCGCGCGCTCCTCGACGCCGAGCAGCTCGGCGTTCAACTGCACGACGTCGGTCTGGTTCGGCTGTGTGCTGCGCGACGCGAGATCGACGCGCACTTCGGCGAACATTTCCGGCGTCGTGAATTCGCGGATGTCCTCGACGTTGCCGACGTCCCACGCGGCCTGCAGGCGCACGAAGTACACCTTCGCGTTGCGCAGAAACGCTTCCGAATCGAAGCCGGCCGGCACCGACGGCGTCGCGCCGAGCGATGGCGTGGTCAACGGGTTGCCCTGCGGTTCGAGATACGAGCCGGTGGGCGGCGCCGTGTAACGCGGCTCCTGAATATAGTCGGTGCCTTTCGTGTTCAGCGACGGCGCCGTGCCCGCGTAGGCAGGCTGCGCCGCATCGCGCTTACGGCCGGTGAAGCGGCGGATGAGCCAGATCACCACAATCGCGATCAACGCGATCACGATCACGTTCGCGAACATGCCGGCGAACGCCTCGCCGAGCCCGAAATGCGACAGCAATGCGGCGATGCCGAGACCGGCCGCGAGACCGGCGATCGGCCCGAGCCAGCGATTGCGGTTCGGCGCGGCGGGCGGCGTGGGCTTAGTCGCAGGCGCCGCCTGCGCGCTCTGCTGCGTGGCCTGACTGTTCTGCGCCGGCTGGGACGGCGTCGTCTGGCGCTGCTGTTGCAGACTGTTCGATTGACGGCCGAAGCTGCGGCCTCCGCCCATGCGGCGCGCTTCGGCTTCGAGAGAGGCAAGCGTGCCGGCCATCAGCAGACCGACCATCGCGATCAGTCCGATTCTTCTCGCCAGCGCCCCCTTAACCTTACGAGTAGATAACAAATTCAAATCGGACATTTCGCACTTTCCTTTAAAAATCGATGGGTTAGGGACTCTAGTATTTGGTCCCCACATGCAAAGCTACCACGCCAGCTGACAAATTGTAATATTTGACGCCGTCGAGACCAGCTTGTTCCATCATAGTTTTCAAAGTTTCCTGGTCCGGATGCATGCGGATCGATTCCGCCAGGTACTGGTAGCTTTCCGCGTCCTTGGCGAAGCGCTCGC
Source organism: Paraburkholderia sp. 31.1 (assembly GCF_014397645.1). NCBI lineage: Bacteria > Pseudomonadati > Pseudomonadota > Betaproteobacteria > Burkholderiales > Burkholderiaceae > Paraburkholderia > Paraburkholderia sp. 31.1. The sequence continues at coordinate 194,735 of NZ_VZQN01000010.1, forward strand.
CGAGCCACGGCAACACCTTGAACGAATACAGATCGTAGACCTTCTTCAGCGGATCCCATACCTTCGAGAACTCGAGCACGAGCAGCCGCCCGGCCGGTTTCAGCACACGACGCATCTCGGCAAGCGCGATGTCCTTATGTGTCATGTTGCGCAAGCCGAACGCGACCGTCACGATGTCGAAGTAGTTGTCCGGAAACGGGATTTTCTCGGCATCGCACAGCAGCGCCGGCGTGATGATGCCCTTGTCGAGCAGCCGGTCGCGGCCCACGCGCAGCATCGATTCATTGATGTCGGTATGCCAGACCTCGCCCGTTTCGCCCGCCTGTTTCGCGAATGCTTTCGACAGGTCGCCCGTGCCGCCCGCGATGTCGAGCACCTTATAGCCCGGCCGCACGTTCGCCTGGGCGATCGTGAACACCTTCCACGCCCGGTGCAATCCGCCCGACATCAGGTCGTTCATCAGGTCGTAGTTGGCGGCCACCGAGTGGAACACCCCCGCCACCTTCTGCGCCTTGTCCTGTTCGTCGACCGATTGAAAGCCGAAGTGGGTTTTGCTCATCGCGCTCGTCCTTTCGCGTGTTCTTGAATGTTGCGCCGCTCGAGCGGCGTTCGGGGGGGCGAATCGTATCAGTGACAGTGCCCGTGCGCAGCGGCGGCGGGCACCATCGGCGTGTCGCGGTCGATGCCGGCCGCTGCCAGTTTGGCGAGATACGCGCGCCAGAGTTCATCCTGACGCACGGCCATGTCATACAGCAGGTCCCACGAGTAGATACCGGTGGCGTGTCCATCGGAGAAGGTCGGTTGCAGCGCGTAATTGCCGACGCCTTCGATCATCGTGATCGTCACGTCGCGCTTGCCGGTCTGCAGGGTTCCCTGGCCGGGCCCGTGGCCCATCACTTCCGCCGACGGCGAATACACGCGCAGCAGTTCGAACGGTAGCCGATACGCTTCGCCGTTGGCGTACTGCAGTTCGAGCACGCGCGACTTCGAATGCAAGATCACGCCTGTCGGCACCGGCGTCTCGGGAGTCAATCCGCTCATGTTGGCCTCATCAGATAACGGCGGGTGATAACGTCGGATCGGCCGCCTCGCACGCCGACGGCAGTCCGGCGATGCGCGGCGACGGGTTCAGCGACGCTCAGCCCAGCGCCTGTTCAATTTCCTGCCGCACGGCTTCGCGCAGCAGCGTGGCGTGCGCGCGGCGCGACGACAACATCGCTTCGGACACCGTGCGCTGGCGCGGCGCCCAGATCGGCAGGGGGAAATGCGCGTCGTTCGAGAAACGCGGAATCACGTGCCAGTGCACGTGCGGCACCTGGTTGCCGAGGCTCGCGAGATTGACCTTCGCGGGCTGCATCACGCGCCGCTGCGCACGCTCGACCGCGTACACGGCCTTCATCACGTGATCGCGCTCGTCGGCAGAAAGATCCGAAAACTCGGCGACGTGAGCGTTCCAGATGACCCGGCAAAAGCCCGGGTAGTCGTGTTCGTCGGCGAGGACGACTCGCAGCGCGTCGTCCTGCCACAGCACATGGCCGCCGTCTTCACGGCAAAAAACGCAGTCCATCGTCGTCCTCGGCAAAAATCGTTGGTCGTGCCATTAAACCAGCACGCGCTCGATTCCGCCATTGTTCGCCCGTTGAACGTAGTCCGCCATCCAGTTTTCGCCGAGCACGTGACGTGCCATCTCGACCACGATGTAGTCCGCCTCGGTACCCGCGTCTTCGTTGTAGCGCGACAGCCCTTGCAGGCACGACGGGCAACTCGTGAGGATCTTGACGTCGGTCGAACCCGCGTTTCCGTGATTGGGCTGCGGACCGTCGCCGGCCTTCAGCACCGAACCGTTCGGCGCGCCCGCGGCGCCGGCCGATGCATTGGCCGGATTGATCGCGTTCGCGCCCGCTTCGGCGACGAGAGGGATGCCGCGCAGCTTCGCCGCGCCCTTGCGGATTTCCTCTTCCTTGCGGAAGCGCACCTGGGTCGAGATGTCGGGACGCGTGACCGCGAGCGTGCCCGATTCGCCGCAGCAGCGGTCGTTCTTCTCGATCTTGTAGCCGTCCTGCTCCGAACCCATCAGCTGATTGACGAGCTTGACCGGGTCCATCGTCTTGATCGGCGAATGGCACGGGTCGTGGTACATGTAGCGCACGCCGTTCACGCCATCGAGCTTGATGCCTTTTTCCAGCAGATACTCGTGGATGTCGATGATCCGGCAGCCCGGGAAGATCTTTTCGAATTCGTAACCGGCGAGCTGGTCGTAGCACGTGCCGCACGACACCACCACCGTCTTGATGTCGAGGTAGTTCAGCGTATTGGCGACGCGGTGGAACAGCACGCGGTTGTCGGTGACGATCTGCTCGGCTTTGTCGTACTGGCCCGAGCCGCGCTGCGGATAGCCACAGCACAGGTAGCCCGGCGGCAGCACGGTTTGCACGCCCGCCTCCCACAGCATTGCCTGGGTCGCGAGACCAACCTGCGAGAACAGCCGCTCGGAGCCGCAGCCCGGGAAGTAGAACACCGCTTCGGTGTCGGCGGTGGTCGTCTTCGGATTGCGGATGATCGGGACGATCTTGTTGTCCTCGATATCGAGCAAGGCGCGCGCGGTCTTCTTCGGCAGGTTGCCCGGCATCTTCTTGTTCATGAAGTGGATCACCTGCTGGGTGATCACCGGCTTGCCGACCGTGGCGGGCGGATGCGCGGTCTGCTTCTTCGCGAACTTCTTCAGCAGCTCGTTGCCGAGACGCTGCGCCTTGTAGCCAACGCCCATCATCGCGGTGCGCGCGAGGTTGATGGTCTGCGGGTTGGTCGCGTTCAGGAAAAACATGCCCGCGGCGTTGCCCGGGTTGAACTTCTTCTTGCCCATCTTGCGCAACAGGTTGCGCATGTTCATCGACACGTCGCCGAAGTCGATCTTCACCGGGCACGGCGTCACGCACTTGTGGCAGACAGTGCAGTGATCGGCGACGTCGTTGAACTCGTCCCAGTGCTTGATCGACACGCCGCGGCGCGTCTGCTCTTCGTACAGGAATGCCTCGACCAGCAAGGACGTGGCGAGAATCTTGTTGCGCGGGCTGTACAGCAGGTTCGCGCGCGGCACGTGGGTCGCGCAGACGGGCTTGCACTTGCCGCAGCGCAGGCAGTCCTTGATCGACTCGGAAATCGCGCCGATATCGGACTGCTGCATGATCAGCGATTCGTAGCCCATCAGGCCGAAGCTCGGCGTGTACGCGTTGCGCAGGTCCGCGCCTTCGAGCAGCTTGCCCGCGTTGAAGCGGCCATGCGGATCGACGCGCTGCTTGTACTTGCGGAATTCGCCGATCTCGTCGTCGGTCAGGAATTCGAGCTTCGTGATGCCGATGCCGTGCTCGCCGGAGATCACACCGTCGAGCGAACGCGCGAGCTTCATGATGCGCGCGACCGCCGTGTGCGCGTCCTGCAGCATCTCGTAGTTATCGGAGTTGACCGGCAGGTTCGTGTGGACGTTGCCGTCGCCCGCGTGCATGTGCAGCGCGACGAACACGCGCCCGCGCAGCACCTGCTTGTGGATCGCCTGGGCTTCGTCGAGGATCGGCTTGAACTCGCCGCCGTTGAAAATCTGCCGCAATTCGGCGCGGATTTCCTGCTTCCACGACACGCGAATCGTGCGGTCCTGCGCGAGGTGGAATACGGTTGCGTCGGGTTGCGCGTCGACGCGGTCGGCGAACTTTTCGGCGAGCGACTCGTAGCCGAGGCCGACCAGGTAGTGCTGCGCCTCGCGCAGCGACAGGTCGAGCTTGCCGCGCACGAATTCCCAGCGCGTGCGCACACGCGCGAGTAGATCGAGCGCCTGCTGCACGCGGTCTTCGAGCAGCTCGGCGCTCGGGATTTCGTTCGCGTCGTCGCTCTTGCCGAGCGGCAGCTTGCCGCCCTTGAAGAACGCTTCGAGCGCGTCGACCAGTTGCAGCTTGTTCTTCAGCGACAGCTCGATGTTGATGCGCTCGATGCCGTCCGTGTATTCGCCCATGCGGTCGAGCGGAATCACGACGTCTTCGTTGATCTTGAACGCGTTGGTGTGCTTTGCGATCGCGGCCGTACGGCTGCGGTCGAGCCAGAAGCGCTTGCGGGCCTCGGCGCTGACGGCGACGAAACCTTCGCCGCTCTTGCCGTTGGCCATGCGCACGACTTCCGAGGTGGCCTGCGCGACCGCGTCCGCGTCGTTACCGACGATATCGCCGATCAGCACCATCTTCGGAAACGCGTTGCGTTTGCTCTTGGTCGCATAGCCGACCGCGCGCAGATAGCGCTCGTCAAGATGCTCGAGACCCGCGAGAATCGCACCGCCCTGGCGCGACGTCTCGAACAGGTAGTCCTTGATTTCGACGATGCTCGGAATCGCCTCGCGCGCCTGGCCGAAGAACTCGAGACAGACGGTGCGCGTATGCGCAGGCATCTTGTGCAGCACCCAGCGCGCGGACGTGATGAGGCCGTCGCAGCCTTCCTTCTGCACGCCCGGCAGACCGGCGAGGAATTTGTCGGTGACGTCCTTGCCGAGGCCTTCCTTGCGGAACACGCGGCCCTTGATGTCCAGCGCTTCGGTGCGCAGCAGCTTCTCGCCCGGCGCGCAGTTGCCGTCGAACCATTTGAGCTCGAAACGCGCGACTTCGATGTCGTGGATCTTGCCCATGTTGTGCTCGAGACGCGTGACTTCGAGCCAGTTCCCTTCCGGGTCGACCATGCGCCACCACGCGAGGTTGTCGAGCGCCGTGCCCCACAGCACCGCCTTCTTGCCACCCGCGTTCATCGCGACGTTGCCGCCGACGCAGGACGCGTCGAGCGAGGTCGGGTCGACCGCGAACACGAAGCCGGCCTGCTCGGCCGCTTCGGTCACGCGGCGCGTGACGACGCCCGCGCCCGAGAAAATCGTCGCGACCTTGCGATCGACGCCCGGCAGCTGGGTCATTTCGACCGGGCCGAGCTGTTCGAGCTTTTCGGTGTTGATGACGGCCGAGAACGGCGTGAGCGGCACCGCGCCGCCCGTGTAGCCGGTGCCGCCGCCGCGCGGAATCACCGTCAGTCCGAGTTCGAAGCAGGCCTTGATCATGCCGGCGATTTCGGCCTCGGAGTCCGGCGTCAGCACGACGAACGGGTATTCGACGCGCCAGTCGGTCGCGTCGGTCACGTGCGAGACGCGCGACAGGCCGTCGAACTTGATGTTGTCTTTCTGCGTGACCTTGCCGAGCACGCGCGTAGAACGGCGGCGCAGGTCGTAGGTCTGCTGGAATTCGCTGGCGAATTGGTCGATCGCGCGGCGCGCGGCCTGCACCAGCTTTTCGACGCGCGCGGCGCGATCGACGCCGGCTTCGTCGCCGTGTTCGCGCAGATCGGCGCGGCGGCGCTTCTCGATTTCGGCGAGACGGTGATTGAGCGCCTCGATCAACAGCGCGCGGCGCTTCGGATTGTCGAGCAGGTCATCCTGAAGATACGGATTGCGGCGCACCACCCAGATGTCGCCGAGCACTTCGTACAGCATGCGCGCCGAGCGGCCGGTGCGGCGTTCGGCGCGCAGTTCGGCGAGCGCGTCCCAGGCTTCGTTGCCGAGCAGGCGGATGACGATTTCGCGGTCGGAGAACGACGTGTAGTTGTAGGGAATTTCGCGCAGACGCGCTTCGGGATCGGCGGCCACCGCGCCGGCGGCGCCGTGCGGATCGAAAACTTGAGGTGCGTTCATGGTTGGACGACTCGGTAGGTCAGCCTGGCGCACTCGTCACGAGGCGTCGGCGGACAATGCGCGTGGGGCGCAATGCTTGAAATCTTCTAGGGCTTCAAGGGGAGCGAGCACGACCGGCGGCCAACTCACGGCGGTCGCTTCGCGGCACTCAGAGACAGCTACACGATCGCGCGTGGCGGACATGCCGTTCCGCCGCAGGGCAGGATTCGCGCGGGACGGGCATTAAATGGGCGATCCGAGGCTGCCAGTGCATCTTCCGATCCTTATTCCAAAACGAAATTCTACCGCATCATTCCGCCACGCGTTGACGGTGGGAATCGGGCGGCGGCGGGGGTTCGGGGGTTTTGGCGATGAATCCGGCGGCGTTTTCGCATACCGTCCATTGACCGGCCGGATGGTTGGGCGAGCTTCGATCGCGCGATTCCGATACGGCCCGGTTAAGTGCACGGCACCCGTCCGCGGAGCGCGCCGAACGGCCAGAGCGGGCACCGTTGGCGCTATCATTGACGTCTTCCCGTTTTACACAGCGCACCGCGCCACCCGCATGGCTTCCCACGACTACCTGAAAAAGACCCTGACCGCGCGCGTCTACGACGTGGCGCGCGAGACCGAACTCGAACGCGCGCCGAACCTGTCGGCGCGGCTGCGCAACCCGGTCTATCTGAAGCGCGAGGACAACC
>NZ_VZQN01000011.1:0-185348 GCF_014397645.1 Paraburkholderia sp. 31.1
TGTCCGGTTCGATGAGCGGGGTGTGGAAACGGAGTTAGGGTGAGGTTACTCGGGCACCGCCAGACGAAAGGGGCGGAGAACAGACAAACCGAACCTACTGCCACCGCGCCACATCTCGACTCTACCGGCCGGCGACATCCGCGTCAGTCTAGCGAATTCGCGCCGGCAATCCGGCCATCACGTTCCTTCGCCGTGGCTCTGCGGTCCAGATAAGCCCTGCGATTGCTGCTCCCACCGGGTCATTACATCAAGGCGGCGAAAACCATAACGCTGTTCAAGTGCGTGGCACAGCGGCGCAGCACGGACTCTCAAAGATTCCAAGCGCGCGAGAGCGCCGGTAGGTGGCGGCGCCAGTGCTTCTGTTTCCTTCCGACCACCTGCGCAAGCCCTAGTCGCGCACTCAGGCGGTTCGGTCCATTGCGTAGCTCGTCCGGGTACATCTGTTCGGCCACCAGCCCTGGGACGATCGTCGGCGGCGGGCGCACGTCGGACGGCATTGGGCGTAACGGTGTTGACTTTGTGATGGGGTTCAGTTCGTTGCCGGTATTCAAGTCAGTTCAGCCATAATGTAGAAAACGTCGCCGGAGTTCACCCGCTCATGAAGTCTCGTTGCTTGGCAGCAGTTCTCGTCGTTCTCGCTACCGGCTGCACATCGACTCCGGCGAACAATCAGCCGGCGGTCGATACGAACGCCTACATCCTGCACGTTCCAGACGGCGCACCGTCCGCTGACTCCACGTCAAGACCACCGAGACTCACTGTCGGCACCAGCTATTCCGACACGCAACTTATTCTGCCCTGGTTCCTCAATGACCTGATCGACTTCGTGAACTATCGCTAGTCTGGTGCGCGCGGGGCAAACCATCAAACAGTCCCTCGGGTGACGAGATCATATTCAGCGTTCCTTCGCGTCGCGAGGCGGTCAACGCAACGACCGAACGGCGAGAAGGGGGATTTTCGCTCGAAGCGTTATCCAACGGGCAACGGAGCGAAAGCTCATGCCGATCCGGTTCGCATCGCACGACTGGAAAGTGACTTCGGGCTAACGATTCACCGAACGAAGTCCGTACATCAGTTGGCCAACGAGGGTAAGGCTTACGAGTACGACGAGACGGTGGCCCATTTGGCGCTGTCATCGGACTACCCCGAGTCGATCCCGACGTTGCCCATTGACTGGCAGTTGCCGTGCGGTGCTTTCAAGCAGGGCGCCGGCCCGCAGTAAGGCTATGTGCAATGATTCCATCAACCTACGATTCCCGCCCGCGTCCTCACGAAGGCCGTCGGGCGTTTCTTCCTGTGCTTTTTCGGTGTGATTCGAAACGCGGAATTTTCCTTGGTATGCCCGCTTGCGTGCACCGCCAGCGGCAACAAAAGGCGCGCGGGGCGATCCTGTGGTTAGCGTGGCTAGAAACAGCGGGCGGGCGTGACGGCAGTGCTGGCGTGACAGCGCGTATGCCTCAAATCGGCCAGGTGAACTATCATGGTAGAAGCTGTATTCATCAGCGCAGGAGCACATCATGACCTCCAATCCATCCGCTGAGCCGACCGGCACCTCTCTCGACCCCGCGAAAACTTCCGCCGGCAAGACTCGCCAGCCCGATCCGAAGGGCCTGAAAAATCCGGCCCCAGACGACCTTCCTAACGCCGACGCGGCAGAGCCCGAGCCTCACGAGCACCTCCCGTCCAGAAGCGACGACAACTGATTCAACACCGCCGGTGCCGACGTCGTCCGCATGACAATCCACGCGGCAGGTTCGCGAGTGGATCGCGCATGCTTTCGCGCCGACGCCGTGAAGTCGGGGAGCGCTCGCGGTTCACGCAAATGGCTCGATGCATTTCGTCCAACAAAGTCACGGCCCAGTTTGAACCGCACAGGAGCAAATCATGCAGAACGTGCTGGTAGGTTATGACGGGTCGGCGTCCGCGCAATATGCCGTTGCTTTCGCGGTCGATCTCGCGAAGCGTTTCGACGCGCGCTTGCATGTGCTCGTCGTCGCGCGCACGCCGGACTGGGGTGCGATAGAAGTTGAGCGAAAAAGTCTGATCGATCTGGAAGTGCGCCATGCCACCGCGATCCTCGACGACATCAAGGCGAAGCTCGCCGCTTCGATCGGGGCCGTGGAGTTCGATCTGGTGGTCGGCCCGCCGGCAAAGGAGATCGTGCTGTACGCGGAGCGGCATGCTATCGACCATCTCGTGGTGGGGCATCGTGGACATACGCCGTTCGATCGCTGGCTGATCGGTTCGGTCGCCCGCCAGGTGCTCGCCTACGCGCCGTGCGCGGTCACCATCGTGCGCGATCCGGCGACGATGAAAAAATCGCGGCATGAGAGCGAAGCACCATCGGCATAAAATCCGCAAACTGCTGCAGATGATGGGCTCAGGACAAACGCGACCGATCTCGCAAGCTGGAAGCGGCTTGAGCGTAGAGACGCTGAGAACGCTTGCGTTGACGAACAAAAGCTCGCATGGCCGCGCCTATCAGCTCGCTGCCGAAACGCCGGAGCTCATGATTCGCATGCTGATCGTGGGTTACTGCTTCGGTGTCCGGTCCGAGCGACGGCTATGCGAAGACCTTTGAGCTTCCTCGACGACATCATCAACTTCGTCAACTATCGCCAGGCATCGAGCGCGTCGCGCGGCTCTTCACATGATCGATGAACGCACGCAGCTTCGGCATGATCTGGCGGCGGCTCGGATAGTAGAGAAACACACCCGGGACCATCGGCGCGTACGCCTCCAGAACGTCCACCAGCTTTCCCGTTCGCAACCCCTCGGCGGCCATCGGCTCGGGTAGCTGGGCAAGGCCAATGCCTTCGATCGCCGCGCCCAGCACGCTCGGAAAATCGCTGGCGATGAAAGGACCGGAGACGGCGATCTCGATCGGCTGGCCGTTGTCGTTGAACGACCACAACGCGAGCGCGCCGCTGGAGCGCCGCCAGCGAATGCATGCATGCTCGCGCAGATCGTCCATTTGCTCGGGGCGGCCGCGCGCCGCGAAATAGGCGGGACTTCCCACGACGACAAAACGGAACGGTGCCGTGAGCGGCACCGCGACCATGTCGGCGGCGACGAACTGACCGAGCCGGATGCCGGCGTCGAAGCCTTCCGTCGCGAGATCGATCAGCTCCTTGCTGGCCGCTATCTCCACCTCGACCTCGGGATTGGCCTTGCAGAATGACGCGATCAGCGGCTCCAGCAGGATCGGCACGACTGCACGCGGCACGGAAAGACGCAACAGGCCGGACGGTCGCTCGCCGAGTCCGCGCGCCACCTCGCTGGCGGCGACGAGTTCCTCGAAGGCGGGCTTGGCCCGAGCGAGAAAGCGCTCGCCGGCTTCGGTCAAGCCGACGCTGCGCGTGGTGCGGATGAAGAGCGTCGCACCGAGGCGGGCTTCGAGCACACGCACCGCCTGACTGACGGCCGACGGCGTCACGCCCAGTTGCGCGGCGGCCGCGCGAAAACTGCGATGCTCGGCAACGCTGAGGAAGACTTCGACGCCGTCGAGCGCGCCCTGCCTGACTGTGAAGTTCTGCTTCATAGCCTGTCAACATTGTGAGGAATAGTCACCCGCGCGAGACGATGGTACACCTAACACCTGCGCGTCCAACACTTGACAAGGAGGCACCATGTCATCGCGGCTTCTGTTCCAGTTGCACCTCGTTTTGGGCTATCTCGCCTGGCTGCTGTGCTTCGGCACCTACGTGTGGCCGAAGCTCAAGTCGATGGCTCCGTTCGACGCGCAACGCGCGATCGCCACGTTGCACAGCTTCCGCTTCTTCGGGCTCGCCTTTCTGTTGCCTGGTGTCGTCAGTCCGCAACTGTCCGCGAGCTTCGCCGTGTTCGCCGCCTATGGGGATTTCGCCACGGGGGTGCTGGCGATGCTGGCGTTGCTGACGGCCCGGATACGTCCGCTTTTCTGGTCGTTCGTCGTCGCTTTCAATCTTGTTGGTATGGCCGACCTGATCATCGACTACTACCACGCAACCGCGGCCGATCTGCCCGCGCATGCAGGCGAGCTGGGCGCCTTGTACGCGATTCCGATCATCTATGTGCCGACGCTGGCGATCACGCATGTTGCCGCCTTCTATCTGATGTTGCGCCCTCGGCTGAAGCGGCGTCACGTCCGTCCTTCCGTCGGCCGTGACATTTCCCAGGCGTAGCCTGCTGCACTGGCCGCAGTTCGGCCACGTAACGAGGAATCCGATCAGCATCGAGCGACGTTTTTACGCCTTCCACCTGCGTTATGCTGTCGGTCGTCGAGTCGATGCTCGCGGCCTGAACCAAGCAGGTGCGCAAACCCGGCCTGATGCGGCCGGGTGGTACCCTTCACTGGCACTTCCGGCTTTCGTGCATGCGACCTGATTCTCGCGTCCCTTGGCCCGACGACGCGAGCAAACGCCCGGAACGACCACTGAACTCAGCGAGGTGCCGACGTGAAATACTGCATGCTATTGCTGCCGCTCTTTCTCGCCGCCTGCGCACAGGCACCGGAAGTGACAGCGCCGGCGCCATCGGCAACCACGGCCGCCGCCAACCCGGCGTCGCCGACCGGCACCGATCTGTTGACCCGATACCACTGGCAACTGAACAACGCGATCGATCGCAATGGCACGCGCATCGATGCCCTGTTCGTCCGCCCAGACAGGCCAGTGCAGCTCGACTTCAGTCCGTACCGGATCACCGTCGTCAATAGCTGCAACAGCATGGGAGCGGGTTACACCGTCAGGAAAGGGTATTTGCAGATCGGCCCGATGGTCAGCACGATGATGGCCTGCCACGATGCCGCGCTTGCCGCACTCGACGATGCGATCTCGCAGCGTGTGCGCGGCAGCGTCAACGTGACCCTGCTCGCGCGGGACAACGCGCCGAGCCTGCAACTGGTCACCGATAGCGGCGACACGCTGAGCTTTAGCGGTGTGCCCACGGCCGAGATGCGCTACGGCGGCCCCGGTCAAATAGCGTTCCTTGAAGTGGCGGCGCAGTCCGTGCCGTGCAACCATCCGTTGATGCCGAACGCGCAATGTCTGCTCGTGCGCGATCGCTTCTTCGACGAGCAGGGCCTGGCGACCGGCACGCCTGGTCCGTGGCACCCGTTGAATCAGGATATCGAAGGCTATACGCACACGCCGGGCATCCGTAACGTCGTGCGCGTGAAGCGTTTCACAGTCAGGAACCCGCCTGCCGATGGGCCGTCGGTCGCTTATGTGCTGGACCTGGTCGTCGAATCGGAGAAGGTCGGGCAGTAATGCTTCTTCAAACGTGCCGCCAGGCACATTGGCGGCACGGCTCCCCATCAGCGTGACTTCACCCCTTCTGAATCAGCCGCCCCAGCGGCGCGAGCGGTCCCACCGGCAGGTATTCATACTTCATCAGCCCGTCAGCCACGAGCGGCAACGCGTTGAGTATTGCCTTGGCCTCGTCGACCGACCCGACGTTCATCAGGAAAATCGGTCCGGCCTTGTCGCGGAACCAGAACTGCTCGACCTTGCCGTCGAGATAAAGCTGGAGCGTGGCCGGCACCTCGTGGGGCATGTGCTGCTGGAGCTTGTCCGGGGTGAGGGTCGGTTGTGCGGTTGCGATGGCGAAAACTTTCATCAGTTCCAGATCGCGATGCCGACCAACTGGAACAGCAAGATCATGATGTTCGGCGGCGGCTACGACGGCACGATTCCCGCGCCGACAGGCAACGTGCCGGCCGGCCCGACCGCGCAACTGACTCCGCTTGGCCGCGGCTACGCGGTGTTCGCGAGTGACTCGGGACACGAGGCCAATGCGCTCGGCAGCGAGGACGCGTCGTTCGGCGTGAACGACGAAGCGATGCAGAACTTCAACGGCGACGCACTGAAGAAAACCCGCGACGCGGCCGTCTATCTGATCGACGCGCGCTACGCGGTGAAGGCGCCGAAGCGGGCGTATTTCGCGGGCGGCTCGTCGGGCGGACGCGAGGCGCTGGCGGTGGTGCAACGCTGGCCGCAGGATTGGGACGGCTCGATCGTGCTGTATCCGGCATGGGCGGCCGCGAGCCTCGATCTGCAGTTCGGCCGCATCACGCGCGCACTGGCGGCGCCGGGTGCCTATCTCGACCAGGCGAAGCGCAAGGTGCTGCTCGACACGGTGCTCGCGAGTTGCGACGCGCTCGACGGCGTTGCCGACGGTCTGATCAGCAACGTCGCCGCGTGCAACGCGACCTTCAATCCCGCGACGGCGACGCTGAACGGCGCGCCGCTGCGTTGCGCGGGCGGCGCGGATACCGGCAACACCTGTCTGTCCGACGCGCAGATCGCGGCGCTGAACGTGTACAACACGCCGATCACGTTCGGCTACACGCTCGCGAGCGGCGAGACGCAGTATCCGGGCTTCAACGTGTACGGCGCCGATCTCGGCATCGCGAATTCTTCGGCGTTGCAGCCGACAGTGACCACGCTCGCGCTCGGCATGTCACAGCCCGCATCGCCGATGCCCACGACCGCGCCGTATCTGAGCGTGTTCTGGGACCAGTGGATCCGCTACTTCGTCACGCGCGACCCGAACTACAACTCGCTCGCCGTCGATCCGCAGAATCCGGGCAGTCTGCAGGCGCGCATCAGTCAGCTGACGGGCCTGCAGGACGTCAACAAGACGGATCTGTCGGCCTTCAATGCGAAGGGCGGCAAGATCCTGATGGCGCACGGCATGGCCGACGCGCTCGTCAGCACGCGTTCGACCGAGCAGTACTATCAGCGTCTGCAAGCGACGATGGGCGTGTCCACCGTGGCGAACTTCGTGCGCTTCTACGAGATTCCCGGCTATGGCCATGCGCTCAGCACCGTGTTCAACGCCTCGTGGGATTCGCTGACGACGCTCGAAAACTGGGTCGAAAACGGCGTGGTGCCGCCCGCGCAGATCGTCGCCGATACGGCGGGCGTGCCCGGACGCACACGGCCGCTGTGCCAATATCCGACCTTTCCCCGCTATAACGGCTCGGGCGACGTGAACGTCGCGGCGAATTTCACCTGCGCAAGCCAGTAGGCGCTGTTCAACTGACGTTGAAATGCACGCGGATGTTTTGCGTGCTTTCGACGGGCCGGCCATCGCGCAGCGCGGGAAAAAAGCGCCAGCGCCGCAACGTCTCGAGCAGCAGCTGATTGAGACGGGGGTTCGGCGTCGCGTGAATGAGCTCGACATCGACCGAGCCGTCGGCGTGGATCGTGAAGCGGGCTGTCGCGATCGTCTGATAGGCCTGCTCGCGCAAGTCGTCGGGCAGCGTCGGTAGCGGTTGCGATATGGAGCGGGCGGCGGTGTTGGAGCTTGCCGAGGCGGCTGGAGCGGCGTCGCGCTGTGCGGATGATTGCTGCGATCCCGCGGCGGCCGTTTGTTCCGGCTGCTCGTCTTGCGACGGGCGTTGTGCCTGACTAGCAACCGGTGCCGACGGCGCTGCGGCAGCGGGCGTCGTCAGCGTCTGCGGCCTGGTTGGCACAGGCGACACCGCGCGATGCGCTGAGGTACGCGATTGCGTCTGCGCGTGCCGTGGCGCCTGTTCCGCTGGAACCGCAACCGGAGTTTGCGACGGACGGGATTCAGGCGGCGCAGGCTCGTCGAGCACGACCACGCGCATATCCAGTGGAGCAGGCGGTGGGGCTGGCTGACTCGACTTCAGCAACCCGGACGACAGCGCAGCCAGCACCAGAAGCCAGATACCCAGCGAGATCAGACAAGCGACGGCGGTACGCAGCGGTCCCACAACGTGCCCCCCGAACAGCTCGCGGCAAGCTTTAATCACGATGCACGGCGATCAGAAAGTGTTCGGCGCCCGCGCGTCGCGCCGCGAGCATGGCCTGCACGACCGCGCCGTGACCCGCGTGATCGTCGGCCGCGATGACGACGTTGCCGTCCGCGCGCAGCAGGCGCTTCACTTCAGGCTCGATCTGATCCGCGCGAACGACGTGGCGATTGACCGAGACCTCGTCGTTGCCGTTCACCGATATCGTCAGCGGCTCGCTCGTGCTGATCGGCTGCGCGCGTCCCGAAGGCAGGTTGATCCGCACCGCGTCGAGACGTTGCATCGCCAGCGAGGCGAGCATGAAGGTCGCGAGCAGAAAGAACATCACGTCGATCATCGGAATGATTTCGATGCGGCCGCGCCGCGAGGCGCGCGAGCGTTTGAGTTTCATCAGCGCTCGCCTCGCGCCTCTTGTTGCAGGCGCAGCGCGCTGAGTCGCGCGTTGGCGAACAGTTCGAGTTCATCCATCAGACGCTCGAGCCGCCGTGAAAAATAGTTGAACGCGAACAGTGCGAAGACCGCGACGATGAGTCCGATCGCGGTCGCCACCAGCGACTGCGCCACCCCGCCCGTGACGCCGCCCGGATCGACGAGCCCATTGCCGCCGAACAGCTGGAATGACTTCATCATCCCGACGATCGTGCCGAGCAAGCCGAGCAGCGGCGCCGCCGTGACGATCGTCTCCAGTAGCCACAGACCGCGGCCCATGTCGCGCTCGATCTGTGACGCGATCGATTGCGCCGACGCCTCGCGCAGCCACAGCGGCGAGTCTGATTCCGACAGCCACGGTGCGGCCATGCGCCGAAACGCGTGGTGCGGCGCGAGGCGGTCGAGACGGTTGTCATCGGCTGACGACGTGGGTTGCAAAACACGCGCCGGTGCGCTTGCGAAGCGGGCAAACACATACGCCCGCTCGATGATGATGGTCAATGCGAGCACGCCGAGCACGCTGAGCGGATACATGATCCATCCGCCGGTGCGCATCGCCGCGATAAAGCCTGTCCATTCCTGCATGATGATTCTCCCTGCCGTCGATCAGAAGTACTTGGTCACGCCCGCATAAACCGCGAAATGCGGACCGTACTGCGGCGCGCCGACGCCGATGCCCGAGCCGTCACGCAACTCGTACACGCGGTTGAATGCGTTGATCACCACCAGACGCGCGTCGAACTTGCCGATCATCGGCTCGTTGAAGTGCTGGATTACGCCGAGGTTGAACTGCGCATAGACGGGCAGGCGGTCGGTGTTCGCAAAGCCGCTGCGCAGGCCGGAGCCGACGATTCCGTCGAACGTGAAGGTGGTTTGGTGGAAGTCGTATGCCGCGCCGAACGATGCGGTCACGCGCTGGTCGTGATCGAGGTACACCCAGTTGTTCGAGATGTACGCCAGTTCGTCCGCACCGAAATTGAACTGCGCGGAGTTGATGTTCTTGCCTTGCGCGCGGCTATACGCGAGGTTCAGATACGCGGAGAGATTGTCCTGTTTGTAGTTGGCGGTGAATTCGACGCCATACGTTCTGCCGTACTGGTAGTTGAACGGCGTGTAGATCAGCGCGGAGCCGAACTGTCCTTCGTCGAGCAGGTCGGTCGATTTCTTGTAGTACGCGTCGAGTCCGAGCGTGACCGCAGGGCCGAGTTTCTGCGTGATGCCGAGATCGAAATAGTGGCTGCGTTCCGGCTGTACGGGATCGTTCTGCGTTACCGAACTCTGATTCGTCGTGCCGTCGAACTTCGATATCGTCGAGCCGGACACGAGTTCGAACGGCGGCGGCGTGAAGTAGCGCGCGTAGCCGGCGTGCAGCGTCGTGGACGACGTGAGCGTGTAGACGAGGCCGACGCGTGGGCTCAACTGGCTCGCGCTCGTGTACTCGTCCATGCGGTCGTAGCGCAAGCCATAGTTCAGCGTGAGCCGGTCGGTCAGCTTCCATTCGTCCTGCGCGTACAGGCTGTACAGATAGCCGGTCTTGCTGCTGCTGTCCTGGATGTTGAAGGGCACGTCGGAGAGCTGGTTGCCGTCCGCGTCGGCGGGGAACACAGACACGTTATTGTCGAATATCGCGTGTTCCTGCTGGAAGAAGACGCCCGCGCGAACCGTGTGACTGTCGTTGATGCGCCAGGTCGTATCGACCTGCACGCCGTTGGCTGTGTTGCTATGGAAGTCCTCCGATGCTACCCCGTTGAACATGAGGTCGCCGATCGGATCGGGGTTGAACTTCGTGCGCGTATAGCGCGTAAAGAAGGCGACCTGGTAATCGAGCGCGCCGCCGTTGGTGCCTTGAAGCGCGAGCGCCGCGAAATTGTTCAGCTCCGATTGCGTTTCGTTCAGTTGCGACGAATCGAACGTGCTGTGGCCGTTGAGCGCGAAGTTCGGCGTGAGCCCCGGCGTGTTCGGAATCTCGAACTGGTTGCTGGTCGCGCCGAACAACAGACTCACACGAGTGAGCGGATTGAGCAGATACGACAGATAGCCGAATGCATTGCCCTGGCGCGTGTGATCGTGAATCGCACTGGCGCTCGCCGTCGGATTCTCGATGCCGAGATTGTTCATGCCGAGCGAGCCGCTCAGGTAGTAGCTGAACGGTCCCTCGCTGCCGAACACGTCGGCGCTCGTTTTGACGGTCTGATGGCTGCCGCCGAATACGTCGATCGAGCCGCCGCTGCCCATGTCGCCCGATTTGGTGCGGATGTCGACGATACCGGCCGTGCGGTAGCCGTACTGCGCGGGCAGGGCGCCAGTGAGCAGGTTCATTTGATCGATGATGCGCGTGTCGAGCGACTGGCCGAAGCCGCTGATCGGCTCCGGAATGATGATGCCGTTGATCCGGTATTGCAAATTGGCGTGCTCGCCGCGCACGTGCAGCTGGCCGTACGAGTCGTTGGCGACGCCGGGCGCTTGCAGCAGCACCTGATTGAGCGGCGTGTTCGCGCCCGCCGGCATCGTGTCGATGTCCGCCTGCGTGAAGCGATAGACGCTGCTGCCCGTTTCGGGCAGCAAGCCGTTGCGGGCAGCGTTCAGACGTTGTGCGTTGACCTGCACGTCGAGTGTATCGCTCTTTTGCAGTTGTACGCTGACGCTTGCCGGGGCGCCGGACTGGGCGGTCGCGATGCTGCTGCCGCTTGCAAAACCGGCCGCGGTGACGACGACCGCATACGTGCCGGGCGCCACGCCGTCGATCGAGAAGTGGCCCGACGTGTCCGTGTTCGACGCGCCGATGGAGGCGCCGCTCGCGTCCTGTACCTCCACTTTCGCGTGAGCGACGGGATGGCCCGCGGGATCGGAGACCGTGCCCGTCAACATGGCGTTGCCGGGCGCACCCCATGCGTTCGAGATGGCGGTACAGAACACGATCGCCGCCTGTGCGGTCAGTGTGCGGTTTTTCATTGTTGTTGCTCGCGCTAAGGACGATGCGTTGATGAACAGAAGCGTTCGGCAAAAGCTCGCCCACCTCGCCCCTGGCCGGCAGGGGAAGGACAGGCGAACTGGAGGTTGACGACGCGCGATAGCAGGCCCGTCGATCAGGCCTACTTTTCGATGAGAACGGTAATGGCGATGACGGTCATAAGTGGTCGTTGAGCATGGACTGTCCGCTCATAGGTCGGACGGATTTTGTTGGACGTCGCAGTGGGCCGGTGTGAAAAACGGCAGGGCTGGAGCGCCAATTTTTGGTCATGTTATAACATAACAATTACAGCTGGCAAGTCGCAAGATGAAGGCCGCCGTAGCGCAACGGCTGAGGCATTTGCCCGTTGCCATTCGAAAAACTTGACACAGTGCATATGCACACATAAACTTCGCTCCATGAACCGTCCTCTCTCCTACGACGAATGCAACTGCTTCGCGCTGCGCCAGGCGGCGCGGCACGTCACGCAGATGTACGAGCGCCATCTCGGCGGCGTCGGGCTGACCGCTGCGCAGTTCACGATCCTCGCGAAGCTCGCGCGCACACCGAACCTGCCTATGGCGGAGCTCGCTGACGCGATGGTGATGGAGCGCACCACGCTGGTCCGCGCGATGAAGCCCCTGCAGCGCGACGGCCTCGTGCTGGCCGAGGCGGCGGACCACGACAACCGCACGTTGCTGTTCAGCCTGACGGAAAAAGGCGAGACGACGTTCGATCAGGCCTCCGTCGCATGGCGCGCCGCACAGGACGAATTCGAAAAGAAGTTCGGCCGCGCCCGCGCAAAGACGCTGCGTACCGAGCTATTCAGCATCACCGGTTAGATCGCGCGTAGGAACCCGCTTCGGCGGGTTTTATGACGCCGCCTAATGTGCATATGCACTAACGAGCAAAGGAAGTGAAGCGAATGGAAGCGCTTTTCGACGACGACTGCTTTGCGATCCGCCAGGCCGCGCGTCACGTATCGCAGATCTACGACCGGCACCTGTCGAATGTCGGGCTGACCATCACGCAGTTTTCGCTGCTGGGGCGCCTGAAGCGCACCGGTCCGATGACGATGAAGCAGATTGCCGAGGCCATGCGCATGCAGCGCACCACGCTGGTCCGTACGATTCAACCGCTGCGACGCGACGGGCTGGTGTCGAGCGAGGCGATGGGCGCGGATGCGCGCGCGCTGCTGATCTCGCTGACCGCCGCGGGCGAAGAGCGGCAAGACGCAGGCCGCGCTCATTGGTATGCCGCACAGGCCGAGTTCGAGCACCGCTTCGGCGAGGAGCGCGCGGCTGCACTGCGCACCGAGCTGTTTGCGATCACCCGGGATACGCTTTGACATAAACGCTGAAGATAGCGGAGGCCGGCGCACTGCGCCGTTTTTTTCAATCTGAAGAGTGCATACGCACATATCGACACCATGTCCATAACTCCTTCGACCGTCGCGCCGCCAAGCGCGGTACAACCCGCCAGACAGGCGCGGCGTATCCCGTGGATGCTGCTCGCGATCCTCTCCGTTCTCGTCGTGTTGGCGCTTGCCACTTCGTACTGGTTCTTCGTCGGCCGCTTCGTCGAGAGCACCGACGATGCGTACGTCGGCGGCGACGTCACGGTGATGGCGCCGAAGGTCAACGGCTTCGTCACCGACGTGCTCGTGCACGACAACGAGTTCGTGCACGCCAACCAGGTGCTCGTGCGTCTCGATGCCCGCGACTACGACGCGCGCCTCGCCCAGGCCAGCGCTGAAGTGGAGAGCGCGCAGGCCGCCGTCACCGAACTCGAAGCGAAGAAATCACTGCAACTCGCGGCGATCAACGAGCAGGCCGCCGAGGTCCGCGCGTCGGGCGCCGAGCTCACACGCAGCGCCGCCGATGAGACGCGCTACCGCGAGCTCGTGAAAGACGACGCGGTGTCGAACCAGGTCGTCGAGAAGGCCGACGCCGATCTGGCCAAAGCGCGCGCCGCGGTCGATCGCAGCAGCGCGGCGCTGCTCGCGGCGCAACGCCAGATCGCGGTGCTCGACGCTCAGATCGGCGACGCGAAAGCGCACATCGCGACCGCGCAGGCCGCGCAGCGCGTCGCCGCGTTGAACGTCGAGTACACGACGATCCGCTCGCCGATCGATGGCTATGTCGGCAATCGCACGGCTCGCGTTGGGCTGCTCGCCAACATGGGCGTGTCGCTGCTGACCGTCGTGCCGGCGAGCGGTTTATGGATCGACGCGAACTTCAAGGAAGATCAACTGCGCAAAATGCATTCGGGCGACAGCGTCGACGTCGAACTCGATGCGTCGAGCACGACGCTGCACGGCGTGGTCGACAGTCTTGCACCGGCGACCGGTGCGACCTTCAGCGTCTTGCCCGCGGAAAACGCGACCGGCAACTTCACGAAGATCGTGCAGCGCGTGCCGGTGCGCGTGCGCCTCGACGTGCCGAAGGACATGCAGGGCGTGCTGCGTCCGGGCCTGTCCGCGACCGTGAAAGTGCACCTCGATGCGGGCCATCCGGCCGCGCAGGGATGAACCGATCATGACTCACGCTTTTGACAACCCCGCCGACCAGCCGACCCGCACCAAGGTCTTCGCATTCGCGCTGATGTGCGTCGGCTTTTTCATGGCGACGCTCGATATCCAGATCGTCGCATCGTCGCTGCGCGATATCGGCGGCGGACTGTCCGCCAGTCAGGATGAACTCTCCTGGGTGCAGACCTCGTATCTGATCGCGGAGATCATCGTGATTCCGATGTCGGGGTGGCTCACGCGCGTGTTCTCGACGCGCTGGGTCTTCACCTTCTCCGCGTTCGGCTTCACGGTCACCAGCATGCTGTGCGGTCTCGCGTGGGACATCAACTCGATGATCCTGTTTCGCGGTCTGCAAGGCGCGCTCGGTGCCGCAATGATCCCGACCGTGTTCACGACCGCGTTCGTACTGTTTCCCGGCAAGCAGCGTTTGATCGCGTCGACGACGATCGGCGCGCTTGCGTCGCTTGCGCCGACGATCGGCCCGGTGATCGGCGGCTGGATCACGTCGCAATGGTCGTGGCACTGGCTGTTCTATCTGAACCTGGTACCGGGCGTCGCCGTCACGCTGTTGGTGCCGAAGTACGTGCATATCGACAAGGTCGATCTGTCCTTGCTGAAAAAGGGCGACTACTTCGGCATCTTGCTGATGTCGGGTTTTCTCGGTTGCCTCGAATACGTGCTCGAAGAGGGACCGCGCAAAAACTGGTTCGGCGACGACGTGATCGTGCTGTGCGCGTGGGTCGCGGCCATCTGCGGGTTTCTGTTCCTCGTGCATGCGTTCACCGCGAAGGAACCGATCGTCGATCTGCGCGCACTGGCGTTGCGCAATTTCGGTATCGGCAGTCTGCTGTCGTTCATTACCGGGATCGGAATCTTCTGCACCGTGTTTCTGACGCCGGTGTTTCTTGCGCGCGTGCGCGGCTTCGATTCGTTGCAGATTGGTCTCGCGTTGCTGTCCGTTGGCTGTTTTCAGTTGCTCGCGCTGGCCGCCTACTCGACGCTCGCGCGCTTCGTCGATATGCGCATGCTGATGGTGTTCGGACTCGCGCTGTTTGGCATCGGCTGCTATCTGTACGTGCCGTTGACAAACCAATGGGGCTGGCAGCAGTTGCTGATTCCGCAAGCGTTGCGCGGAATTGGCCAGCAATTCTGTATTCCGCCGATCGTGACGATGGCGCTCGGTGCGTTGCCGCCGTCGCGGCTGCGCTCCGCGAGCGGGCTGTTCAATCTGATGCGCAATCTCGGCGGTGCGATCGGCATCGCGGTCAGCAGCACGATGTTGAACGACCGTCTGAACCTGCACTACGAACGGCTCGACGAACATCTGAATGCGGGCCGTCCGGTCGTCGAATCGATCTTGCAGAAGCAGGCCGAGTATCTGTCGGCCGTTGGTGGTGATGTCTTGAACGCCGCGAGTGCGGGGCTCGCCGAATTGCACGCGGCATTGATGCGCGAAGCGCTGGTGCTCGCATTCTCGGACGCCTTTTTGGCGGTGGCGCTGTGCTTCGTGGTCGGCTTGCTGAGCGTGCTGTTTTCGCGCCCGTTCGGCAACGGCGCGCCCCCGCCCGATGCCCATTAGGAGACCAACATGAAACGAATCGTGATGAAGTTACTGGCGAGCGCGGCGTTCCTGACGCTCGCGGCCTGCGCGGTGCAACCCGCGACGCACGCGGATTTGCCGCATACGGTGCAGACGCTCGCGCCGGCCGCGTGGAGCGTCGACGCGCCGCAAGACAGCGTGAACACCGATGCCTGGTGGGCGCAATTCGGCGACCCGGTCATGCATCAGCTGATCGAATCGGTGTTGACCGGCAACCTCGACGTGCGGGCCGCGGCCGAACGCGTGAAGCAGTCGCAGGACCTGGTGACGCAGAATCGCGCGGCGCTGCTGCCGGAGCTGAATGCGAACGCGGGCGCATCGACCGAGCGGCAGAACACGCCGCCGCCGCTCGGCTATGTGCGCCAGGCCGGCTTCGGCCTCGCCGCGAGCTGGACGCCGGACGTGTTCGGCGGCGAACGTCTCGCGGTGCTCGCCTCGCAGGCGCAGGTGTCGGGTAGCGTTGCGGCGCTGAACCAGTTACGGCTCGCGCTCGCCGCGAACACGGCGGCTGCGTATATCGATCTACGCTGGGCGCAGGCGCAATTGCAGATCCTCGACGACAACGAGCAGATTCGCAGCCGCGCGCTGAAGCTCACGCAGGAGCGTCTGCATTACGGCCTGTCGACGCAGCTCGACGTCGCCCGCGCGCAGAATCAGTTGCAGGACTTGCAGGCGCAGATTCCGCGTATGCAATCGGCGGTGCAGCATCAACTGAGTCTGATCGCCGTGTATTCGGGGCGAACGCCGGAAAGCCTCGATACGCTGCTGCTTTCCAACGCGCGCGAGATTCCGGTGCCTGCGCAAAGCGCGCCGCAGGTGTTGCCGTCCGACGCGTTGCTGCATCGACCCGACGTGCGCACCGCCTATGCGCTCGTCGAACAGCGTGCGGCGGAAGTAGGGGTATCGAAGGCGCAGCGCTATCCGCAGTTCAAGATCAACCTGACGGATGGGCTGCTCGCATCGTCGTACCTTGGCTTGCCGACGCTGACCGACAATCTGTTCAGCGCTGCGTTGAATGCGACGAGCCCGATCTTCAACGCCGGGCGCATCACCGCGAACATCGACGCGAGCGAGAGCCGCATGCGCGAATCGCAGCTCGGCTTGCAACAGACGATGTTGCAGGCGCTGAAGGAAGTCGAGGACAATCGCAGCGATCTCGTCAGCGGCGCGGTGCAGGTGCAGCGCCTGGCCGGTGCGCTCGATGCGTCGAATCACGCGCTGCGTTTGTCGACCGAGCTGTATAAGGGCGGTGCGTCGAGCTTCCTCGATGTGCTCGACGCGCAGGAAGCGTATCTGCGCGACTCGGAGTCGCTCAACCAGGCCCGACGCGAGCATGCGCTTTCGGCGATCGCGCTGTACCGGTCGCTGGGGGGCGGGTGGGAGCAGGGGGAAACGGTGGCGGCGCAGTGAAGGCAGCGAGGCGCGTGACGCTGAACCGATCCCCCAATCTTTGCTACATTCCTGCACAAGCACCGAATACGCGGCACCATGAAGATGCGTCCGCCAGCGACGCGCATGATCGGCAAATCGAAATCTTTCAAGAGGCTCAAGATGCGAATTCTGGTAGTAGGAGCGGGCGCGGTAGGCGGTTATTTCGGCGGACGTCTGGCCGCGGCGGGGCAGGACGTGACCTTCCTCGTACGCGCCGGTCGCGCGGAAAAGCTACGGAGCGACGGCCTCGTCATCAACAGCCCGCGCGGCAATCTCCAGTTGCCCGACGTGAAGACGATACTGGCCGGTGTCGCCGCCGAGCCGTTCGACCTCGTGCTGCTGAGCTGCAAGGCCTACAGTCTCGACGACGCGATCGATTCGTTCACGCCGTTCGTCGGCGAAGACACGCTGATCCTACCGATGCTCAACGGCATGCGCCATATCGACGTGCTGACCGCGAGCTTCGGCAAGGAGCGCGTGCTCGGCGGTCAGTGCGTGATCGCCGCGACGCTCGATGCCGAGCAGCACATCGCGCATCTGAACGACATGCACGCGATCACGTTCGGCGAACTCGTGGGCGGCACCTCGGAGCGCACCGAGGCGATTGCCGATGCAATGTCCGGCGCGAACTTCGACGTCGCAATCAGCGACAACATCCTGCTGCGCATGTGGGAAAAATGGGTGTTCCTCGCCACATTGGCCGCGAGTACGTGCTTGATGCGCGGTTCGGTCGGCGATATCCTGGCTGCGCCGGACGGCAAGCGCGTGATTGAGAATCTGCTCGGCGAATGCCGCGCGGCGGCCGAGCACAACGGCTTCACGATGGCCGCGGACTTCGACGTGCGCGCCACCCAGGTGCTGCTGACGCCGTCGCCGCTGACCGCGTCGATGCTGCGCGACGTCGAAAACCGCTCGCACACCGAGGCGGATCATATCCTCGGCGACCTGATCTCGCGCGGCGGCGACGCGCAAAAGGGCGAACACGGCGTGTCGCTGCTGCGCATCGCCTATAGTCATCTGAAGACGTACGAAGCTCGCCAGACCCGCACTTCCTGACGGCTCGCCGCGGCCGACGCGAACGCGGATCGGGCGGATGGCGCGACGCACGCGAGCGCCGCCGCAACCTGACGATCGGAGGTCAAGCATGCCGGCTCCAACTGGATCGGTGCCCGCGCTTAGCGCCGCTTCCGCGACCGTGTTCTCGATCGGCATCGTGTTTCTCGGCTACTGGGGTATGTATGAGCCGACTGCCTGGCACAAGGCCGACGTCGCGGTCTTTGTGCTCGCGCTGGCCGGCTTCGCGTGCCTGGGCCTCGTGCCATGGATGGCGACGAGTCCCGTCGAGCCGGAGAACAGCGACTCACGCGTGCGTATCGCGCGGCATCTGTTTCTCGCGGGCGTGACCGCAATCTGGCTCGCGGTGGCGGTCTCCGTGATCTTCTGAAGCTCCGCGAAGACGCGCCGCCGCTTACTCCGGCATCTTTCTGAACGAGACCGCAATGCGGTTGCAGCCGTTGATCGCAACGATCAGCAGCGTCAGGTCGCTGATTTCCTGCTTGCTGAAATGCGGCTTCACCGCGTCCCATACCGTATCCGGCACGCGCGTTTGCGCGACCAGCGTCACCGCCTCCGTCGATTCGAGCGCCGCGCGTTCGCGCGTCGGGCGCCCGTGGCGGTAAGCTTGCGTTCGCCACTGGTCGGTCGAAATAACCATTTCGCCGTTATTTGAGGTAACCACCCGAATGGACATTCACATCGCGGTCGAAGGCCATCACGATCTGTCCGGACAGATTTATCGGCAGTTGCGCGCGGGCATTCTCGAAGGGCGCCTTGCCGGCGGCACGCGTCTGCCGTCCACGCGCGATCTCGCGACGCAGCTCGGTGTGTCGCGCAAGACCACGCTCGACGTATTCGAGCGGCTGCTGTCAGAAGGTTATCTGAGCGCCCGCGCCGGTTCGGGCACCTTCGTCGCCGACGGACTCGAACGGTTGCCGGCCGAGCGTTCCGCGCACGCGCGCGCGGCGGCTCGTTCGCGCGAGCGGGCCGCCGCGCAAGCGAAGGCCGCCGCGCGCGCGCAGCCGCTGTGGGAGCAGATGCCCGACAGTCTGCCGTTGCCGCGGCCGTCGGTGCTGTCGCCGCTCGACTTCATCGGCGGCGCGACCGACAAGACGCTGTTTCCCTTCGACGTCTGGCGCCGCTGCGTGAATCATGCGCTACGCGGCCAGGCGCGCAGCCCCGGCACCTATCGCGACGCCGCGGGGGAGCAGCAGCTGCGGCTCGCGATCTCGCGCTACCTCGCTTTCAACCGTGCGGTGTCGAGCAACTGGGAAGACGTGATCGTCACGCAGGGCGCGCAGCACGCGCTCGATCTGATGGCGCGCATCACGCTGCGGCCCGGTGAAATCGCGGCCATCGAAGACCCCGGCTACCCGCCCGCGCATGCATGCTTCAAGGTGACCGGCGCGCGCGTGGTGCCGGTACCGGTCGATCGCGAAGGCCTGATCGTCGGCAAGCTGCCGGACAAGGCGCGGCTCGTCTACGTGACGCCTTCGCATCAGTTTCCGCTCGGTATGCCGATGAGCCTCGAGCGTCGCGTCGAACTGCTCGAATGGGCGCAAAAGCGCGGCGCGGTCATCATCGAGGACGACTACGACTGCGAGTACCGTTTCGAAGGCCGGCCGATGGAGCCGCTGAAGAGTCTCGATCGCGCCGGCCTCGTCGCCTACGTCGGCACGTTTTCGAAGACGATCTTCCCCGAGCTGCGGATCGGCTACCTGGTGCCGCCCGCGTCGTTGCACGGCCCGTTGCTGAAGGCGCGGCAGATCGCCGATTGTCACGGCTGCACGCTGACGCAAACGGCGCTCGCGTCGTTCATGCTCAATGGCGACTTCGCGCGCCATCTGCGGCGCATGCACAAGGCTTACGCGGCCCGCCGCGCGATGCTGCTCGAGCATCTGCAAGGCGGTCTCGCGCGCTGGTTCGAGCCGATCGTGCCGACCGCCGGCATCCATCTGGCGGCGCGGCTCAAGGGGCCGTTGGCGTCGCTCGGCGAAGAGGTGCTCGTTGCCGCCGCGCGTGAAGCGTCGATCGGCCTCTATGGACTCGCGCCATTTCACCATCGCGTGACACCGCAGCCTGGGTTGATCTTCGGCTATGGCAGCATCGCGGCCGAACATATCGACACGGCGCTGACGACGCTCGCCGACATCCTGCAGCGCATCGCACGCTGAAACGGAGCTCGCCGCAAGCGAGGCGTAGGCATCGTCGAAACGTTGGGGGGTGCGTTGCTTGACGCGTCAAACGAAGAAAATGCCCTGTTTCAAGGGGCGAAAACACCGGCTCGCCCCGACGCAACCGCCTCGAAACCACGGCCGAAACGAACTGTAACGAGCGTTACTCCTGCATGTCAAAGAGCTCGCCGCGCACGTTTTAGGCGCTAAAACAGGGACTAAAACATGTTGCACCGTCGGCGCCGCGCAAAAAACTTCATCGCAATACATAAAAGAGTCGCGCAAATCGCTTTAGCGCTTGTAGAATCCGGCGTTGAAGCGTGCACATACGGTGTGCGCTTCGAGCAATTCACTGACCACAACAGGTAGGAGAAACATGCCGACTTCCGCAAAAAAGGTGGCCAAGAAGGCTGCTGCCCCGGTACCGACCAAGAAGGTTGCTGCAAAGAAAGTTCCTGCGAAGAAAGCCGTCGCAGCCAAGAAGGTCGCCGTGAAGGCGTCTGGCGCACCGTCGCCGATCAAGGACACCTTCACGAAGGCCTCGTTGGCAGCTCACATCGCTGAACGCGCTGCAGTGGAACCGAAGACCGCCAAGGCCGTGCTGGCCGCGCTCGAAGACACGATCCTCGGCACGGTGCACAAGAAGGGCGCTGGCGAATTCACGCTGTCGGGTCTGCTGAAGATCGTCGTGCAGGCTGTGCCGGCGAAGAAGAAGCGCTTCGGCAAGGACCCGTTCACGGGTGAAGAGCGCTGGTTCCCGGCCAAGCCGGCCAGCGTGCGCATCAAGACACGCGCGCTGAAGAAGCTGAAGGACGCAGCGGCAGCCTGAACGCGTTGCTCGCACGACTCAGGCGTCGGCATGGCGCTGTTGTGTTTAACCATGCCTGACGTTTGAGTGCGTGAAAAAGCGCCTGCATGCAGGTGATCGAAGTCCCCGTGGATGAAGATTCACGGGGACTTTTTTTATGCGCTCGCTTCGTAGTGCGCGTCGAGTCCATTGGCGAAACGGCAAGCGCGCCTCTCATAGTGTGCTCCCTGATGGCGCACACGCACCTGACTGGCGCATCATGAGCCACGACAGTACGATCAAGGCAATCCGACGCCCTGCGGATGCGCCATTAGCGGGCACGTCAACGCGCTCTATCCCGACACATTCAATGGCATAACGCTTGCTTGATCGAAGGTCGAATACCGAATGCGCAGCGCATTCGCCTTCTATTTGACAACAAGACTGGGGCTGACATGCGATGCTATGACGAGATGCGCCATCACGCCGATGGCGTACGGCCGCATTACGCGCGCTTTGAGCGATGGTTGGACAGTCAGGGCGATGAAGCGATCGCACGCAAGCGCGCGGAAGCGGACCTGCTGTTCCGGCGCGTCGGCATCACCTTCGCAGTAAACGGCGATCTGTCAGGCACCGAGCGGCTGATTCCCTTCGATCTGATTCCGCGCATCATCCCGCGCGGCGAATGGCAGACGCTCGAAGCGGGTTTGCGACAGCGCGTGCAGGCTCTCAATCTGTTTATCCACGACGTCTATCACGATCGCAACATCGTGCACGCGGGCATCGTGCCGGCCGACCAGGTCTATACCAACGCGCAGTATCGTCCCGAGATGCAGGGCGTCGACGTGCCGCTCGGTGTTTACGCGCATATCGCGGGCGTCGACGTGGTGCGCGCCGGCGATGAAGGCGAATTCTACGTACTCGAAGACAATCTGCGTGTGCCGTCGGGCGTGTCGTACATGCTCGAAAACCGCAAGATGATGATGCGGCTCTTCCCCGAACTGTTCGTGCAGAACCGCATCGCGCCGGTCGCGCATTATCCCGACCTGCTGCTCGATACGCTGCGCTCGGTCGCGCCCGCGGGCGTCGACGATCCGGTCGTCGTCGTGCTGACGCCGGGCATGTACAACTCCGCGTATTTCGAGCATACGTTCCTCGCGCAGCAGATGGGCGTCGAGCTCGTCGAAGGCAAGGATCTGTTCGTCGACGACAACTACGTGTTCATGCGCACCACGCAAGGACCGAAGCGCGTCGACGTGATCTACCGGCGCGTCGACGACGATTTTCTCGATCCGCTCGCGTTTCGCCCCGACTCCGCGCTCGGCGTACCGGGTCTGCTCACCGCCTATCGCGCCGGCCGCGTCGCGCTCGCGAACGCGATGGGCACCGGCATCGCCGACGACAAATCGATCTACCCGTACGTGCCGGACATGATCGCGTTTTATCTTGGCGAAAAGCCGATTCTGAACAACGTACCGACCTATCAGTGCCGTAAGCCCGAGGATCTCGCCTATACGCTCGCGCATCTGCCGGAGCTGGTGGTCAAGGAAGTGCACGGCGCGGGCGGCTACGGGATGCTGGTCGGCCCCGCCTCGACGAAGGCCGAAGTCGAGGCCTTCCGCGAGCGGCTGATCGCGCGTCCGGCCGGTTATATCGCACAGCCCACGCTGGCGCTGTCCGCGTGTCCGACTTTCGTCGAATCGGGCATCGCGCCGCGCCATATCGACCTGCGGCCGTTCGTGCTGTCGGGCAAGACCACCACGATGGTGGCGGGCGGCCTCACGCGGGTCGCGTTGCAGGAGGGCTCGCTCGTCGTCAATTCATCGCAGGGAGGCGGGACCAAGGACACCTGGATGGTCGACTGACGCGGTTGCCGCCGCGCTTTTCGCCTCGCTCGCAACAGAGCAGAGCAGGGCGCGACACTCGCAACCTGATGCGCGCTGGCGCTCAACGGATAACCAGCGCGGACCTTCGTCGCTGACGAAGGGCTCGCGCGTTCAGATCACAGACATGGAACGTCGTCATGCTTAGCCGAACCGCCGATCACCTCTTCTGGATGGCCCGCTATATGGAGCGTGCGGAGAACACCGCCCGCATGCTCGACATCAACCTGAAGGCGCAACTGCTGCCGCAGACGGCCGAACAGGAGGCTCGCGCGCAGCGCTCGGTGCTGCGCATCTCCGAGCTCGAAAGCGCCTTCGCGCAGCGCTACGACGAACCGACGCGCGAGCACATGCTCGATTTCATGATCGCCGACGCAAGTAATTCGTCGAGCATTCATTCGTGCCTGCAGGCCGCGCGTGAAAACGCTCGCGCGGTGCGCGGCACGCTGACGACCGAGTGGTGGGAAACCATCAACGACACGTGGCTCGAATTCAACGAGCGGCTCGCGAGCGGGCAGGCCGCGAGCAATCCGGGCTCGTTGTTCGAGTGGGTCAAGTTCCGCTCGCATCTGTCGCGCGGCGTGACGATCGGCACCGCGCTGCAGGACGACGCGTTCTTCTTCACGCAGCTAGGCACGTATCTGGAGCGCGCCGACAACACCGCGCGGATTCTCGATGTGCGTTTCGCGAACGTCGAGCCGAATTCACGCGACGCGGCGCGCCAGCTCGAGGACTTCTATTACTGGACCTCGATCCTGAGTTCGGTGTCGGCGCTCGAGATCTACCGCAGGGTATATCGCGACGTCGTGACGCCCGCGCGCGTCGTCGAGCTGATGATCCTCAATCAGCAGATGCCGCGCTCGCTGCTCGCCTCGCTCGACGGCGTGTGCAGCAATCTCGCAATGCTGCGCACATCGGGCTCGAACCAGTGCGAGCGCTTCGCCGGCAAGCTGCGCGCCGAGCTGTTGTATGCCGACATCCGGCAGATTTTCGAAAGCGGTCTGCACGCCTATCTGACGCAGTTCCTCGCTCGCGTGTTCGATCTGGGCAATCTGGTGGCGCGTACTTATCTGATGCTGCCAGTGGCCTGACGGAGTTTTCTCATGTACCTGACGATCCGCCACGACACCTCCTACCGCTACGAAGCGACGGTTCACTATTCGATCCAGCAGTTGCGCCTGACGCCCGCGAGCGGCGCCGGACAGACCGTGCGGCGCTGGAACATCGACGCGCCGGGCAAGCTCGACGCGACGCTCGACGCCTACGGCAACGTGCTGCACACGCTCGTCATGAACAAGCCGCACGACGAGATTCATCTGCGCGTGTCGGGCGAGGTGGACACGATGCCGCTCGTCGACGGCGTGCTGGGTGATCCGCCCGGCCCGATTCCGCTCGAGCATTTCACCTGCGCGACGCGTCTGACCGAAGCCGACGGCGCGATCCGCGAACTGGCGGAGTCGGTGGCGAATCTGGCGAGCCCGGCAAGCCTGCTCACGCTGTCCGAGCAGATCGTGCAGCGCGTGCAGTACCGGCCCGGCGTGACCGAGGTTACGAGCACGGCCGCCGAGGCGCTCGCGCTCGGCAACGGCGTGTGTCAGGACCATGCGCATCTGATGCTCGCGTGCTGCCGCGCGCGCGGCGTGCCGGCGCGCTACGTGAGCGGATATATCGAACCCGGCGACGTGCCGCATGGCGCGAGTCACGCGTGGGTCGACGTTTGGCTCGAAGGCAAAGGGTGGATTTCGATCGACGTCACGCATGCCGGGTTTGCCAGCGAGATCTACTGCCGGCTCGCGGTCGCCCGTGACTATGAGGCCGCGGCACCGGTGCGCGGCCGACGCATCGGCGGACTCGAAGAGGAGCTTCACGTGGCGGTGGCGGTCAGCGCGCAGATGTCGCAGTAGCCGCATTGCAACGCCAACGCGCGCGACCGCATTTAACATTCCTGCCACGTGTTCGGAATCAGCTGCCAAAAGGTTGCAAAAAAGGCTGCAAAAAAGGGCCGTAAACACGGATAAAAGGCGCCTGTGCGCCGCATTACAATAGCCCCGTTCCTTTGCCTTCCGCGGATCCCTTATGACTTACTGCGTAGCGATGGCCGTCAACGACGGCCTCGTATTTTTGTCCGACACGCGTACCAATGCGGGCGTCGATCACATCAGTACCGCGCGCAAGATGTCGGTGTTCGAGCAACCCGGCGAACGCATGCTGGTGCTGCTCGGCGCCGGCAATCTGTCGATCACGCAAGCGGTGCTGCACGAGCTGTCCGAGCCCGCCGATACCAGCGAGCCCACGCTGTGGAGCGTGCCGACCATGGCGGACGCCGCGCGCGTGGTCGGCAGCGCGGTGCGTCGCGTGCATGAGCGCGAGGCCGAGGCGATGCAGAAGTTCGGTGTCGACTTCAATTGCAGCTTCATTCTCGGCGGCCAGATCGCGGGCAACCGGATGCGCCTTTTCATGATCTACGCGGCGGGCAATTTCATCGAGGCGTCGGCCGTGAATCCGTATTTCCAGATCGGCGAGGCGAAGTATGGCAAGCCGATCATCGACCGGGTGCTGACGCCGTCCACACCGCTCGACGAGGCAGCGAAGTCCGCGCTGATCTCGATGGACTCGACGCTGCGCTCGAACCTGTCAGTGGGCTTGCCGCTCGATCTGCTCGTGTACGAGAAGGATGCGCTGCGGGTCACGCGGTTCGTGTCGATCGATCGCGACAACGCGTACTTCGACATGCTTCACCGCACGTGGGGCGAGCGTCTGCGCCAGGTGTTCGCCGAGATTCCCGATCCGGACTGGCAGCGGTCGCTGGATGCGCCGTCGCCGCAGTCGGAGCGGGCGCTGGTGCTATATCGCGCGCCGGTCGGCGCCGATGGCGTCGAGCATGAGCACGATGTGTCGCCCGCGCAGATTCTCGCGCAGGCCGACAAGGGCAAGGCGCAGCGGCGCTAGCTGCGTTGGGTTCGGAGCGCGGCTCAGGCTCGCTTGGGCCCGCACCAAAACCTCAGGACGAAAAAAAACCAGCCATCGGCATCGCCTCTGGCTGGTTTCTGGTCTCTGGCTACGCAGCCCGTCGGCTGCGTAGCAGGTCCGATTCGAAGTCCGATTAGAACTTGTGACGGATACCAACGCTGACCATGACCTGGTTGTTGGTGCTCGACTGGTTGCCATACGAACCGATCGAAGCCGTGGACGAAACGAGTGCGCCCGTAGCCGGATCACGCTGTTGGCCGCTTGCATGCTGCCATGCGGCGACCGTGTACAGGTCGGTGCGCTTCGACAGCGAGTAGTCGCCGCCCAGCGAAACCTGGTTGTACGTTGCCACCGCGTCGCCCGTACCGCGGGTGTACGCGTAGCCGATACCCAGCAGGGCTGCCGGCGTGATCTGGTAGCCGACGTACACGCGGCCGACGTTGAAGATCTGCGTCGACGTGAACGCCGATTGTGCGTCCGGCTTGTAGCGCGCGTTGCTGTACGACAGGTTAGCCGTCAACGGGCCCGTCACGTACTGAGCAGCTGCCGAAGCGATACTGATCGACTTCGCCGTGGTGTAAGCCTGGTTGATGCCTGCGTTGTCCGGGAAGTTCGTGTCGAACGTAGCGCCAGGGACCGTCGTGCTGTTCCAGCCCGTGCGGACAGGAAGGTTGGTGCTTGCGTTGTCAGTCCTCAGGTAGCCACCCGCGACGCTGAACGGACCCGTTGCGTACGTTGCTGCGCCGGCCCACGTTTGACCCGAACCCGTCGCGCCTGCGACGCCGCCCAGAGCGTACATGCCTTCGACCTGGAAGCCCGACCACACCGGCGACACATACTTCAGCGAATTGTTCACGCGGAAGCTGTTGTCGTTGTTGTCGACGTCACCCGGCGTAGCGAACGTGCTGCCGAAGTAGTTGTCGCCCGTCAGCGGCTGGATCATGTCGACCAGCGGGTCGTATTGACGACCAGCTGTAAAGGTGCCCCAAGAGTCGCCCGTCAGACCGACGTAAGCCTGACGACCGAACATCAGGCCGCCTTGACCGAGCTTGCCGTTGTTGATGTCAAAGCCGTTTTCCAACTGGAAAATTGCCTTCAGGCCGCCGCCGAGGTCTTCCGTGCCCTTCAGGCCGAAACGGTTACCTTGCAGGTTGCCGCCAAACATGTGTACGAGGCTACCGCCGTTGGGCGTAGCGTTGTTCACGTACTGGACCGATTCATCCAGCACGCCATACAGGGTCACGCTGCTTTGGGCGTGAGCGATACCGGCGACGCCGAGGAGCGCCAGCGAGAGGGTAGACAGTGCGATTCGTTTCATCCATTTCTCCACGCAGATGATTGTTCGTTGTTGCGGAAAGCAGAATAGCTCAGCGGCTCGGCGGGGTAGAAACGGAAAAAAAAGAGTGTCGCCAAAAACTGACAATCGATGCAAACCCTTGTATTTAAAGCTCTCAACGATTGTTTCCATTTGCGCAACATTTATTGGTCTGATGTGCATTATTGTTGATTTGTTGATAGTGACTGGGTGAACGAACGCACGATGAGCATCGATTTGTATGCTAAATGTAACCTAGTCGTGTACACGTCCACTCGTCTTTGTAGTGAAATCATAAAAGAGACGGCTGACGAAAGGACTAGACAGGCTGGACAGAAGGGGCGCGTTGTGTGTCCAGGCGCAATCGACTGGATTGACGGCGCAACACGCGCATCTATCAGGGTATGGACGGTAGCGTGGTGTGAAGCGCCCGCTTCAGCGCCGGTCGGCGCCACGGCGCGCCATGGCCGCGGCCGTGAGCCCCGCGGCGGCGGCGAGCAGCACCGAGGTCCACGGGTTGCGTCGCACGTAGCGGTCGGCGGCCGTCGCCTGGCGGCGCGCTTCGACGAGGGCGGACGCCGCGAAACGGGTGGCTTGCGCTTCGGCGTCGAGCACCTTGCGCGTAACGTCCACCGCGGTCTCATGCGCGGAGCGCCTTTGCGCCGCCGCGTTGATTCCCGCGGGCAGCGGCGTAGCCGTTTGGCTGGCAACACCCACAGCAGCGGGAGCAGACGGCGCGGCATTTGCCGCGACGGTCGATGCCGCCAGTACCGACGCGAGCTTCGCGCGGCTGCCCGGCGGCGACTCGCCCTGCATGCCCCAGCCGCCACGCGGATCGTGCAGCCGGCCGCGCGCCGCCGAGAACTCCGCGCCGAGCAGCAGCACCAGCGCCGAGAAGTACAGCCACATCAGCAGCACCGCGAGCGAGCCGGCCGCGCCGAACGCGCTGGCCATTCCCGCATGCGCGAGATACAGCGCGAACAGCTTCTTGCCAGCCGTAAACAACACAGCCGCGACGATGCCGCCCACCACCGCATCGCGCCACAGCACCCGAGCGTCGGGCAGAAACTTGAGCAGTCCGGCGAACGCGAAGATCAGCACGAACAGCCCGACGCCGAGCTGCAGCAGATTGCCGATCACGACATACGGCGAGTCGCCCCACAGCCAGTTGCCGATAAAGACGATCACCGTATCGAGCACCAGCGACACGATCAGCAGGAACGCGACGCCGAGCACGAGCCCGAACGAAATCAGTCGCACCCGCACCAGCGCGAGCCAGCTGGAAGTGCGCGGCCCGCTGTACGGCCACACTATATTGAGCGCGCTGTTCAGCGACGAGAACGTCGCCGACGCGCCGATCGCCAGCAGCGAGAACGAGATGATCGTCGCGATGCCGCCTTTGGCGCCCGCGTGATGCGCGTTCTCGACGATCGTCTGCACGCCGGCCGCAGCCTGGTCGCCGATCAGGCCGTTGATGTGGCCGAACAGCTCGCCGCGCGCGGCCGCCGGGCCGAAGAACCAGCCGGCCACCGCGAGCACCATCACGAGCGTCGGCGCGAGCGAAAACGCCGCATAGAACGCGATGCTCGCCGCCAACGCAGGACAGCGGTTCTCCGCGAACTGCCGCAGTGCGCCCATCGCCCAATTGGCCTGATGACGCGCGGCCTGCTGGAGGTTCTCGCGAGAGAGCGTGTCGATGTCCATGATCGTGTCTGAATCGTGAGGGCGCCTTCAGGGTGTTTGCTTCATTGCCTTTCGCAAACCTCGTGCCCGTCACTATACAAGTTAAGCGGCGCGCTGCATGGCCTGCGTTCATGGCCTGTTTTGCGGCCCGTTTCGCGGCCGCCCGCGCGTACCGCTAGAATGCAGCGGGTTAATGTCACCCTTTCCGCTCATCATGCATTCGCACGAACTCGTACAGCAACTGGACGTCATCGAGCGCGACCAGTGGAGCGCGCATCTGCCCGCGCACGTCATCGAACAATTGCCGGCGCGCGGGATCACGGTGTTCGCCGTCACCGACGACGCCTCCGACACCGCCGCATTCAGCGCTCGCTACGGCTTCGGTCTCGAAGACTGCGCGAACACTATCGTGATCCGCTACAGGAAAGAGGGTGGCGAGCACTATGCGGCGCTCGTGTCGCTCGGCTCGCGGCGGCTCGACATCAACGGCGCGGTGAAGGCCGCGCTCGGCGCACAGCGGCTGTCATTCGCGAAGCGCGAGGCGGCGGTCGAGCATAGCCAGATGGAGTTCGGCGCAATTACCGCGTTCGGTCTGCCGGCCGACTGGCGCATCCTCGTCGACGCCGCCGTGATGGAGCGTGCGCAGATCGTGATGGGCGCCGGCGTGCGCGCGGCCAAGCTGCTGACGTCGCCCGACATGCTGCGGCAATGGCCGCGCTGCGAGGTGGCCGCGCTGACGCTGCCTGCGGACGGAAACCCGCAA
Source organism: Paraburkholderia sp. 31.1 (assembly GCF_014397645.1). Classification (NCBI taxonomy): domain Bacteria; kingdom Pseudomonadati; phylum Pseudomonadota; class Betaproteobacteria; order Burkholderiales; family Burkholderiaceae; genus Paraburkholderia; species Paraburkholderia sp. 31.1. The sequence continues at coordinate 29,334 of NZ_VZQN01000011.1, forward strand.
CCTTGAAGCCGCACTGAAGTTTTCTTCCGTCGCGCCGTTAATCCCGACAACGACATGAAACGTTTGCGGCGTCCGTTCGCGCGGACAGCCGCCGACCACGACAAGGGATACGGAAGATGGAACGGTTTCGCCTGAAAGTGCGGCTGTGGCTCGCGCTCGCGGTGATGTGCATGGGCATTCTGGCGATCGGCCTATGGGGGGCGTTCAAGACACGAGATACGATGATCGCCGATCGCGAGGGCGAGCTGAAAAACGTGGTCAGCATCGCGTACAGCGTGCTCGATCGCTACAACGCGCTCGTCGCGGCCGGCACGATGCCGCTCGCCGATGCGCAGCGCGCCGCGATGGACGACCTGCGCGCAATGCGCTACGACGGTGCCGGCGGCTATCTCGTGCTCGAAGACAGCCAGGCGCACGTGCTGATGCATGCCACGCGCGCCGACCTCGTCGGCAAGGACATGACCAACGTCACCGATCCGGACAGCCGCCACGTGTTCAAGGAAGGTTCCGAGCAAACGCAGCGCGAAGGCGAGGCCTTCGTTCATCTGCAGTTCCCGAAGCCCGGCACCGACAAGCTTGCGCCGAAGATCAACTACATGCGGCTTTACAAGCCGTGGGACTGGACCATCGTCACCGGCGTCTTCACGGACGACATCGACGGCGTGTTCTACCGCACCCTCGTGCAATACGTGATCGCGGCGGTGGTGCTTTGCGCGCTCGTGTCGCTGGTGATCGGCGTGATTCTGCGCAGCATTCTGCGTCAGCTTGGCGGCGAACCGGCGTACGCGCTGCAGATCGCGTCGCGTATCGCGGACGGCGACCTCGACGTGGTCGTCGACGCGAAGGCCGGCGACAGCACGAGCCTGCTCGCCGCGATGAAACGGATGCAGCAGCGTCTCGCGCAGGCGATCGAGCAGATTCGCGCCGGCGCGACGCTGATTTCGTCGGTGTCGAACGAGATCGCCGCGGGCAATTCGGACCTGTCGCGCCGCACCGAGCAGCAGGCGGCCGCGCTCGGCGAGACCGCGTCGAGCATGGAGCAGATCACCGCGACCGTGCGTCAGAACGCCGACAACGCGAAGCAGGCGAGCCAGCTCTCGCACAACGCGTCGGAGACCGCGGCGCGCGGCGGCGCGGTGGTCGGTCAGGTGATCGACACGATGCGCGGGATTTCACAATCGTCGCACCGGATCGGCGACATCATCGGCGTGATCGAAGGGATTGCGTTCCAAACCAATATTCTCGCGTTGAACGCGGCCGTCGAGGCGGCGCGCGCGGGCGAGGAGGGCCGCGGTTTCGCGGTGGTCGCGGGCGAAGTGCGCACGCTCGCGCAACGCAGCGCGGCGGCCGCGAAGGAGATCAAGGCGCTGATCGAGGAATCGGCCGCGCAGATCGCGGGCGGTTCGGAGCACGTCGGACGCGCGGGTGACACGATGCAGGAAGTCGTGCAGGCGGTACGTCGTGTCAACGACATCATGGGCGAGATCAGCGCGGCGTCGGCCGAGCAGACCTCGGGCATCGAGCAGGTCAACATCGCGGTCGCGAGCATGGATCAGACGACGCAGCAGAATGCGGCGCTCGTCGAGGAGGCGAGCGCGGCGGCCGATGTGCTGAAGACGCAGACCGGGCAGTTGTCGGCGGCGATCGCGGTGTTCCGGTTGCCCGAGCAGCGCTAAAGCACCAGGCCGCGTTGTCGACGCGCGCGAGAATTCACCGCACGCGGGCTCGCAACGCGGTGCGTGTCTCACGCCAGGCCGATCCCCGCGCGGCTCAACAATTGGCGGTTGCGCTCCGACAGATTCTTCATGCGCAATTGCTTGCCTGCCTTGCGATAGCGCTCGGCCAGACCCTGCAACGCGGCGAGCGCCGAATGATCGGCGAGCAGCAGGTGACTGCAATCGACGGTGACGCTCGCCAGGTCGCGCGCCGGATCGAACAGCTCGTGAAAGCGCGTCGTCGACGCGAAAAACAGCGTGCCGCGCGGCACATAGGTCTTATGGCCCGCTCGATCCTCGGCATGCGTGGCGCGAATTCTACCGTAGCGCGATGAACGGAGCTGGCGAAGCGGGCGGGAACGGTATGGCCCGAACGCGCGGCGCGGATCTGTCGCGCAATCGCGCGGCGCGCTCGCGCCACAAATCCGCAAGAGGGAAAGCTCCGCTCAGATACTCAGATAATCAGCCGCGACACCTTCGTGCCCTCGAGCGACACGCCGGCCATCAAGCCGCCGTTGGTCAGCACGAAAGCCTGCACCGGGCTCGTCGCGGTCGACGAATCGACCGCGCCGTTCGCGCCGACTTTCAGCACGGCGACGGTCGCGTTCGCGCCGACTGCCCAGCCCTGGCTGTGCATGAATTCGTCGAGCGCTTCCTGCGTCATGAACAGAAACACGAGCGCCTTCGACTGTGCGCCGATCTGCAACCCGAACGAGCCCGCGACCGTGCTGTAGTAGCCGACCGTGCGGCCGCCGATGCGCATCGCCCCTTCACCATACTGTCCGCCGACCCAGAAGCCGGCCGAGATCACCGATGGAAACACCAGCACGCCGCGCGCTTTCGCAACGAGCTCACGCGCACCGTCGACGTTTTCGTAGAGACGCGCGAGCGTCGAGTCGACGCCGGCGTTGATCGTGTCGCGCTTGCCGGCGTTGGCAGACGCCGATGCGTTCGAGGACGGCGAAGTCGTCGTGCAACCGGTGAGGCTCAGGCCTGCGACGGCCAATGCAGCGCTGCCGGTCATGATGAATTGTCGTCTGCGCATGACGGTTTTCCTTTGCGTTTCTCACGCGTGTTGTACGTTTTGGAAGAGTGCGGCGAGTCGCCTGCTTTGCTTTGTTCTCATCTGCACGCTGGAGGTTCCGTGCGCGCGGTCATCGCAGCCAGGCGGCGGCGTGCCGCGACGTTCGCATCGCGGACCTCACCGCTCAAATAGCAGATAGCGTGCCCAAGGGCCGCGCCGCCTTGCGCGAGAGCGGCGCGGCCATTGCAGTTCGGGTTTTTACGCCGCTTTCCGTCACGCGTCGTCGCTACGCCGTTGGGCGAATGTTCTGGTTATGGCGGAACAGGTTGCGCGGATCGTAGCGGTCCTTCACGGCGACGAGCCGCTCATAGTTGGGCCCATAGGCATCCGCGATACGGCCGCCTTCCTCCTGCGTCATGAAGTTGACGTACACGCTGCCTAGCGCAAAGGGGCGCGACGCGTCGAAAAAGTCGCGCGCCCATTTGACACAGCGCTCGTCGTCGCGCGCATCGTCCCAGCGGCCGTGCACGTTCATCGCGTATTGCGTCTCGCGACTTGGGTAAGCGGTCGCATCGACCGCCACGCGCTGCGTTTGCGCGCCGATCAAGCCGAAGAAAATTTCGCATTGCGCGGACGGCAGTGTGTCGATCGCGCGGATCAGCGCGTCGATCAGTCCATCGTCGATGGTGGCGAGGTTGTGCGACTTCCAGTAGTTGCGCGCGCCCGGCGTGAGCAGCGGATCGAAGGCCTGTTGCCAAACTTCATAAGGCATCGGACCGAGATGTTCGCCGAGCGGCTTGCCGAAGCCGCGCACGGCTTCCACCGCGGCTGGGCCTTTTTCGACCGGCCCGTTGTAGCACATCGCCAACACGAGCACGGGTTGGCCATGCACGTCGGGCGGCAGGAACGGCAGCGGTGGCGCGAGCCGCGCGACGGCCCAGACGGCCAGCTCGTCGGGCATCGCGGGCACGGCATCGCGGTATTTGATCAGCGCTTCCTTCGCGTCGGCGAGCGGCAACACGACGAGGCCTCCATACACGAGCGGGCCGACCTCATGCAGCGCGAACTCGAATAGCGTAACGACGCCGAAATTGCCGCCGCCGCCGCGAATCGCCCAGAACAGATCGTCGTGCGAAGTGGCGCTCAGGCGGCGCAATTCACCGTCCGCGGTGACGATGTCGGCCGCGACGAGGTTGTCGACCGTCATGCCGTAGCGGCGGCTCAACCAGCCGAAGCCGCCGCCGAGCGTCAGACCCGCGACGCCGGTCGTCGAGTTGATACCGAGCGGCGTCGCGAGTCCGAATGCCTGCGCTTCGTGATCGAGATCGTGCAGCGTCGCGCCCGGTTCGACATAGGCGCGCCGCGCTTCCGGGTCGATGCGCACCGATTTCATCGTGGACAGATCGAGCACGAGGCCGTCGTCGCACACAGCGCTACCGCCGATGTTGTGGCCGCCGCCGCGAATCGCGAGCGGCAGGCCGTTGTCACGCGCGAAGGCGACGCCGCGGCGCACGTCGGCAACACCCGCGCAGCGCAGGATCATCGCGGGAGAACGGTCGATCATTGCGTTCCAGATGCTGCGCGCCGTGTCGAAGCCCGGCGTGTCGGGCATCAGAAGCTGACCGCGAAGTCCGGATTTGAATTCGTCGACCGCGCTGCTGGAGATAGTAACCATGTTGTACCTCGTCGAAGAGGGGAAGGCGCTCGCAGAACACTGCTCCGCAGACCAACCAAAAATGCGGGCGGTGAATGAAAGCGGATTGAGAGGTTCGGCTGCGTGCAGTAAACGGGGTGACGCGTCGAAGTCAAACAAAGGTTTACCCGCGTTCGTGGGCGATTCCGCGCGGTGGCTCGCGGGGACAGGCTTTTGCGGGCAGGGCAACGACGATACGCGGCGGTACCACAGAAGATGGTGGGAATGCTCCGGGAAAAGCGTGCGCGCTGATGTGTTGGTTATCCGACGCGCTGGTGGTTGTGCCACGACACTTTGCATATGGGCGTGGCTCGTGATCGCGTGCGACCGAGGCACACGTTCGACGACTGTGCGAGGTAGCGCACATCGCGACAGCGATTTTCGCGACGCACGCGCATTGCCCGACGACGCGTAATGTTTCGCACGCGCGTTTCGGTGATTTTCATTGCGTTGTCTATTGGGTTGCTCTCATTGGGTTTTTCCTATTTCTATTTTTATGTGCGAATGGCCACATGAATAAAACCAATGATGTGTAAATGGTCAGTATTTGTCCGATAAAACCAAAGGCTAATTTTCGTTTTTCTGATCAGATTGCATTGAGCGCGAGATTTTTTAACTTCCTGTCTGAAGAATGTGGAGTAGCGGATTTGGCGGGCGGATCGTCGTTTAACGCCGCCTGACGGGCCGTATCGGCAATATCGCATTGCGTGGTCTAGCGCACGGTCGAGCGATTGCGCTGCGAATAACTTCAACGTCCATCAAGCCTCGCTGTGCGGCTCTCACGATCACGTGTGCGCATGGCCAGCCGATTCTCTCGAAGCACGCCAAATCGGACCGGGGATTTTCCGTGAGAGAAGTGTTTAGTGCGAACGCATTTTTAATTCGCATAAAGCGAAGCTGCGCAAAGGCTTTGACTTTTCGTTTTGTTGACGAGCGGAGATTCACTCGTTAATTGGACCGGTCTTTTTGGTGGAATAATTCGGAGAGTGAAATGAAGAAGCAAAGCGGGGACGCGTGGATATTGGGAACGCGACGGGCGGCTTTGGCGGTCGCGGTCAGTCTTTATGCGGCGATGGCGGGTGCGCAGACGAATTCGGGGAGCACCGCCGCGCCGGCAACGAATCCCGCAGTGATGGTGCTCGCCGAGGCTAGCGTGCACGGCGGATGTCCGTCGGGCGGCGGGCCGGGCTGCACGTCGCAGGGATTCGGGCAGCTCGGGGCGGGCGCCTTCGGCGTCGCGGCGGCGGGGCTCGGCCCGACATCGCCCACCGGCTCGCCGGCGGGCAACGGGACGTCCTCGACGGGCACGGGCACGGGCGCGGGAAGCGGTGGCGGGAATAGCTCGGCTAATTCCGGCCCGGGCGGGGTGGGCCCGGGAAATACCGGCGGCAACAACGGCAATGGCGGTGCCGGCGACAACGGTAACGGCGGCGCGGGTAGCGGTGGTGGCGGGAATGGCTCGGGGAATGGCGGCACGGGCGGCGATGGCGGCGGTACCGGAGGCGGTGATAACGGCGGGGACGGTGGTGGGGATGGTGGTCATGGGCATGGGCATGGTCATGGTCATGGGCATGGTCATGGGCATGGGCATGGGCACGGCGGCGATGGTGACGGCGATGGCGGCCATGGACATGGCCACGGTGGTGATGGTGATGGCGATGGCGGCCATGGTCATGGCCACGGCGGTGATGGTGACGGCGATGGCGGCCATGGTCATGGGCACGGCGGTGATGGTGACGGCGATGGCGGCCATGGTCATGGCCACGGCGGCGATGGTGACGGCGATGGCGGCCATGGTCATGGCCACGGCGGTGATGGTGACGGCGATGGCGGCCATGGTCATGGCCACGGCGGTGACGGTGACGGCGATGGCGGCCATGGACATGGCCACGGCGGCGATGGTGACGGCGATGGCGGCCATGGTCATGGGCACGGCGGCGATGGTGACGGCGATGGCGGCCATGGTCATGGCCACGGCGGTGATGGTGACGGCGATGGCGGCCATGGACATGGCCACGGCGGTGATGGTGATGGTGACGGCGGCCATGGCCACGGCCATGGCCAAGGCGGTGACGGTGACGGCGATGGCGGTCACGGTCATGGCCACGGTGGTGATGGTGACGGCGATGGCGGTCATGGCCATGGCCAAGGTGGTGATGGTGATGGCGGTCGTGGCCACGGTGACGGCGGCCGCGGCGATGGCGGCCACGGCGCCAGCGGTCACGGTGACGGCGGCCACGGTGACGGCGGTCACGGTGACGGCGGCCGCGGCGATGGCGGCCACGGCGCCAGCGGTCATGGTGACGGCGGTCATGGTGACGGCGGTCACGGTGCCGGCGGCCACGGTGACGGCGGTCACGGTAACGGCGGTCATGGTGACGGCGGCCACGGCAGCAGCGGTGGCGAAGGCAAAGGCGGTTCCGGCAACGGTGGCCATGGCGGTGAAGGCGGTGGCGGCCAGGGCAACGGCGGCTACGGCCACGGGGGCCATGGTGGTGAAGGCGGCGGCCAGGGTAACGGTGGTTCCGGAAACGGCGGCCATGGCGGTGAAGGCGGTGGCGGCCAGGGCAACGGCGGTTCCGGCAACGGCGGCCATGGCGGTGAAGGCGGTGGCGGCCAAGGCAACGGCGGCTCCGGACACGGCGGCCATGGTGGTGAAGGCGGCGGCCAGGGCAACGGCGGTTCCGGCAACGGTGGCCATGGCGGTGAAGGCGGTGGCGGCCAGGGCAACGGCGGCTACGGCCACGGCGGCCATGGTGGTGAAGGCGGTGGCCAGGGCAACGGCGGTTCCGGCAACGGTGGCCATGGCGGTGAAGGCGGTGGCGGCCAGGGCAACGGCGGCTCCGGCAACGGAGGCCACGGTGGCCGTGGCGGCAACGGCGGCAACGGCGGCAACGGCGGCAACGGCGGCGGTCAAGGCAGCGGCGGCCACGGTGGCGGCTACGGCGGCGGTGGCTCCGGCAATGGTGGCCACGGCGGCGGCAACCACTAACCAGTGGCAGGAGTCCCGCGAAGCTTGCGGGGCTCCCGAGGGTGGAGGCCGGCGCCGCCCGGCCTCCACACCGACCGCGCTCGCGCGCCGCGGGGAGTTTGCAGCGAAAGAGCCAGCAAAAAACCCAGCCAGCGAACCGGCAAACCAATCCGCAAACAAAAAACCAAGCAGGCAACAAAGTGGACGGCCCCCGCCGTCCACTCAACTCCTCAACTCGATCACTCTTTGCTGTACCACCAGAAAAACCCTCTCCCCCAGAACGCGCCCCGTCTCACGTGCGCCTCCGGTAAAACTACCGAATGCCGGCAGCATCCCCCGATCGATCCCAAAGCGAAAGCACGGCACGCGCGCTGAATCGGTCCGCGTCGCGATCCGAAAGACCGGATGCACATGCCCCGCGAGCACATACGCGTGATCGACCGCATGCGGGTGACGGCACAGCGCCCAGGCCCCGATATGCCACGGCTCGCGCACGGACTCGACATCCAACGTAAGCGGCAACGCACCGGCATGCCGATCGTGATTGCCCTCGACGAGCACCACGCGCCTCGACGCATGCCGCGCGCGCCACGCATCCAACGCATCGAGCGTGAGCGTCGACAGCGACTCGCGCGCATGCAGCAGATCGCCGAGAAACACCAGCGTCGCCGGCTCGAACTCGGTGATCAGACGATCGATCCGCAGCAGATTCTCCGCGGTCGAACCAGTCGGCACTGGAATGCCGCGCGCGCGAAACACCGCATCCTTACCGAAATGCGCATCGGCGATAAAAAGCTCGCGCAGCGCCGGATCGAAACACGCGCGCAAGCTTGACAGCACGAGAGGTCGTCCGCCGACGTCGATCGCGAGCGAGGTCGGCTTCATCGTTGCGCCGCCCGTTCGAGCTCGGCCAGCATTCGCTCGACGCGATCGGCGAGCTTCTCGGTGCTGACTTTTTCGCGCAGGCGTCCGACGATCAACGGAAACGCGAACGGGGTCGGCTTCTTGGGCCGCGTGAGCACGACGCGGTTCGCGTTCATTCGTTCGAGCGCAATACGAATGCGCCGCACGTCGAGTTCCTGCAGCAGTACTTCGGTATCGGCCTGGCCCAGCAGCAGATTGCCGCGATCGTGCTGACGAAAGATCTGGTAGAAAAGCCCGCTCGATGCCTGCCATTGCCGCGCGCTTTTCTGCTGTCCCGGATGCGCCTGAAACACGAGTCCCGACACTCGTGCAATCTCGCGAAAACGTCGCAAGGAGAGTTCGGACGAATTGAGGCTCGCAAGAATGTCGTGATCGAGTTCGTCAGGTGAAAGCAGGCCATTCTCTATTTGCGCGGCCCAATCGAAAGCCTGCGCGCACAGCAATTCGAAACCGTAGTCGTTGATCGAAATCGAAAACGTGCCGGGCTTCTCGCGCGCGACTCGCCACGCGAGCAGAGCGCCAAGTCCGATATGCGCGGTGCGCCCCGCGAACGGATAGCAGAAGAAGTGGTGACCCTCGCGCGATTTGAGCAGCTCGACGACGAGTACGCCCGGCTCGGGCAACGCCGACCACTTCTGCTGCAATTCGAGCAGCGGCCGCACCGCGCGCAATTCCGGTTCGTCGGAGATGCCGTCGGCGGCGCGCGCGAGCATCGTCAATGTGGCGTCGGCGAGCTAGGACGATAGCGGCATGCGGCTGCCGGCCCATTGCGGCATTGCGCCACGCGATGAGCTAGCGCGCCGCACCCACGCCGTCATGTCCTGTCCTGAATGCGGATCAGTTCGAGCGCGCGGCCGCCGAACGTGAATACATCGCCGGGCTTGAGCCGCGAAATGAACGATTCCTCGATTGCACCAATGCGCCCGCCCGACAGATACGCAACGTTCAACGTGCCATTCGCGACGATCGTGCCGATGTTGTTGCGATGCCGGCGCGCGAGATCGTTGCGCGGGACGCGGTACAGACCGTCGCTATCGCGCGCGACGCGATGGTAGTCGGAATATGCGCGCAGCGTCGCGCCGCCGCCTTCGACGAAACCCAGCGTCCAGTCGAACTCCTACTGCGTCAGATCACGCTATGCATAGGTATGCAGAAGTTCATCGTACAGCTCGAGCGCGTCGAAGCAACCGCCGATCGCAACGGTGACGAGGTGCTGCACCAGCACGTCGAACGGCTTTTGCGGCGTATCGCGGCTTTCGATCTGCTGCTTGTCGACGGCTTCACGCGCGGCCGCCGCTTCGATCAATTCGAGCGCATGCGTCGGCACGATCGTCACGCGAGACGGCAAACCGGGCGCATGTCCCGAGCGACCCGCGCGCTGCATCAAGCGCGCGAGCGCGAGTTGGGTCTGCGTGCCGCGTTTGTTGCCGAGCAATTCATGCCATTCGTCGACGATCACGAGCCGAACCCGAGCCAGTACTTCGCGCGCATCGGCGCGCGTCAGGATCAACGTCAGACTCTCGGGCGTCGTGACGAGTGCGGAGGGCATGCGCCGGTTCTGCCGCTCGCGTTCGGCGGCCGAGGTATCGCCAGTGCGCCAACGACGCGCGGCGAACCATGCGTCGAGTTTGTCGGCGAACAGGCGGCGCGCGTCGTCAGGTGAATACGAGGGGAACGGTAGCGGTTCGAACGCGGGTTCGCGCGCATCGAGCCGCGCCTGTTGCGCGCGGCTGCGTGGAATCCGGCGCGGCCTTGGCGCGCGAACGCGCTCGTCGGAGGGGGCTGGCGCTGCGCAGGGATCGCAAGCGGGGTCGTCGGAATGGGCCGGCTCGGTCATCGAAAGCGCTCTCAACAAGTGTGGCGGATTCGCTTGCCGGCGACTCGCGCCGGACGTTCATGTGGACCGCGGGCTCGCGCGACGGTTCAGTGAGGTTCCTGATGGGCGCGCAACGACCCGCGGCATCGGGCAATATGTGGGAGCCTCGGCCGACACCCGATCCGTTACAATCAAACGGACTACCCCACTGGAGATTCGCTTTGAAATCACTCGTTGCTTTGCTGGCCGCAGCCGTTCTGTCCTCGACCGCGATGGCTGCCGCGCCGACCACGGAGAAGCTGCCGTCCGGCGTCATCGTCGAACATCTGACGCAAGGCACGGGCCCGCAACCGTCCGCGACCGACGTGGTAAAGGTCAACTATCGCGGCACGCTGCCCAACGGCACCGAATTCGATAGCTCGGCCAAGCATGGCGGGCCGGCCACGTTCCCGCTCAATCGCGTGATTCCGTGCTGGACGCAAGGCGTGCAGAAGATGAAAGTCGGCGGCAAGGCGCGACTCACGTGCCCGGCGGCGACCGCATACGGCGATCGCGGCGTCGGCCCGATTCCGCCGAATACCGATCTGACCTTTGAAGTCGAACTGGTCGACATCGTCAAATAAAGCACGCGAGCGGCGCTAAAGATGCACTGACACCCGAGCCTCGCTGCGCCAATCGCAGCGAGGCTTTTTTATGGGCGCCGAATGGCCTGCCAGGGGATTCACCATGAAACGTGACAAAAGTAGCGTGCAGGTGGCCAGCATTGGTTTTACCGGCAAGAGCGCCCAGAAATTCTTCAGTTTGCTGAAGGACGCCCATGTGCGCACGGTGCTCGACGTTCGCCTCAACAACACGTCGCAACTGGCGGGTTTTGCGAAAAAACAAGATCTGCCTTACTTTCTCGACCAGTTGTGCAATGCGGCGTACGTGGAAATACCGGAACTGGCTCCCGAGCCGGACCTGCTCAAACGCTACCAGGGCAAGCAATTGAGCTGGGAGAACTTTCGGGAGGAATATTTCGACCTCATCGCGCGCCGCCGCGTGGAAAGTAATCTGGATATCGCGCTATTCGAATCGGGTTGCCTGCTTTGCAGTGAACATTTACCACATCATTGCCACCGGATGTTTGCGCTCGAATATCTGAACCAGCACTGGAATAGTCGTCTTTCCGTTACACATTTGACCTGACCGGCGCCGATCGGGCCAGGTTACGTTTTTCCGCCTCATTGGCCGGCGGCTTTCCGTGCCGGCAGGTTACATCTCGCCGGCTGCGCCCGCGTTTCCTTCAGTAGCCCGAATGGTTGCGTGGCGCGAAACGTGGAAAAGCGCGTCCAGTACGCATGTTTTTTCAATGCGTGTGCCGCTCGCTCGTCTACTATCTACTCACGCGCAGCTCCCTCTATTCGTCTCGCCCTATCGCCGGCCACGAACCGGCCGTGATTATGCGCGCCAGGAGCGCTTGCCATGAACATCGACTTTCATTACGGCGTGGTCTACATTGCCGCGCGCGTCGGCGGCATGACGGCCGGCGATGCGCAAACCATCGCGCATGCCTGCCAATATGTCGACGACGCAACGACGAGCGGAATACTGCGGTTCAAAGGCGGCGAGACATTCGAGCGATTCGCGACCGCGCACAAGTTGTTCGATTACGCCAATACCGAGAACGACCAGAACCGGCTCGTGTGGACGCCGTTCCATTTTCTGCCGGCTGGCGAGGGTGAAAGTCTCGAGGAAAAGGCGGTCTGCCGGCCCGACAGTGAAGTTGCGCGCGAAGTCGTGCGGCGCGCGATCCGGCAGCGCGATTCGGAGACCGCGTTGCACCGGCTCGGCGTGACGCTTCATACCTATGTCGATACGTGGGCGCACCAGGGATTCGCGGGCATCGAAAGCCCGTGGAATCGCGTGCATCTTCTCGAGGCACAGGATTGCACGCGCAAAGGCTGGCTCGCGAGCCTCGAACTAGCGGTCGCGCATCTGATCGAGCATGTCGAGGAGGACGTTCTGACGATCGCGTTGCCGGTCGGCCATGGCGCCGCGTTGCATTATCCCGACCAGCCATGGGCGCGCTGGCATTACATCGACGGCCGCAATCACTTCATCTCACGACATAATTTGCCGGATTTCGTGCAGGCGGCGGACATGAGTTGTCGTGTCGTGCGAGCGTATCTGGCCGGACGCGAAGATTTCGAAAACCATCCAGGCATGCCGGACGACGTTAAAGACGCACTGACCCGGCTGCTCGATACGAACCGCGAACCCGACGACAACCTGCGTCTGAGAACCGTTTGCGAATGGGTGAATGCAGGCCGTATTCCAGGTTTGAAAGAACCCGTGCCCGGCTATATCGCCAAAGGACAAGGATCGTGGAAGTACCAGGCCACCGGTTTGTTGTGCGATGACGACACCGGGGACAGACCGGAGTGGACGACCGCCTTCGAGAAGAGCGACTACCGGCTCTTTCACGACGCGGTCAAACAGCACCGTTTCGTGACCACTCAGGAGATCTTGCCCGCGCGCGGATTGCGCATTGCCTAAGTGATCGGAGCAGGGCGCGTGCGAACGTTTGCGGCGGCGCCCGTATTCTCCAGTCACTGCATTCGGGCTTGCTGATGCGGCGCAGCCTGAGCCGCCGCCTGCTGTTCTTCGGCGTGCTTTTTGGCCATATGCCGTCCGACGATACAGCCGCCGACCGCGCCGACCACCGCATGATGTCCCGCGTAGTGCCCGGCGACGCCGCCCACTACCGCTCCTTTCAGGCAACCGGCGGCGTTCGCGGTGCCGGCCATTGCCAACGAGACTGCCATTGTCCCGAGGGCGATCCGAATAAAACCAGCTTTCATTGCAAGTACCATCGTGTTTGAGTAGATCGGAATTAGGGTGGCCCGGCGTCCATTTCAATAGCCGCCGCGAGCATGGCGGCTGACAAAGGACTCTCTATTGGCCATACGTCCGCCGCTGGGCACGGAGACGAAGTGTAAATGGACTTGGCCGGTACAGGAGCAACAGGTGCTGCAAGATCGTAACGGCACGTTACCGGAGCCGGGGCCGTGTCTTTGCACGCGTCGTCAGTGGCGTTTCGCGCATGCTTGAATCCGTTCGCTATAGCGGGCCACGAAAAAAGTCCGTTTTCAAATAAAAAGTGGACTACTCTCCTTTGAATATCCAAAGGCCTGGCTATAGTAGAAGCGACTAATGCCAGAAAGCACGGCGGCGCCCCTTTCTGTCGCCGATGCGGATGACGGGGAAACACAAATGACGCCACCGAATGCAGCGATCTATCAGACCAGGACTTGCACGCCGGAGTCGTTGCGCACGCTCGCGAGCTTTCTCGAATTGGCGCTCGACGAGGGAAAAAGCGTGGTCGTGATGCGGATCGGCAAGCAGGCGCGCAGCGTTTATGTCGGAAATCCATCCGGGGCATTGGAGGATTTAACGGATTCCGGCGTCGTCGACGCTTTCCAGGCAGATGAAATGCTGGTACTGACCCGCCTGGGCCTGAACCGGATAACGGCGGACGGTCAACACTACCGCTTCATACGGAGTGTGAGGTACATTGCCGATCGCCAGGTCGTCGTTTTTACACCTATCTGAGTGGTGGTGGAACCGAAATGAAAAAGAAGAATCAGGAGGGAAGGAAAAGGAAGAAAGCTTCGATGACCCGGTAAAAAACCTGAAAGCTTCGTTATTTGAACGCCGCATCGGTGCTCGTATCGATGTATTGAAGCTCGGGATAGGTCAATACACTGCCTTTCTTCCGTCATTCATGGCATAGTTCGACGATTACCACATAAGGAGCAATCAAATGCCTTCGTTAGAGCAAATCCAAGCCAAGCTTAAGAAGCTCCAGGAGCAAGCTGACGTTCTCATTGCCAGAAAAGCACAAGCCGCGGTCGACCAGATTCGCGAATTGATGCTCAAGCACGGTCTCACGACTGCCGATATCGAAGCACAGGCGAAGGCACGACGTGCCGCGCAAGGTCTGAATGGCAATCCGGCGGGTCGCGGAAGACCTGCGGGCGCGAGCAAAGCCGCCAGGTCGGCAACCCCGGCGAAGTATCGCGACCACAAAACCGGCGCGACCTGGACGGGGCACGGCCGCGCGCCTGGCTGGATCGCCGGCGTGAAGGACCGCACGGCGTTCCTGATCGACGCTGCGAGCGCAAGCAAGCCCGCGGCTGCTCCCTCCGCGAAGGGCGGCAAAGGACAGCCGAAAGGCGCCCAGCCGCCGAAGTACCTGAATCCGAAAACCGGCGCGACCTGGAGCGGCCGCGGTCCGGCGCCGGCATGGCTCGCGGCCGTCAAGGACCGCAGCAAATTCCTGATCGATGGCGCGAGCATGGCTGCCGCTCCGAAAGCGGCGAAAACGGCGGCAAAGAGCAGCCAGGCGAAAGCGACCGCGAGTGCGGTAGGCAAGAAGACCGCGGCGAAAAAAGCAACGCGCAAGACGGCCGTGAAAAAGACCGCAGCCAGAAAGGCAACTCCGGCAAGCCGGAAAGCCGCGGTGAAGAAGACCGCCGGCCGCAAAAGCGTTGTGAAGGCGGCAAGAAAAGCACCGGCGCGCAAGGCTGCTGCAAAGAGTACGGCCGCACCCGTCGCGGCGGCTCCCCAAACGCCAGAGACGCAAGCAAGCGCGTAATAGCCGTGGAGTCGTGAAGTAGATGGTTAGCACGTTCGATGCGCACCGGCAGGAAGATCAGGTCTTCCTGCTGGACTCCGCTCCTCATCCGGCAGCCGATGCCGCCGAACCATTCATCGTCGCCAGCGATCGCCGCGTGATCCTCACTTATCCGATCGCGGAGTCGGACTTTGAACGGTTCGGGCCATTCGATCCCGACGACGATCCTTTTTGCGCGGTGCTGTTCGCCGACGCCATCTTTCACCGTCTCGGGCCGCCGGGCGGTGACGATCTCGCCATTCATCCGCTCGCGGCCCAAGGTCTCGTCGGCTGCGGGGTGCATGAAGTCGTCAATTCGTCGTTGTGCGCCGAGATTGCCGCCGTGGCGACAGACTCCGTCGCCATTGCTCCCGAGGCACCGGCGCGGCGGCATTTCGTCATTACGTTTCAGGCATCGACGTTCGAATGCGTGGCGTCGGACTATACGGTCATCGGCGTATTCGGCGCGGGCGAAATCGCAAGCCGCGAGGCGTTTGCATTGGTCAGATAAAGCATTGGAACCAGAAAGCAAGGCGCGGTCCTGATCCGGGCACGCGCCGTGCATGACGCGCTGATAGTGAAAGCCAGGCACGAGTGCGGCATTCCCCCGTCGGATGCGGGACTCGTATGCCGTGACCCGCCGCCTGCCATCGAGGCCACGCATGCTGACCATTTCTATTACCGCATTCGTCACGCTCGTGATCGTTCTCCTGATCGCCAATCTGTCGAGCGGCGAGAAGAAAATAGAACACAGAATCGAGCGGCTTTATAAGAGCGAAGATCCGCAATTCCTTCGTTCGATGGGTTTATTGCTCGGTCCACCCGTGGTGCCGGGTAATCGCTTCGAGATGCTGCTCAACGGCGACCAGATCTTTCCGTCGATGCTCGATGGCATTCGGTCGG
The DNA here is from genome assembly GCF_014397645.1 of Paraburkholderia sp. 31.1. Lineage (NCBI taxonomy): Bacteria > Pseudomonadati > Pseudomonadota > Betaproteobacteria > Burkholderiales > Burkholderiaceae > Paraburkholderia > Paraburkholderia sp. 31.1. The sequence goes on from NZ_VZQN01000011.1 coordinate 45,037, forward strand.
CGCGCGAAACCATCACATTTGAAACGTTCATTTACTGGTCTGGCGAGATCGGCGGACAGATTGCGCGTGCGCTGGCCGATAAGGCGCGCGAAGGTGTCGCCGTGCATGTACTGCTCGACTGGGTCGGTTCGTCGAAAATGGATCGGCACTATCTGCAACTGCTGCGGGAGGCCGGCGCCGAAGTGGTCAGGTATCACAAGCCGCATTGGACCGGACTCGGTCGCATGAACGACCGTACGCACCGCAAACTATTGGTGATCGACGGCCGGATCGGTTTTACCGGCGGGGTCGGCATAGCGCCGGAGTGGACTGGCAATGCGCAGGACGAAAAGCATTGGCGCGATACGCATTTTCGCGTGACGGGTCCAGTGGTCGGCCATATGCAGGCCGTGTTCATGGACAACTGGATCAAGGCGACCAGCAGCGTATTGCACGGTCCCGAGTATTTTCCGCACATCGATGCCGAGCCGAAAGGAGCGGGCCAGGGTCTCGCGCATATGTTCAGCAGTTCGCCGTCGGGCGGCAGTGACGACATGCAGTTGATGTATCTGATGGCCGTCACCGCCGCCACGCGCAGTTTGCAGCTTGCGAGCGCGTACTTCGTGCCCGACAAGCTCACCATCAACGCGATCGTCGAAGCCGCGAAACGCGGCGTGAAAGTACAGATCGTCACGCCGGGCAAACGCATCGACACGCACACGGTGCGCGAAGCGTCGCGTGCGTGTTGGGGCGATCTACTGAAAGCGGGCGTCGAGATCTACGAGTACCAGCCGACCATGTTCCATTGCAAGTTGCTGGTAGTCGACGAGTACATGGTGTCGGTCGGCTCGACGAACTTCGATAGCCGCTCGTTCAAGCTGAACGACGAAGCGAACCTGAACATCTACGACCTCGATTTCGCCACGCAGCAGACCACCGCGTTCGACGACGACATCGCGAAGTCGAAACGCGTCACGCTCGAAGCATGGACGCGGCGTTCGTTCACCGAGAAGCTCGTCGAAAAATTCGTGCGGCTACTGGACACGCAGCTTTGAATGCCGGTGCGAACGAGACGAAGTGCCGACGGATCAGTGAACGGCGCTGCTCAGATACGCCAGATGTTGCAGACTGTCCGGCACGAGCGGGTCGAGCGGTACCACTTCGCACGTCAGCGGCTTGCCTTGCAGATGAATCGCGCAGCGCCCGTCGTCCGCCAGCGCAGGGCAGCGCGCGAGCGACGGATAGTCGAAGCCCTGCGCGACGATGCTGAAGGTGTCGCCCGCGCGATACAGCAGCGTATCGGCCAGCGCCTCGGCCCCCGCGCAATCGGCTTCGTCGAGCACGGCTTCATGTCGGCCGACACGCAGCCGTTCGCCGGGCCGCCTGCGCGCCACGCGTCCAATTGCGATGCTATCGATGTTTGTCGATATAGCAGGCAGTAGACGGCAGAGGCAAACACATCGCCATCTACCGCGCTAATTGCCCGGATCGCGCACGGGCTTGTCCGGGTCCGCCTGGGTACGGTAAGGCAACTGCGCGGCGTGAGGATCGGTGATCGTGTTGTCGATCACGCGCTCGACGTCCGCCGTTTGGGCGAGTTCGGTGAGGAAAGTCTTCTTGTCGAAGCCCGGCGCGACGCAGCCTTCGACGTAGATAAAGCGGCGTTGCAGCGTGAGCCATAGCGTCGATTGCTCGCGCCAGTGCGTCGCGACGTTCAGATTCGCGAGACGCCGTTGCACGCTCTCGGCGATTTCCGCGTCGTACAGATACGCGTTCGGCAAACGGCAACGGCCTTCGATCCAGCAGCTATTGCCGCGTTCGATTCTGTAATGGCTATCGTCGAGCCATTCCTTTTCGGTTTCGAATGGGCCAAGCGGAGTTGGGCAATCGGCGATCGCTTTGGATATCTGCAGGAATGGATCGTGGCCGCGATTGACGCGCGCCGGTTCGCCATCAACGCGAGCCGTGGCCACGCAAATCATCAGACCGGCAAGACTCAGTTCGAACACGCGCTTCATGCCGTGGTCGCTCCAGGTGTGGACCGCTCATTATCGCGCGCCCGCGAACCTCAACGCTTGTTGCGCCGGTTCTCGACCGCGAACTTGATCAACTCGGCCTGCCCTTCGATATCGAGCTTGCGCTTCAGATTCAGCCGATGCGTCTCCACGGTTCGCACCGACAGATCGTTGCGCTGCGCGATCTGCTTGCTCGACAGTCCCTCGGCAAGCGCATCGAGAATGTCGCGCTCGCGCGGCGTCAAGCGTTCGACCGGCGATTGCGTTGCCGAAGCCTGGATCAGTCGAGCACCGATCTCCGCGCTGAAGAACGTCTTGCCGTCGAGTACCGCGCCGATCGCCTGAATGATTTCGAGCGCCGGCGAATCCTTCAGAACGTAGCCGCTCGCGCCCGCGCGCACCGCCTGCGTCACGTATTCGAGGTTGTCGTGCATCGACAGCATCAGCACACGAATCGCCGGAAAGCGCTCGTGAAAGAGGCCCGCCAACGCAATGCCGTTCATGCCGCTTTTCATGCCGACATCCATCAGCGCCAGATGCGGCGCCTGTCGTTCGGCCAGCGCGAGCGCTTGCTGCGCGTCGCCCGCTTCGCCGACCACTTCGAAGTGGCGCACTGCTTCGAGCCGTGCGCGCAGACCGTCGCGCACGAGCGGATGATCGTCGACGAGCAGCAGACGCGCGATGGAAGGAGAGGTCGTGTCGTTCATGATGAGAGTTCCTGCAGGGACGGCACCGTTGCATGCGTCGCGGGCAGCGGCACGCGCGCGGCGACGACGGTGTGCCCCGGCTGCGAGTTCAGCGACAGCGTGCCGCCGAGCGCTTCGAGCCGTTCGCGCATGTTGCGCAGGCCGACACCTTCACGTCCGCCGACGAATGCTTCGGTCACGTCGAAGCCGCGGCCGTTGTCGGAGATCGTCAGCGTGACCGCATCGCGCGAAACCTCGAGCGCAAGCGCCGCGCTCGACGCCTGCGCATGTCGCACGATGTTCGTCAGCGCTTCCTGGGCGATGCGAAACAGCACGGTATTGACCGTGTCGGGCAACGTGGCGGCATGCGTATGCGCGATCTGCGTGAAGCCGATCGCGATGCCGGACTCCTCGCCGAGTTCGCGCGTCAGTTGTTCGAGGGCGGCCGCGACGCCGAGATCGTCGAGCATGGACGGACGCAGCGCATGAGAAATGCGCCGGACTTCGCGCAGCGTATCGCCGAGCCGCGTGAGTCCGGTGGACAGGGCGGCCTCGGCGGCGGGCACGCGTGCGTCGCCGCGTTCGAGCCGCGCGAGCGCCGATTCGAGCAGCAGCTTCACGGACACCATCATCTGGCTGATGCCGTCGTGCAATTCGCGCGACAGGCGCGCTCGCTCGTTTTCCTGCGACTCGACGACCTGCTGCGCGAGCCGCTTCAGCTTCGCGTCGGCACTGCGATATTCGGTCACGTTCAGCACGAGTGCGCACAGCGCAATGACCGCGAGGCCGGCCACCGCGATCGCGTCGATCCACTTCATCGTGCGATCGATATTGGCCGCGGCCTGGGCGTCGATGTGCGCGAGCGTCGTGTCGACGTCGTCGAGATAGATGCCGGTGCCGAGCATCCAGCCCCAGCGTTCGAGCGGCACCACGTAGCCGAGTTTCGACTCCTCCTTGCCGGTCGACGGCCGATGCCACAGATAGCGCACATAGCCGCCGCCGCGCGCGGCTGCGGCGAGTAGCTGCTGGATCGTCGGCGTGCCATGGCTATCGCGCAACGACCACAGATCCCGACCCACCAGATCCGGCTCGCGCGGATGCATCAGCGTGCGGCCGTGCAGGTCGTACACGAAGAAGTAGCCGTCCTCGCCGAAATTCATCTTTTCGAGCACCGCGAGCGCACGCGTGCGCAGCAGCGCGTCGTCGCGTGCGTTGTCGCCGCCGGCCTCGTAGAGCGGCGCGATCGCAGTCGTCGCGAGTTCGACGTAGTGCTTGAGCTCGATCTCCTTACTCGCCATGTACGCGGCCTGGGTGGTCGCGTGCTGCCGCTCGGCGAGTGCGGTCGCTTCGCGGCGCACGCCCGTCTCGATGCTGGCGATCGCCACCAGAAAGGGCACGATCGCGAGCAGCACTATCTTTGCTTTGAGTTTCATCGTTGAAAAAAGCCAGTCAACGGGCTACGTAATATTACGTAGACGGCTTACGTAGTTGCGCGCTTGAAAGCAAGCGCGCGAAGGCGAATACTACATGCCCGTCGCATACCGCGCCGCGCGAGGCCTGGCGCTCGAGTGTGCGACGTTCCCGGGTTTTCCGCCTGACCTCAGGCAACCGGGCATTTGCGCGTCGGGCCACGAGCCATCGCGCGCGCTGTCGATAATACTCAGGAGACGTTCGTGGAGACCTCCCCCTCGGCCGGCCGTTCATGGCTCTGGCTCATTTTGCTGATCCCTTATATCGCGCTGCTGTGGCTGCCGTTCTATAACGACACGCATCCGCCGCTCGCGGGCTTTCCGTTCTTCTACTGGTATCAGTTTCTGTGGGTGCCGTTGACCTCGCTGCTGATTTACATCGTGTATCGAGGTCTCAAATGAGCGATCTGAATCCTGTGAACCCGGTTGCGATGACGGTCTTCATCGCGTTCTTCGTGCTCGTCACGGTGATCGGCTTTTTCGCGGCGCGCTGGAAACGCGGCGATCTGACGCAACTGCACGAGTGGGGTCTCGGCGGACGGCAGTTCGGCACGGTCATTTCGTGGTTCCTCGTCGGCGGCGATTTCTATACCGCCTATACGGTGATCGCGGTGCCCGCGCTCGTTTATTCGGTGGGCGCGTATGGCTTCTTCGCGCTGCCGTACACGATCATCGTTTATCCGTTCGTGTTCGCAGTGATGCCGAAGCTGTGGAAGGTTGCGCACGCGAAGAACCACATCACCGCGGCCGACTACGTGCACGGCGAGTACGGCGGCAAGTGGTTCCCGGCGGCCATCGCGCTGACCGGCATCGTCGCGACGATGCCGTATATCGCGCTGCAGCTGGTGGGCATGCAGGTCGTGATCAAGGGGCTGGGCGTCAGCGGCGAATTGCCGTTGATCGTCGCGTTCGTGATCCTCGCGCTCTATACGTATGCAAGCGGCCTGCGCGCGCCGGCGATGATCGCGTTCGTCAAGGACATCATGATCTATATCGTCGTGATCGCGGCGGTATGGCTGATTCCGGTGAAGCTCGGCGGCTATGGACACGTGTTCGCACTGGCCGATGCGCACTTCCAGGCGAAGGGCGGCGCGACCGGTATCCTGCTGAAGCCGAATCAGTACACGGCGTTCGCATCGCTCGCGCTCGGCTCGGCGCTCGCCGCGTTCATGTATCCGCATACGATGACGGCGGTGCTGTCGTCGGCGTCGGCAAAGACGGTGCGCAAGAACGCGATCTTCCTGCCTGCGTACACGGTGCTGCTCGGCCTGATCGCGCTGCTCGGCTATATGGCGATCGCCGCTGGCGTGAACGTGAAGTCGGCAAGCGACGTGGTGCCGACCCTGTTCGGCACGCTGTTCCCGTCGTGGTTCGTCGGTTTCGCGGCTGCCGCGATTGCGATCAGCGCGCTGGTGCCGGCCGCGATCATGTCGATCGGCGCGGCGAATCTGTTCACGCGTAATCTGTGGCGTCCGCTGGTGTCGCCGAACATCTCGCCCGAGGCGGAGGCAGCCAATGCGAAGATCGTTTCGCTGGTCGTCAAGTTCGGGGCGCTGCTGTTCATCGTGTTCCTGCCGACGCAGTATGCGATCGATCTGCAACTGCTCGGCGGCGTGTGGATTCTGCAAATTTTCCCGGCCATCGTGTTCACGCTGTACACGCGCCGTCTGAACACGCCGGGTCTGTTCGTCGGCTGGCTCGTCGGTATCGTGCTCGGCACGGGCCTCGCGATTTCGCAAGGGCTCAAGCCGGTGTATGGCCTGCATTTCGGCCACGAGAACTATCCGCTGTATATCGGCCTGATCGCGCTCGTCGCGAATATCGTCGTGAGCTTCGCGGTGTCGGCAGTGTTGCCGCGACGGGCTGCCGTGACGGCCTGATCGACGGTTGTCCGGCTCGATGAAGAACGCCGCGGGGCTGTTGGCCCGCGGCGTTTTTTTTATTGCTTCGACGGCTGCTGGCTTGGTCGGAGACGTGCCGTGAGGTTGGCTTTAGCGTGAGATGACGATAATTGCGCAATGAAGGCGGAGATTTCGAGCAGGCCTCAGACCATCCGGCTAAAACCGCTCGACTCGAAACGGCCGCGGATCGACCAGCGTCTGCTCGCCGGTCATCATCTCGGCGATCAGCCGCCCCGTCACCGGTCCGAGCGTCAGACCATGATGCGCATGGCCGAACGCGAACCACAGTCCCTGATGTTTCGTCGCGGGCCCGATGATCGGCATCATGTCCGGCGTGCAGGGGCGGCGTCCCATCCACGGTTCGGCATCCAGACGTTCGCCGAGCGGAAACAGCGTGCGCGCGATCGGCTCGACCGCGTCGAGTTGCACCGGCGTCTTGGCCGCCTCGGGGCGCGCGATTTCGGCGCCCGTGGTCAAACGGATGCCGCGCGCCATCGGGGCGAGCACATAGCCGTGTTCGACGTCGAGAATCGGATGGTTGAGCCGCGCGCTCCGACGCGGCGCGTAGTGCATGTGATAGCCGCGCTTGACCGCGAGCGGCAGCCGATACCCGAGCCGCGTGCTCGCGCGATCCGACCACGGTCCGAGCGCGATCACCGCCGACTCGGCCGTGATCGCCCCGTCCCGCGTCTCGACCTGCCAGCCTTCACGCAGCGTATCGGCATCGCCGATGAAGAACCGTCCGCCGAGCGCTTCGAAGTACCGCGCGTATGCGGTGACGAGCGCGTTCGGATCGCTGACCGAATCGGATTGCGGATAGCGCAGCCCGCCTTGCAGACGCTTGTCGAGATCGGGTTCGAGCTGTTGCAGGCGCGGCGCGTCGAGCGTTTCGAACTCGACGCCGTACTCGCGATGCCACTGTTCGGCGAGGGTGGTTTCGGCGTCGCGCGCGGCGGCATGGCGAAACACCTTGATCCAGCCGATCGGCCGCAGCAGCGCGCTGGCACCGGCGTCCGCGGCAAGCGCGCGATGTTCGCTGACACAATGCTCGATCAGCGTCGCGTACGATTTCGCGATTTCCGCGTGCTTCGCCGGATGTGAGTTGCGCCAGTAGCGCCACAGGAACGGCGCAACCTGCAGCATCGCGTCGGCGTGATAGCGCACGTCGGGCGACTGGTTGCGCGCGTAGCGCAGCAGGGTGCCGAGCCCGCGCGGAAACGCGTACGGATAGACGCCTTCGCGCTGGATCAGCCCGGCGTTGCCGAACGAGGTCTCGTTGCCCGCCTGCTTACGGTCGATCAGCGCAACCGCGCGGCCGCGTTTCTGCAGATGCACGGCGACGCACACCCCGACAATGCCGGCGCCGAGCACCACGGTATCGAATTTCATGCTCCCTGTCCGCCTTGCGTGTGTTCTGTGTGTTGTCGACGCTCCGCCGTGTTCGTGCGCAGCGAGGCGCCAGCTTTCATCTTATACAGGGATAGGTCCGCTTCGCTATTGGCAAAAAAGCCGCGCTCGGGAAAACGCCCGAATGCCAGGTTCGATCGGGCAAAACCGTGTCTTTCGACGCACGATCGAGCGGGCGACTTCGGACTCGCTGGCGTCTGCGTGTAAACTGCTGACTTTTTTGCGTCCGGTGGTATGTTGCAAGCCCCTCAGCGCAGCGCCCTCACTGGGCCTGCGCTCGTTCGCTTACTGGCCCGTCTCGCCGAGGCCGACGTCGCCGAATCGCGACAATCGCTGGCGGATCGGCTGAGCCAGTGGCTCGGCTGGACCGACGCGATCGCGTTGTCGTCGGCGCTGGATGGCAAGCCGCCGTCCGTCGCTGGTGGCGCGCGCGCGTTCGGCCGTGCGGAAGAGGAAGAGTGCACGCGCGTGCGCCGCTCGCTGGTGAGCGCAATCGCGAGCGATAGCGTGCTCGCCGGCTCACGGCGGCGCGGCCCGTCGCCGTCGTCCGCCCGGATGTCGGCGCCGCGCGTGGCGGTCGACACGCAGGCCGACTACACGGTGTTCCGACAGCGCTATCTCGCGCTTCAGCAGTCGATGGAAACGGCGATCGGCACGTTGCGTGGCCGGCTGCGCGCGCTGCTGGCGACGCAGGCGCCGTCGCTCGCGCGGCTCGCGGTCGTCGATGCGGTGATGGAGCGTGCGCTCGGCGAGCGCGAGCGGAGTTTGCTCGGCGCGGTGCCCGGGTTGCTCGGCGGGCACTACGAGCGCTTGCGCGAGGGTGAGAAGCGGAGGTTGGCGGAGGCGGAAGCACCGGCCGAAGTTGCCGCCGATGCCGATCCCACGCGGCAGCAGTCGGCCGAAGTCGAAGCCGGCGCTGCAGCCATGCAGCCGGAAGCAGCCTTGGCTCAAGTCAAAGCAACCACCGCAGCCACGCGGCTCGCCAGGTCGACCGATGGCGGCAACGCTGCCGTGCCGCTCGCGTCCGAGGCGTGGCTCGACGTCTTCCGCAAGGACATGCAGAGCGTTTTGCTGGCCGAGCTGGAGGTTCGTTTTCAACCGGTCGAAGGGCTGCTCGCGGCTCTTCGCGCCTGCTAACTGGGACCCCATGTCCAGATATCGTATCGATCTCGTTGTATTTCTCGCGGGGCTCTCCGCGGCGTGCTGGATCGCCGTCGGTTATGCCGTTTCCAATCCGCTCGCGTTCGTCGTCACGCTGCTGATCGGCGTCTTCTACGTGCTAGGCGCGCTCGAATTGCGCCGCTATGGTCAGGCGACCGCCACGCTGACAGGCGCGCTCGCCGCGTTGTCCGGACCACCGCCGAGCCTCGCCGCGTTTCTCGAAGCTGTCCATCCGAGTCTGCGCAATAGCGTGCGGCTGCGCGTCGAAGGCGAGCGCGTCGCGTTGCCGGGACCCGCGCTGACGCCGTATCTGGTCGGTCTGCTGGTGCTGCTCGGCATGCTCGGCACGCTGCTCGGCATGGTGATGACGCTGCGCGGCACCGGCCTTGCGCTGGAGAGCGCTAGCGACCTGCAGGCGATCCGCGCATCGCTGGCCGCGCCGGTCAAGGGGCTGGGCTTCGCGTTCGGCACGTCGATCGCGGGTGTCGCGACGTCCGCGATGCTCGGGCTGCTGTCCGCGCTGTCCCGCCGCGAGCGGCTCGAAGCGGCGCAACAGCTCGACGCGAAGATCGCGACGACTTTGCGCGTCTACTCGCAGAGCCATCAGCGCGAAGAAAGCTTCCGGCTGCTGCAACGCCAGGCCGAAGCGACGCCGCTGCTGGTCGAACGTCTGCAGACGATGATGAGCGCGCTCGAACAGCAGAGCGCCGCGTCGAACGAGCGGCAGATCGCGAGCCTCGACGCGTTTTACGGCCGCACCGAAGCCGCCTATCTGCGGCTCGCCGGTGTGATCGAGCAGTCGCTGAAGGACAGCGTGGCCGGCAGCGCGCAGGCCGCCGGCAAGGCCCTGCAGCCGGTCGTCGAAGCGACGATGGCCGGCCTCTCGCGCGAAACCGCCGCGTTGCACGACGCGGTCACCCAGGCCGTGCAGCGCCAGCTCGACGGCATGTCGAGCGGCTTCGCGGCGACCAGCGCGAACGTCGCCGAAATTTGCCACAGCGCGCTCGCCGGACATCGGCAGGCGAGCGACGAGTTGGCTGCGCAACAGCGCGCTTCGGTCGAACGCGTTGCCGAAGCGTTCGAACAGCGCTCGCTCGCGCTGCTCGACGGCGTGTCCGCGCGGCTCGAAGCGACGGCGAGCGGCATGTCGCAGGCCTGGGGCGACGCGTTGGCTCAGCAGCAAAGCGCGGGCGACAAACTCGCCGCCAACAACGAACAGGCGTTGGCGCGCGCCGCCGCGACGTTCGAGCAGCATGCCGCGGCGTTGCTGAGCGCGGTCGGTAGCTCGCATGCGAACTTGCAGACCGAACTGAGCGCGCGCGACGAGCAGCGTTTGGGCGCGTGGGCCGAGGCGCTCGACGCGATGGGTGCGAAGCTCAGCGAACAATGGCAGCAGAGGGGTGCGCAAGCCGCCAGCCATCAGCAGCAGATCTGCGACGCGCTTGCGCAAACGGCACGCGATATCTCCATGCAGACGCAAACGCATGCCAGCGCGACGATCGCCGAAATCGATCGACTGGTTCAAGCCGCGGCTGAAGCACCGAAGGCGGCGACAAACCTGCAAGCCGAACTCGCCGCGCGCGACGAACAGCGCTTCGCGGCATGGACCGAAGCGCTCGCCGCGATGACCGCAAAGCTCGACGAACAATGGCAGCAAACGGGTTCGCAAACCGCGACCCGTCAGCAGCAAATCTGCGACGCACTCGCGCAAACCGCACGCGATATCTCCGCGCAGACGCAAACGCATGCCAGCGCGACGATCGCCGAAATCGGGCGCCTCGTGCAAGCGGCGTCCGAAGCGCCGAAGGCCGCTGCCGAAGTCGTCGCGGAGCTGCGCCAGAAGCTCTCCGACAGCATGGTCCGCGACACCGCGATGCTCGAAGAGCGCAGTCGTCTGCTCGCCACGCTGGAGACGCTGCTCGACGCAGTCACCCACGCGTCGACCGAGCAACGCACGGCCGTCGATGCCTTGGTCTCGACGTCGGCGGGTCTGCTCGAACGCGTCGGCAATCGCTTCACCGAACACCTCGAGCACGAGACCGGCAAGCTCGGCACGGTCGCCGCGCAGGTCACCGGCAGCGCGGTCGAAGTCGCGAGCCTCGGCGAAGCATTCGGCGCGGCCGTGCACACCTTCGGCGAAGCGAACGACAAGCTCGTCGCACATCTCGAACGCATCGAAGCAGCGCTCGACAAATCGCTCGCGCGCAGCGACGAACAGCTCGCCTACTACGTCGCGCAGGCGCGTGACGTGGTCGACCTCAGCGTGATGTCGCAGAAGCAGATCGTCGAAGACCTGCAGTTGCTGGCCGCGCAGCGCGCGACCGCTGGAGCCGACGCGGTATGAGCGAGGACATCGACGGCGGCGTGGAAACCTCCGCGCCGATCTGGGCCGCGTTCGGCGATCTGATGTCGGTGCTGGTCGGCGCGTTCGTGCTGATTCTGGTCAGCGTGATCGGCGTGCAGCTCGAACTGTCGAGCAAGCTCGAGCAGGAGGTCAAGCAGCGCCAGGCTGAAACGCAGCGCCGCAAGACGCTCGAACAGGCACTCGCGGGACCGCTCGCGGCGGGGCGCGTGACGCTCGTCAATGGGCGCATCGGCATTAGCGGCAACGTGCTGTTCGCGCTGAACTCCGCCCAGCTGCAGCCTGAGGGTCGCGCGCTGCTGAAGAGTCTCGCCGGGCCGCTGTCCGCATATCTGCGCGCGAGCGATCAGATTCTGATGGTCAGCGGCTTCACCGACGATCAACGCCTGCGCGAAGGCAATCGACGCTTCGCCGATAACTGGGAGCTGTCGGCGCAGCGCGCGTTGACGGTCACGCGCACGCTGATCGACGAGGGCGTGTCGGCGTCGTCGGTGTTTGCGGCGGCGTTCGGCTCGGAGCAGCCGGTCAGTTCGAATGCCGACGAACCCGGCCGCGCGAAAAACCGCCGCGTCGAAATCGCGCCGGTGCCGCGACCGTCGAGTGCGGCGGCAGCGGAGAAGTCCGGTGCTTGACGACGCGATCCATGCGGCTCGCGCGAGGCTCGATGCATGGCGCGCGAGCGGCGCGGCTCGGCTCGATCCGGTGCGCTTTCATCTGCTCGACGCGCTTACGCGGCGCGCGGCACAGCACAGCGGCGAGCCGCGACGAGTGCTCGAGCAACGATTGGCAGGACTGCTGGCCGACTATACGGCCGAGGTCGAGCGTGCCGCTGCGGACGAGAGCGCGTCGCAAGCCACGTCCGGTGAAGCCGACGCGGCCAACGACGCCACGCTCGCGGCGCTGATCGAACGCCTCGCCCGCCACCACGCGCGCGCCGATGCTCCGCACGCCGCCGCCTATCCCGATCTGCCCGCAGTCGACTACTTCCGCGAAGTCTGGTCCAAACTGCGCACCGAAAAGCAGTTGCGCCAGTCGCTCGCGCAGGTGCCAGGCAACGCGGGGCCGCTCAATTCGAGCAGCCTCGTACATCGCGCGCTGTCGTTGATGCGCGAGCTGTCGCCGGAATATCTGAAGCAATTTCTGTCGTATGTCGATACGCTGTCGTGGCTCGAGCAGATGAACGGCGGCGCATCGCTCGACAAGGAAGCGCCGCGCGGCGCGACGACCGGCAAGGGCGTTCGCAAGAAGGCGCGCTGATAGGCGCGCTGATGCGCTAACGGCGGTTGGAATTTGCGTGCGCCAAGCCGCCGAAGCGTTCAGTCGAAGTCGAACACATCGAAAATCGAGCGCTTCTTTTGATAGCCGCGATGTTCGTCGCGACGCTCCTCGTAACGCTGCCGCTCGCTTCCCAGGGCACGCTCGCCGCGCCGCGAGCCGTCGCCGTCATCCTGCGCAATCAACTTGTCCAGTTCGCCGCGATCGAGCCATACGCCTCGGCAGTCCGGACAGTAATCGATTTCGATCGAGCGGCGCTCGGTCATCAGCAGATCGGTCGTTTTGCAGATTGGGCATTTCATCACGGCATCACTCCTCGCTGCTTGCCAGACGTTTCGTTTTCGCGCGCCGCGCGAGCATGTTCATCGCCTCGACGAACGCGGAAAACGCCATCGCCGCATAGATATACGCCTTCGGAACGTGCGAGCCGAAACCATCGGCGATCAGTGTCATGCCGATCACGAGCAGGAAGCTCAGCGCCAGCATCACGATGGTCGGATTGCGATCGATGAAGCGCGCGAGCGGCTGCGCCGCGAACAGCATCACCATGATCGACACGATCACCGCGACGAACATGATCGGCAGGTGCTCGGTCATGCCGACCGCGGTGATGATGCTGTCGACGGAAAACACGAGGTCGAGCAGGATGATCTGGCCGATCGCGGCCGCCACGGTCAACTGCACGGTCGAGCTGGTTTTCGCGGCGAGTTCGTCATCGGGGATCATGTGCTGACGGATTTCGGTGGTCGCCTTCCACACGAGGAACAGGCCGCCGCCGACGAGGATCAGATCGCGCCACGAAAAGCCATGATCGAACAGCGTGAACGCGACCGCGGTCAGCTTCGTGATCCACGCGATGGTGCTGAGCAGAAGCAGCCGCATCACCAGCGCGAGCAGCAGCCCGATGCGCTGCGCGCGCGGGCGTTGCGCTTCCGGCAAGCGGTTGCTGAGGATCGAAATGAAGATCAGGTTATCGATGCCGAGCACGATCTCCATCACGATCAGCGTGACGAGCGCGGCCCACGCGGCGGGATCGGCAACGAGTGCGAACAGGGAGTCCATGAGGTGGCGGAATCGAGTGCGCCGCGAGCGGCGGAACCGCCATCATGGGCCTATTCGCGGTTCGAATGAACCAGTGATAACCTGAACGACGTTTCGGATTTTTCGAAGTATCGGATCAGCATGCTCAACTATCGTCACCTGTACTACTTCTGGATCGTCGTGAAGGAGGGCGGCTTTGCGCGAGCGGCCGGGCGGCTCGACATGGCCGTGCAAACGATCAGCGCGCAGGTGCGCGAGCTCGAGAAAGCGCTTGGGCGCCAGCTGTTGAAGCCGGCCGGGCGCGGCGTCGCGATGACCGAGGCCGGCGAGCAGGCGTTCGATCGCGCGGAGCAAATCTTCCAGCTGGGCGAGGCGTTGCTCGACGAGATGCGCGAAGCGAGCGGCGCGGACTCGGTGCGGCTTGCGGTTGGGCTGTCGGATGGGATTTCGAAGCTCGCCGCGCATGCGTTGCTCGCGCCGGTGCTGGCCACGCCGTCGCTCAGGCTGCTGTGTCACGAGGGGGAGCCCGCGCAGCTGTTGTCGGAGCTTGCGCTGCATCGGCTCGATCTGGTGCTCGCCTGTCAGCCGGCGCCGCACGGCGCGGATCTGCGCGTGCTGAGCCAGCGCGTCGCGGGCTCGCCGGTCGACTGGTACGGGCCCGCGCAGGTCGTACGCAAGTCGGCGCGCGACGGCTTTCCGCTCTGTCTCGCTGACCTGCCCGTGCTGCTGCCGACCCGTCACGGCGCGCTGCGCGCGCGGCTCGACCGATGGTTCGAGTCTCAGGGAATCAGGCCGCGCGTCGTCGGCGAATTCGAGGACAGCGCGTTGATGGCGGTGTTCGCGGCGCGCGGGCTCGGCGTGTTTCCGCTCGCCGAGCTCGGCGCCGAAGATCTCACGTTATCGAGGGGCTTGCGCTGGCTCGGCCGCGCGGACGGCGTGATCGAGGAGATTCACGCAATCCGCTCGCGACGCGGCCAGCATCATGCGCTCGCGTCGCAGGTGATCGCGGCGGCGCAGTCGTGAGGGCATCGCACTGTCGCGGCGCGCCACGCCTGCGCCGCGCGAGATCAGAACGCGTGACGCATGCCGACCGTCACCGCGACTCGCGTATTCGTCGACGTCGGCGGCAGCGTGTTGAGAGTCGCGTGCGACAACACCGAATCGGCCGGCGGGGCCCTGCGCGTACGAAAGGCCGAAGCCGTACGAGCGGTGGTTCGCGAAGTTGCCGGCCTTTGCTGAACGAGTACATCGTCTCGAACGTGAGACCGTGGTAAAGCGAAATCGGGGTAAATACGCGCCCATCTGTGGGAATTTGCGCACATCGTGTAGAGACCGTGAGCGTCGTCAAGGGCGACGAGCCGCCCTGGCCGTTTCATCGACACATGGCATAGTGATTGAACCCATCATCACCGGAGGCCGGCATGCGCATCCAGACATCCTTTCTTTTCGACCTCGACGGCACGCTCGTCGACAGCGTCTATCAGCACGTGCTGGCGTGGAAAGAGGCGCTCGACAGCGAAGGTATCCCGCTGTCCGTCTGGCGTATCCATCGCAAGATCGGCATGAGCGGTGGGCTGTTCACGGACCAGTTGCTGCGTGAGACACACGGCGAGATCAGCGTCGAACGCGCCGAACGGCTGCGGCACGCGCATGCGGCCGCCTATCAGCGGATGCGCGCCCAGGTCTGTCCGCTGCCGGGCGCGCGCGAACTGCTCGACGCGCTGACCCAGGCCGGCACGCCGTGGGCCGTCGCGACGAGTGGGCGGATGGAAACCGCCGCGCTGAATCTGGCGGCGCTCGGCGTCGATCCGGCAAAGGCGGTCGTCGTCACGCGCGACGACGTCAAATACGCGAAGCCCGATCCCGACCTGTTCCTCGCCGCGGCCGAGCGGCTCGGCGTGTCGATCGAGCACACGGTCGTGGTCGGCGACAGCATCTGGGACATGCTTGCGGCCCGCCGCTGCCGCTCGCTCGGTGTCGGCCTGCTGTCGGGTGGCTATGGCACCGAGGAACTGGAGCGCGCGGGGGCGTTGCGCGTCTACGACGATCCGGCCGATCTGCTCGCGCACCTCGACGAGGTGGCGTCGCGGCCGTGAGCCTCGCGTCGCTCAGGGTTTGATGATGGGCGGCTCCGCGGCGGACTGCGTCGGTCCCACCTTCGACGATTCGCGGACGAGCCGATCGGTCATCGCCGACGCGACCGGATTCGTGCCGCGGCCGCTACCCGCGCCAGCCCCCGGGGGACTGGCAGACTGCAACGGCACGGTGACGCCGGACGGCATCGGCAGCGACGGGTCGGGTTTCGCCGATTCCTTGACCAGTTGCTCCGTCAGCATCGCGGCGACCGGGTTGGCGCCATTCGGGTGCGTGTCGTCGCGCCGGCGGGCATGGGTCTGGTCGATGCGCGGCCCGTACTGCGGCCTCGGTTGAGCTTTTTCCTGTGCGTACGACTGCGACTTCGACAGGGCGTGCGTGCCTGCGGCCGGATTGGCGGCGGGCGGCGCTGCGTTATCGATGCGGCCGCTCGCGGTCTGGCTCGACTGGGGCGTGACGCTCGGCACGGGCGCGGCCGCTGTGGCGGGCAGGGACGGGGCGGGGGCGGGCGCCGCAGCAGGCGCCGCAGCAGGCGCCTGAGCGGCGCCCGGAGCCGGAGTGGCCGACTCCATTTGCGGCAGCGCCGATTGCGGCGCGGGCGGGCTCACGGGTTGCGCAGGCTTCACGCTGGCGCCAGCGGCACGCGTCGCATCGGTCTGCGGTTCCGATTCCACCGCGCCGGTGACGCTGCGGGTCACCGCGCCGGTCACGGCCGGCGCCTGATCGTCCCTGGGGTACAGCAGATAACCGGCGACGCCCGCATCGACCACGAGCAGCCCGACTATCATCATCTTGCCGGTATTCGTCATATCTAAGCAACAACCATTAAGCAACTGCGATTGACTGATGATAAACGACCATTTCGACATCGACGCTTCTTGTCGGCATATTGCGGCGCGTCACGATGATTGATGTCCGAACGGACCTGGCACGAACGGCGCGCGCTTGCCGCTAAAGCCATTCGCCGGCACGACGGAAGCGGACATTTTTTCCGCATGCCGCGATTTTCTTTTTCGACCAATTAGTCCCCCGCAATTGCGCGGCCGGCGCCTGCAGGAATGCGATTTAAGTTGTGCCGCCAATGCGTGGAGCCTGTACTATACGAACCATTGCAGACGACCGGCAGCCACGGTTCGATTATCCGGCGTGTGAAAGCGACTTGCAGCGACTGGCTCGCAGCGCACATGCCGGCAGGCCCGCGCCAGGCTGCGCCACCCGAGACGCGCGAACAGCGACGGCAGGCGGTCACCGGTAGTAGCGACAAGAACCCATTGATCATGCGGACCCGCGGGCGAGGCATCGCCCGGCATTCCTTGGGCAGTCGCTTGGCGAAACGTCAGATCGACCGACCGGTCGGTCGGGGGGCATTCGCGGCGGCGTGAGAAACACGTGAAGATATGAACAACTTTATTCGACCTCCCGTTTTTTATCCGTCCACAGTGGTTTTCGTCGACGACAACGACAGCTACCTCGACGCGCTCCGCCGTTTCTTCCCGGGCACCTACACGAACCTGTTTTTCACGCGTCCGCAAGCGGCCCTCAACTATATTCGCCAGCACGCACGCGAGAATTCGCTCGAATTCGCGGCGGCGTCGGCGTGTCTGAGCGAACCGGGCGTCGAGCGCTTCGTCGAGACCTCGGCGGAGCGCGACATCGTCGCGCAGCCGTCGCGCTTCGAGGAAGTGGCGGCGGTCGTCGTCGACTACGACATGCCGGGCATCGGCGGCGTCGAGTTTTTGTCGTCGATCTCGCACCTGCGTTGCGCGAAGGTATTGCTTACCGGCGTCGCCGATGAAACCGTCGCGGTGAAGGCCTTCAACGCCGGCATCGTCGACCTGTACCTGCGCAAGACCGACGCCGATTCGGCCAATCGCCTCACGCATTTCCTGAAGGACGCCAAAAGCCGCCATTGCGCGGAGTCGGGCTGGCTCGCGCTCGGCGAAAACGGCATGACCTACTGCGATCCGCGCACGCGCAAGATGATCGACGAAGTGGTGGCCGCTCAGGGCATCGTCGAGTATTACTGGCGGCCCGAGCAGAACGTGATCCTGATGTTCGACGCCGCGGGCAACCCGAGCGTGTTCGTCGCGTGGGCCGAGAACGACTGGATCTCGCAGGGCGAGATCGTCGCCGACGAGGGTGGCCCGTCCGACCTGCTGCGCCAGCTCGCCACGCGCGAGGTGATGCCGCTGTTCTGGCCGGACCTTGCGTATCGTGGCGGCATGAAGTTCCGATCGCTGACGCCCCAAAGCATTCCTGGCTGGGACGACGCGTTCTTCAGCTGGACCCGCATAGAGCCGGCCGAGGTCGGTCTCGATCTCGTCACGTTCGCGCAGTGGCGCAGCGACCGCAATCGCTGAGCCGCGATGACGCGCCGGGCGCGGCTGTGCGTATCGCCGCGCTAATGGCGTGCGTTTTCGCGGAGAAATTCGCATACAGCCCTGTGCATGGCCTGCACGCCGGGGCTTGTTTCAAGCGCGCGCCAGCATCCATGCACGAGCCCCGTGCCGACCAGCAGCCGGGCATCTCCACCAGCTTCGCGAATGCGCTCGACGAACACGCGCGCGTCGTCGCGTAGGGGGTCGTGCTCGGCGCCGATGGCCAGCGTCGGCGGCAATTCGTCGAAGCGGGTTGCGGCGAGCGGGATCGTCCACGCGGGGCCGGGCGTTGGGTCGGCTTCCTCTCCTTTTCCCCAGTAAGCGTCGCGAAACTTATGCACGTCCGCGAGCGTCAGCATCGGCGCATCGGACTCGGTGTCGCGCGCGGGCAATTGCGGCTCGGTGCCGAGCATCGGATAGACGAGCGCGATGCCGCGCACCCCGCTCGCACATTCGTCACGCAGGCGTAGCGCGACGCTTGCCGCGAGCGTGCCGCCGGCGCTATCGCCCGCGAGTTGCAATGCGGCGCGCTCTGGGAGGTCGAACGGCAGGCGGTGGTTCAACGCGGCACGCGTGATCTCGAGGCAGTCGTCGTGCGCGGCCGGCACGCGATGCTCAGGCGCGAGCCGGTAGTCGACCGCAATCACGTCGAGGCCGGTGTCGGCGGCGAGGCGCGCCGTCACCATCTGATGACTGTTCAGCGAGCCGAGCACGAAGCCGCCGCCATGAAAATACAGCACCGTGCCGCGGATCGTGCCGTGTTCGCTTGCCTTCGCTGGATGCCGGTAGAGCCGTAGCGGGATCGCATGGCCCGCGTCGGTGCGAAAGCTTGCGTCCCGTGTGGTGAGTTCGCTGGGCAGTGGCGGCGTCAACGTCGCGGCGTAGCGGTCATACAGCTCGCGCTGCTCGCGCGGCGTCATCGCCGCGTGATGCGACGGATAGAGCGCGCTCGCTCGTTCGATAAAGGCGGCGATTTCCGGCTCGAGCATGGTCACTCCGTTTGAGTAGTGTTTCCCGTTTGCGCTGCGCATGGCAAAGCGATCACACGTCCCGCGAAACGCGCCGGCGGCAATGCCGCATGGGCTTGCGCGAGTTCGTGTACGCGCGCTTTGACGTCCGGATCGAAAGCAACGCCGCGCGGTCCGCTGGTATCGACGTGCAGCAGCATCTGCTCGCCCGCGGCGACGGGGCCGGTGCGTTGGCTTTGCGTCGTGTCCAGCGCAAACATTTCGACATACACGTGAATACGTTTCGCGTCGTAGCCGAGCACGCGCATGTCGACACGGACCTGCGTGCCTTGTTTGATTTCATGCAGATAGTTGAGATGCGCTTCGAGCGTGTAGATCGATCGATGCCGCTCTTTGCGCACCGCATCGGGCAGGCCGATCAGATCGATCAGCCCGTCGACCGCGAGACTGAAGATCAGCAGGTAGAACGCGTCGCGCATGTGGCCGTTGTAATCGACCCATTCGGCACGCACGCCGTCGCGGTAAGAGGGCAGGGCAACGGGATGCGACATGGGCGTCTACCTCCTCGATCGAATGCGATGGCTGCGGCGCGTCGTTGGGCGTTATCAGTGTAGTGCATCGCGTTGAGGCTGCGCCGGAACGTGGTGGCCTCGAATTGTGGCCGCTATAGCAACAGTGAATTCATGGTTCAGGGCTTACTACGTGGCTCGACCGGCTTCTAAACTGCCTTAACCGCTGCGGATGGCCGATGGTCGCACCAGGCTCCGCGGCAATCGCATGAAGCCATCTCGGGAGGTTGGAAATCATGAAGTCAATCAGGTCGCTGATCGAAGCAGGGGCTATCGCCGCTCTCGTTGCCGCGCCGCTCGCGGCGTTTGCCCAGTCGAATCCGGCCGATCAGCCGCTCGCGCGCGCCCAGGTCCGCACCGAACTGATTCAACTCGAAAAGGCCGGTCATGATCCGTCCAATGCGAACGTGATCGACTATCCGGCCAATATCCAGGCGGCCGAAGCAAAGGTCGCGGCGCAAAACCAGGCTGCGCAGAATAGCGGCTACGGTGCGCCGTCGAATGGCTCGTCGCAGCGCGGTGGCCGCACCGATTTCGCGCCGACTTCGTATTCCGTGCCGGTGGTGAATTACACGCGTTGATTGCAGCGTGTACAACTAACGTCACTTCCGAAGTGCAGCAACGCGATACCGTCGAATCTGACGAGCGGCGCGGCCGACAGCACGGGCTGAGGCTTCGGTTCACCGTTCGTCGTGAGCCCGACGGGCGCGAGCACCGACCAGCAGCGCATCTGCGGTGCGGGCGCGACCTACGATTTCGGCTTCGTCAACCTGCTCGTCAGCGCCGAAAGGCGAGCGAGACGATGCCGCACGACACGAGCGCGATGCCGGGCGCGGCGAGCGGCTTCAGCACCTCGCCCGCGAACACGAGTGCGCCGACGAACACGAGCATCGGCGAAAGACCGCGCGCAATCGGATAGACCTGACCGAAATCGCCGCTTCTGTTCGCGCGAATCAACGCGAGCAGATAGCCCATTCGAGCACTGCCGACGCAACGATATACGGCCACGCGGCCGGCGCCGGCACGGGCAGCAACAAGGCCGGAATGGCGTTTTGAATCCGGCTGCTCAGTGCCGCGCGCGCGAACGCGCGCCATCCTCAGATCACCCGTTCACGCAGCCACGCCGAGCCGAGATCGATCACCGTCACGACGACGATCACCATGATCATCACCGCGGCCGTCTGCGCATAGTTGAACGAGCGGATCGCTTCGTACAGCACGACGCCGATGCCGCCCGCGCCGACCATGCCGACCACCATCGCCGAGCGCACGTTCGACTCGAAGCGATACAGCGCGTACGAGATCCACAGCGGCAGCACTTGCGGCAGCACCGCATAGACAATTTCGTCGAGGCGCGTCGCGCCGGTTGCGCGCACGCCTTCGGCCGGGCGCGGATCGATCGCCTCGACCGCTTCTGCGAACAGTTTGGCGAGCACGCCCGTCGTATGCACCCACAGCGCGAGCACGCCGGCGAACGGCCCGAGGCCGACCGCGACGATGAACAGCATCGCGAAGACCATTTCGTTGATCGCGCGGCATGCGTCCATCAGGCGGCGCATCGGCTGCACGACCCACTGCGGCGCGAGATTGTGCGCTGACATCAGGCCGAAAGGCACCGCGCAGACGAGGGAGAGCGCGGTACCCCAGATTGCGACCGCCAGCGTCACGTACATCTCGTGCACGTAGCTGCGCCACTCGGTGAAGTCGGGCGGGAAGAAGTCCGCGGCGAACTGGCCCATGTTGGCCGAGTCGCTGAGCAGATCGAGCGGCCGCATGTCGGCGCCGTGCCATGCGCCGCCGAGCACCGCGAGCACCGCGATCCAGCCGAGCAACGACCACCAGCTGCGCTTGCCGGTACGATCTTTCGCCTGCGCCGTCTGCGCGGCGGCCGCTTCGCTCGCGCGCGCGGGCGACGTGCTCAGATCGGCGGAGTTCATTGCTTCGACTGTGCGTTGCTGAGCGCGCTCAGCTTCGCGTCGAGAGCGGCCAATTGCGTCTTGCGGTCGCTATCGGACAGATGTGCATCGTTCTCGATCTTCTGCTTCTGCTGGAACAGCACGATCTCGCGAATCGGCAGCAGTTGCCGATCCGACGATGCCTCGAAGCCGCTGTACTCGGTGATGCCGGCCATCACCGCTTTTTCGTGCAAATCGGTTTTCGCGTAGTTCAGGAAGAACTTGCGCAGCTTGTCCTTCGTCGCTTCCGGCAGATCCTTGCGCCACACGAGCGGGTCCGAAGGAATCAGCGGCGAGGTCCACAGCACGCGCACCTGCGCGAACTTGTCCGGATGCTCGCGCTTGAGCGTTTCCATCATCATGCTGTTGTTGGTCGCGATGTCGATCTTGTTGTTGACGACGGCCAGCAGATTCGCTTCGTGGCTCGACGGCAGCACGCTCTTGAACGACGTGTAGACCGGCGCGTTGTGCTTCGCGAACAGGTAGTAGCCAGGCACCAGCGTGCCCGACGTCGAGTTCGGATCGCCGAACCCGAGCGTCACGCTCTTCGTGTCCTTGAACACGTCGTCGAGCGTCTTGAAGCGGCTGTTCACGTTGGTGATCAGCAGCGAGTAGTAGCCGCTGTCGCCGTTCGCGTGCTGCGCTTTCGCGAATACTTCGCCACTCGAACGATCGACGGCTTCGATCGCCGACGCGTTGCCGAAATAGCCGACCTGCACCTTGTTGAAGCGCATGCCTTCGATGATGCCCGCGTAATCGGTCGCGAAGAATGCCTTCACGTTCAGGCCGGTCTGTTTCTTCATGTCATCGATCAGCGGTTCCCAGCGTTGCTTGAGCACCGCCGACGAATCGGTCGAGATGATCCCGAGGTTGATGTCCTCGGCGTGGGCCGCGGCGATGCAGGCGAAAGCGGCAGCGCCGGCCGCGAGCGTGATCAGGGAGCGCAGGAATTTCATCGGTTGAGATCCGGTTGAGTGGACGGAGAGAATCAAAAGCGCGCGACAGCGTGCGCGGTTCAGTTCGACGGCGCGGCGTTCAACGCGAACGCGTAGCGCGCGGCGGCGGTGTCGGGGGCGTCAGGCTCGTCGTGAGTTTCGTCTGCGTCGTGCGTCGCGTCGTCGAGCAGTTCGCGCGCATCGCCGCCGTAGAGTTTCTTTAGCAGCGCCGGTGTCAGCGCACTGGAAGGGCCGTCGTAGACCACCTTGCCGCGACGCAGCGCGACCGTGCGCGCGCAGTACTGCAGCGCGACGTCGACCTGATGCAGCGACACCAGCACCGTGATCCGGTGCTCGACGTTCAGCGCTTGCAGCATGTCCATCACGCGGCGCGACGACTCGGGATCGAGCGAGGCAATCGGCTCGTCGGCGAGCACGATTTGCGCACGTTGCACGAGCGCCCGTGCGAGCGCGGCACGTTGCTGTTGACCGCCCGACAGGTTCGCGGCCCGCTCGCGCGCATATTCGCCGATTCCGACCTCGTGCAGCGCGGCCCGCGACAGCGCGCGTTCCGCGCGCGGGAAGCGGCCGGAGAGACGGCGCCACCACGGCAGGCGCGCGAGCGCGCCGATCAGCACGTTGGTTTCGACCGACAGCCGGTTCACCAGATTGAACTGCTGGAACACGAAGCCGATGTCGCGGCGAATGCTGCGCACCTCGCGCACGATGCGGCCGTTCTGCTGGATCGGCCGGCCGAGAATCTCGATTTGCGACGGCTGCGCGTCCGACGCGGTAAAGCCCGCGATATGCCGCAGCAACGTCGATTTTCCCGAGCCGGACGCGCCGATCAGCGCGACCATTTCACCGGGCGCGACGCGCAGATCGATTTCGTCGAGCGCTTTGCGGCCGTTACCGAACGTCTTGCTCAAACGCTCGATTCGAATAGCTTCACGGATCGCTTCCATCTGTATTCCCTCTTGCATGCGGCCACTGCCGGCAGGTGTGGGCTCATTCTAGGAAGCGACTGTGACGGTTGAGTGAAGGCATCGCAACGTCTAGACGACTACATCTTTGTGCGTCGCGTTTTCCGCTGTGTCATGTGTCGTCAGGATGGCAAAACGAAGTCATTGCGAAGTCAGTGATTCAAACGGAAAGTGACATACGGATGACACGATTCGCGTGCACACGTGCGCGCTCGCGCGTGCTGACACACAGCCAGGCTATAGTGCGGGTTTTCCGGCCCTCCTTAATAATCCCGACACTCCGGTCACGCCGTCATGCCGACTCCTTTGAGCTTTCTTCCGGACAGTTTTGCCGAATATGAAGATCTCAAGTCGATACTCGACCAGGGCAGGGCGA
This sequence comes from Paraburkholderia sp. 31.1, assembly GCF_014397645.1. Classification (NCBI taxonomy): domain Bacteria; kingdom Pseudomonadati; phylum Pseudomonadota; class Betaproteobacteria; order Burkholderiales; family Burkholderiaceae; genus Paraburkholderia; species Paraburkholderia sp. 31.1. Next base: position 68,591 of record NZ_VZQN01000011.1, read on the forward strand.
GCTTCGAAATCCGCGCGGTCTGCGAGACCGAGGTACGCGGCCGGCGCTTTTCCGTCTACACCGCGAGCATCGGTTCATCCGATCCGCTCGCGCCAGCCATTGGTTTTTTCGGCGGCATTCACGGGCTCGAGCGAATCGGCTCGCAACTCGTCCTCGACTATATGCGCGCGCTGCTCGCTCGGCTCGAATGGGACGAATTGCTGGTGCGGCAATTGCAGTCCATCCGGCTGATCTTTTTACCGATCGCGAATCCCGGCGGCATGTGGGCAGCGACGCGCGCGAATCCGCGCGGCGTCGACCTGATGCGCAACGCACCGCAAGACGCCGACGCGCGCGTGCCGCTGCTGGCGGGCGGCCAGCGCGTCGGCGCGTGGTTGCCCTGGTATCGCGGCCGCGCGGGCGAGCCGATGGAGGTCGAGGCGGCCGCGCTGCTGCATGTAGTCGAGACGCAGCTCGCCGCGCGGCCGTTGAGCATCGCACTCGATTGCCATTCCGGCTACGGCTGGAGCGACAGCATCTGGTTTCCGTACGCCCGAACCCGCCGGCAGATGCCGCATCTGCCCGAAATGTACGTGTTGAAGAGCATGTTCGAACACGCGCATCCGCATCACGGCTACACGTTCGAGCCGCAAAGCCATCAGTATCTGCTGCACGGCGATCTGTGGGACTACGCGTATGACCGCACGCCGGCGCCGAACGTCTTTCTGCCGATGACGCTCGAACTCGGCTCGTGGCTGTGGATCAAGAAAAACCCGCGGCAGTTGTTTTCGCGGCAGGGCATGTTCAATCCCGTCATGGAGCATCGCACCGCGCGCGTGCTGCGGCGCCATGCGAACCTGTTCGACTTCCTTGCGCGCGCGGCGTTTTCGGCGCAGCGCTGGCTGCCGCAAGGCAACCGTCGCGAGCAGTTGCTGCAAAGCGCGCTCGATCACTGGTACGGGCCGGATCGCGTATGAGCACGTGGATTCTGCTGCGCGGACTGACGCGGGAAACGCGGCATTGGGGGCGCTTGCCGGCGGCGTTGCGCGAAACCCTGGGTCAAATTTCGGGCGATCGCTTGCGCGATGCAACCCCAGCCGCAACGAGCACGACCGGCTTGCGTTTGCTGCTGCTCGATCTGCCTGGCAACGGTGAATACGTGCGGCGGCGCGCGCCCGCGAGCGTCGCGGGCATGGTCGCATTCGTGCGGCAGGCAGCGCTCGAAACGGGTGTGCCGGGCCCCTACAACGTGCTCGCGATGTCGCTCGGCGGCATGGTCGCGAGCCACTGGGCACAGCGTCATCCCGGCGAGATCGAACGGCTCGTGCTGATCAATACGAGCATGCGGCCATTCAGCCGCATGCACGAGCGGCTGCGGCCGTCGGCGTGGCCTGGTCTGCTCGGCGTCGCGGCGCATTGGAGCGATGCCGCCGATGCCGAGAGCGGCATCCATCGACTCACGTGCAATAACCTCCACACCTTGGGCGCGGATCTCGCTGCCTGGACCGCGATTCGCCGCAGCGCGCCGGTGAGCCGCGCGAATGCGCTGCGGCAATTGTGGGCGGCCGCGTGCTTTAGCGCGGCGCCCGCCGCGCCGGAGTGTGCACTGCTGATTCTGTCGTCGGAAGCCGATGGGCTCGTCAACCCGGTCTGTTCGGCGAAGCTCGCGGCGGCGTGGGGCGCGCCGCATCGCAAGCATCCGTGGGCCGGCCACGATCTACCGCATGACGATCCCGCGTGGACGGCCGCGCAGATTCGCGCGTGGCTCACCCAGCGCGCCGAGAATAGCGATGCGGCCGCGCCGGCACCGGCGCCCGCAAAGCCCGCGCGCTGAGCCGCGCACGGCGTTGCCGCGCCGCAGCGATGCCAGGGCCTGGCGATTCTTCGACGACCGGTCAGCGGGTATTACCTGACTGCGCGAAACGGCCGTATCGCGTACGGCAGGCGCATAATTCCAAGTCAGACGTTGCCTGCGAATCACGCGATACTCACCATTGCCGCCAGCCAGGGGAGTCGATCATGCAAGCAAAGAACGAAGAAGCCGTCACACACCTGCTGAACGATGTTGTCGAATTCGCGCGGGGGCGGTTGCCGGAGCCGGCCTTCAATATCGTCGAACCCTTCCTGCGGCATTACTACGATTTCGTCGACGCGGGCGATCTGCAAAGCCGCTCGATCGCCGATCTGTACGGCGCGGCGCTGGCCCACTGGCAGACCGCGCAGCGCTTCGTGCCGGGCGAGCAGCGGCTGCGCGTGTATAACCCGATCCTCGAACAGCATGGCTGGCATTCCGATCACACGGTGATCGAAATCGTCAACGACGACATGCCGTTCCTCGTCGATTCGGTCTCGATGTCGGTCAACCGGCATCGGCTCGCGCTGCATTCGGTCGTCCATCCGGTATTTCGGGTCTGGCGCGCGCCGGACGGCAGCATCGCGCGCGTGAGCCAAGGCGCCGAAGAAGCCGGCGATACGCGCTCGCATCTGACCTCGTGCATCCATTTCGAGGTCGATCGTTGTGGCGATGCCGCAAAACTCGACGCATTGCGCGACGACATCGCGCGCGTGCTCGGCGACGTGCGCGCGGCGGTCGAGGATTGGCCGAAGATCATCGAACGCGCGAAGCAGACCATTCAAGATATGAAGGCGCGCGAAAGCGGTCCCGAGGGCGTCGAAGCGCGCGCGTTCGTCGAATGGATGGTCGCCGATCATTTCACGTTCCTCGGCTACCGTGATTACGAACTGGTGCAGCACGACGGCGGCTTCGGTTTGCGGGCGGTCGCGGGCTCCGGTCTCGGCATTCTGCGCGATGCGCAGCAGCCGGGCGGCGCGGCGGAAGTCACGCCGTTGCCGCCGGCGGCCGCGGAGATCATCTCCGGGTCGTCGCCGATCTTTCTGACCAAGGCCAATTCGCGCGCCACGGTGCACCGGCCCGGCTATCTCGACTATGTCGGCATCAAGCTGAGCGGCGCCGATGGCAAGGTGACGGGCGAGCGGCGCTTCATCGGCCTGTATACGTCGACCGCTTATTTCGTGTCGGCCGCGGAGATTCCGATCGTGAGGCGCAAATGCGCAAATATCGTCAGACGCGCCGCATTCCTGCCGAAAGGTCATCTGGCGAAATCGCTGGTGACGGTGCTCGAGACCTATCCGCGCGACGAATTGTTCCAGGCCGACGAGGACCAGCTGTACGACACCGCCCTCGGCGTGCTGCGTTTGCAGGAGCATCAGCGCACGCGGCTGTTCGTGCGGCGCGATCGATTCGATCGCTTCGTATCGTGCCTCGTGTTCGTGTCGCGCGACAAGTACAACACCGATCTGCGGCAGCGCATCGCGAACCTGCTCGCCGACGCATTCAATGGTGAGAACGTCGAATTCACGCCGCTGCTGTCGGAGTCGACGCTCGCGCGAATTCATTTCGTCGTCCATGCCAAGGCGGGCGGCATGCCGAGCGTCGACACACGCGAGCTCGAAGCGCGCCTCGTGCAGGTCGCGCGACGCTGGCAGGACGATCTGGCCGACGCATTGCTCGACGCGTACGGAGAAGAGCAGGGCAACCGTTTGCTGCAGCACTACGCCGATTCGTTCCCGGCCGGCTATCGCGACGACTATCCGGCACGCACGGCCGTGCGTGATATCGAACTGATCGAGCGCGTGCAGGGCAGCGAGCGGCTCGCGATGAACCTGTACAGGCCGATCGAATCGGGACCGCGCGCGTTCCGTTTCAAGGTGTATCGCGCGGGGCTGCCGATCGCACTGTCGCGCAGCTTGCCGATGCTCGAACATCTTGGCGTGCGCGTCGACGAAGAGCGGCCTTATCTGATCGAGGCGCCCGGTGCGACGCCCGCGTGGATCCACGACTTCGGCCTCGAACTCGCGGACGATACCGAGTTCGACATCGAGCGGGTCAAGGATCTGTTCGAACAGGCGTTCGAGCAGGTGTGGACCGGCACGATCGAAAGCGACGACTTCAACCGCCTCGTGCTGCGCGCGCAGCTCAATGCACGCGAGGTGACGATTCTGCGCGCTTACGCGAAGTATTTGCGGCAAGTCGGTTCGACGTTCAGCGACGCGTATATCGAACGCGCGGTGACCGGCAATCCGGCGATTGCGCGCATGCTCGTCGACCTGTTCATCGCGCGCTTCGATCCGGCGCTCGGCGCGGTACGCGAGGCCCGCGTCAACGCTTGTCTGGAGACGATCGACAGCGCGCTCGACCAGGTGCCTAATCTCGACGAAGACCGCATCCTGCGGCAGTTCCTCGGCGTGATCAAGGCGACCAAGCGCACCAACTACTACCGCCATGACGCTCTGGGCCAACCGAAGCCGTATCTGTCGTTCAAGTTCGATCCCGCCCAGGTGCCCGGCTTGCCCGAGCCGAAACCGATGTTCGAGATCTGGGTCTATTCGCCGCGCGTCGAGGGCGTCCATCTGCGAGGCGGGCGCGTCGCGCGCGGCGGCCTGCGCTGGTCTGATCGGCGCGAGGATTTCCGCACGGAAGTGCTCGGCCTGATGAAGGCGCAGATGGTGAAGAACGTGGTGATCGTGCCGGTCGGCTCGAAGGGCGGCTTCGTCGTCAAGAATCCGCCGCCGCAGAGCGAGCGCGATGCGTGGATGCGCGAAGGCGTCGCGTGCTATCAGACCTTCCTGCGCGGCTTGCTCGACGTGACCGACAATCTGGCGAGCACCGACGTCGTGCCACCGCCAGACGTGGTGCGCCACGATCCCGACGACCCGTATCTGGTCGTCGCCGCCGACAAGGGCACGGCCACGTTTTCCGACTACGCGAATGCGATCTCGCAGGAATACGGTTTCTGGCTCGACGACGCGTTCGCGTCGGGCGGCTCGGTCGGCTATGACCACAAGAAGATGGGCATCACCGCGCGCGGCGCGTGGGAGTCGGTCAAGCGGCACTTCCGCGAAATCGGCGTCGACACGCAGAGCGAGGACTTCACGGTGGTCGGTGTCGGCGACATGTCGGGCGACGTGTTCGGCAACGGCATGCTGCTGTCGCCGCATATCAAGCTGCTCGCCGCGTTCGATCACCGCCATATCTTTCTCGATCCGAATCCCGATCCCGCGGCGAGCATGGCGGAGCGCGCGCGGCTCTTCATGCTCGACCGTTCGAGCTGGGCCGATTACGATCCGTCGCTGATCTCGGCCGGCGGCGGCGTGTTCCCGCGCAGCGCGAAGACGATTCCGCTGTCGACGGCGGTGCAGGCGGCGCTCGGGATCAGCGCGGCGGCGCTCTCGCCGGCCGAGCTGATGCGCGTGATTCTGCAGGCGCCGGTCGATCTGCTTTACAACGGCGGCATCGGCACCTATGCGAAGGCGAGCCGCGAGACCAATCAGCAGGCGGGCGATCGCGCGAACGACGCGATCCGCGTGAACGGCGCGGATCTGCGCTGCAAGGTCGTGGCCGAGGGCGGCAATCTCGGCTTGACGCAACTCGGGCGCATCGAGTTCGCGCAGCGCGGCGGCCGCATCAATACCGATGCGATCGATAATTCGGCCGGTGTCGATTGCTCGGATCACGAGGTCAACATCAAGATTCTGCTGGGCCTCGTCGTCGCCGACGGCGAGATGACGGAGAAGCAGCGCAATGCGTTGCTTGCCGAAATGACCGATGAAGTCGGTCTGCTCGTGCTGACGGACAACTACTATCAGACCCAGGCTTTGTCGATCGCGGGCCGTTTTGGCGTGGAGCTGCTCGATGCCGAAGCGCGCCTGATGCGCTATCTGGAGAAGGCGGGGCGGCTCAATCGCGTGATCGAGTTTCTGCCCACCGACGAGGACATCGCCGAGCGCGCGGCCGCGAAGCAGGGACTGACGACACCCGAGCGCGCGGTGCTGCTCGCGTACAGCAAGATGTGGCTCTATGACGCGCTGCTCGAATCGTCGATGCCGGAAGATCCGCTCGTCAGCGATATGTTGATCGAGTACTTTCCGAAACCTCTGCAGCAGCGTTTCCGCGAACCGATGCAGCGCCATCCGCTGCGCCGTGAAATCCTCGCGACGCATCTGACCAATGCGCTCGTGAATCGCGTCGGCTGCGAGTTCGTGCATCGGCTGATGGAGGAGACCGATGCAGAGCCCGGCGACATCGTGCGCGCGTGCATCATGGCGCGCGACGTGTTCGATCTCGATCAGATCTGGCGCAGCATCGACGCGCTGGACAACCGCGTTCCCGACGACGTGCAGGCACGCATGTTCGCGGAGGTCGCGCGGCTCGTCGAACGTTCGGCGCTGTGGTTCCTGCGGCATCTGCAAACGGGCGCGGCCGGCGACGATGTGACCGGCCTGCTCGCGCGCTGTCGCGACGCCGCGCAGCGTCTCGCGCCACAATGGCCGGCGCTGTTGCCTGGCGCGGACCTCGAAGCGTTGTCGGAGCGGCAACGGGTGTTCGTCGATGCGGGTGTCGATAGCGATCTCGCGGTGCGGATCGCGAGCGGCGAGGTGTCGGCCGCTCTGCTCGATATCGCCGAAGTCGCGTCGACGTGCGGGCGCAATCTCGAACAGGTCGCGGGCGTCTACTTCGCGCTCGGCACGTTGCTGAATTACAGCTGGATCAGCGAGCGCGCCGCCTCGTTGCCGGCGCCGACGCATTGGGACATGCTCGCGCGCGCATCGGCGCTCGCCGAACTCGCGCGGCTCAAGCGCGCGCTGACCACGAGCGCATTGGCCGGCGCGACCGATGCGTCGACGCCCGATTCGCTGGTGCAAGCGTGGCGCGACAAACGCGCGGCACAGCTCGAGCGTTATACGCGTCTGCTGACCGATCTGCGCGCGACGGGCGGCGCGAGTCTTTCGGTGCTGCTGGTTGTCGTACGGGAGATGGCGGCGCTCGAGAGGGCGTGAGCCGCACGAATGGTGCAAAGGACGCCTGAGGAACTGGCGGCACGACGGCACATCAGGTCCGATTCCTGCGACCGGGTGTGTCGTTGTCATCCATAATATCGAGTACTTGCCGATCACTTCGCTCGTGCAATACCCAACAATACCCAGCCCACTCACCGACCCCCGCCAGCAGATGAAAGAAGAATCGCCGAAAGCCATTTTCTACGCACTCGCCGCCAACTTCGGCATCGCCGTCTGCAAGTTCGCCGCGGCGGCGTTTACCGGCTCCGGATCGATGTTCGCCGAAGCGATTCACTCCACCGCCGACTGCGGCAATCAACTGCTGCTGCTATTCGGACTGCGCGAAGCGCGCAAGCCGGTGAGCCCTTTGCATCCGATGGGCAGCGGCCGCGAAATCAACTTCTATTCGCTGCTGGTTGCGTTGCTGCTGTTTTTCGTCGGCGGTGCGTTTTCGGTGTATGAGGGCGTGCATCGACTGATTGCGCGCGAGCCGTTGCAATATGCGTTCGTCGCGTTGGCGGTGCTCGGTGTGTCGGTGGTGCTCGAATCGCTATCGTTGTGGGGCGCGGTCAAGGAGATTCGCAAGACGCATCCGGATAAAAATTTGTGGCACTGGTTTCGCGAGACGCGCGAATCGGATCTGCTGGTCGTGGCCGGCGAAGATATCGCCGCGCTATTCGGTCTCGCGATCGCCTTCGTCGCGGTGCTATCGACGATGGTGACCGGCAGCCCCGTGTATGACGCGCTCGGCTCGGTGGGGATCGGTTTTCTGCTGATGACGATCGCGTGGCTCGTCGCGCGTGAAGTGAAGTCGATGCTCGTCGGCGAATCGGCGAGCCCGGAAGTGCGCAGCGCCATCGACGCGCATCTGCGTGCGCGTCCCGAGATTCGCGGCATCATCAACTTGATCACGCTGCAGTGGGGGCGTCACGTGGTGGTGGCGGTGCAGGCGGAAATGATCGACTACGCGAGCGGCCGCGCGATGGTCGATGCGATCAACGTCATCGAGGCCGATCTGCAGGCCACGTTTCCTCAGGTGCGCTGGGTGTTCTTCGAACCGGATGTGCCGCGCAATTAAAGAAGACTTCTCCACTCGGGCATGAATCGGGTCGTGAACCCCGCGGACGAGAGGAGGCGAGCGGAAGCGAGATGAGGCGAAGCGACGTGCGCTGCAATCGCGGGTCATTCCGCCCGTCCCGACTGGATGCCAGTACGCTTCACAGCGTTTATTTGAACCCCGCCACCGCATGCGGCACATACAGTTCTTCGAGCCGGCGAACTTCGTCGTCACTGAGCTTCAACGAGAGCGCCGCAACCGCATCGTCGAGATGATGCAGTTTGGTAGCACCGACAATCGGCGCGGTAATCGGCTTCTTCTGCAGCACCCACGCTAGCGCAACCTGCGCGCGCGGCACGCCGCGCTCTTTCGCGATCTCGCTGACCCGCTCGACGATACGCCGATCCGCTTCCTGCGTGTGCGCGTACAGCGTGCGGCCGAATTCATCGGTTTCCGAGCGCGCGCTTTCGGTGTCCCAGTCGCGCGTCAAGCGTCCGCGGGCAAGCGGACTCCACGGAATCACGCCGATGCCTTCGCTTTCGCACAGCGGCAGCATTTCGCGCTCTTCCTCGCGGTACAGCAGATTCACGTAGTTCTGCATCGTCACGAAGCGCGTCCAGCCATTGCGCTCGGCCACCTGCAGCGCCTTGGCAAACTGCCACGCGTACATCGACGACGCGCCGAGATAGCGCGCCTTGCCGGCTTTCACGACATCGTGCAGCGCTTCCATCGTTTCTTCGATTGGCGTGCCGTAGTCCCAGCGATGGATCTGATACAGGTCGACATAGTCGGTACCGAGCCGCCGCAGGCTGTTATCGATCTCCGCCATGATCGCCTTGCGCGACAGCCCCGCGCCGTTCGGGCCCGGATGCATGCGGCTATTGACCTTGGTGGCTAGCACGATCTCATCGCGCTTCGCAAAGTCCTTCAGCGCACGGCCGACGATTTCCTCGCTGGTGCCGTCCGAATAGACGTTGGCCGTGTCGAAGAAGTTGATGCCGTGATCGAGCGCCTGCTTGATGAAAGGCCGCGCGGCTTCGTCGTCGAGCGACCAGGGGTGCGTGCCGCGCGAGGGTACGCCATAACTCATACAGCCGAGACAGAGACGCGATACATCGAGGCCGGTGCGGCCGAGTTTCACATAATCCATCGTGTTGCTCCTATAGTGAAGCGCACAAACCCGCTGCGAGGGAAGGAAGTTCGATTATAGGGAAACGACGGCAAGCGCGTCGTCACGGGCCGCACCCGCTTTCGATCGCTTCAATGCGAATGCGCCCGCGAAGCCACTTCGCGGGCGCATGACGCCGAGTGCCGTGAACGACAGCCAACGCTCAATGCTGTATCGGGCGATACGGTGTCCACACGGGCGTGTCGGTATTCCAGTTGTCGAGTTCCGATGGTGTCACGATGTGCTCCTTGATGAAGAGGCGCGCAGTTTTGCGCCGCAAGCGCGCCGGGTTCTGAATCAACTTCTTCTAACTCGTTACTGGCCCTCCGCAACGCGCGTCACTTCGCCGTTCGTTCCTTCCTGCAACGCGATGCGCGCGGCTTGCGTCTGGCCGATCAGGCCTTTGTCCGGATACGAGGTGCGATTCAGTGAGGGCAGCGAGCCGTCGCGATACGCGGCGACCAGTTCGGCCTTGACCTCGGCGCGTGTCTTCGTGCTAGCGGTCGGCGCCGGTTGCGTGTCATACGTTCCCGCGCGGCCGATACCGCCGCCGCCTTGCGCAAATGCCGGAACGCTGACGAGCAGCGACAGAGCGAGGCCTGCCAACAGATTGCGTTTCATGATTCACTCCTGTCGATTCATTGGCAGCGCGATGGCGCTGCGACAGGGTGAAATGTAGACGTCGACGCGGTGTGGATAAATCGCGGTTTTGCGAAATGAATTGTCGCGATTCGGGAACAATCGCGAGCGAGGCTTCCTTCACCGGGGCCGTGCGATTGCACGGTTGCCGCGGCATTGGCGCCGCGGCTGGAATTCACTGTTTCACCGCCCGTACTTCATGCGACCCATTCGGTCATCACCGGCGTGTCGAGTGCCGGCGCGGACTCGCGCTGCTCGAATGTGCGCTTCGTGCAGGTGGCGTCGAGAGTGCCGCGTCCGCTCAGCAATGGGCAACGATCGAACAGCTCCGCGATCCAGTCTACGAAAACGCGGACTTTCGGCGACAGATGACGACTGTGCGGATAGACTGCCGAAATCGGCATCGGCAAGGGTTTCAAGTCCGGCAGTACTTCGACGAGCTGACCCGAGCCCAGATGCGGCAGCACCATGAAGCGCGCCGGCTGAATCAGGCCGAAGCCTTCGAGTCCGCAGGTCACGTAGGCATCCGCGTCGTTGACCGACACGATGCTTTTCATCTTCACTTCCACTTCGTTGCCGTTCACCAGGAACGCCCAGTCGAGCGTGCGTCCCGTGCGGCTCGAGAAGTAGTTGACGGCTTTGTGATTGTCGAGATCTTCGAGCGAAGCGGGCACGCCCGCGCGCTTGATGTAGTCAGGCGACGCGCAGGTCACGCCCTCGAACAGACCGATGCGGCGCGCGACCAGCGACGAATCCTGCAACGCGCCGACACGCACCACGCAATCGACACCTTCTTGCAGCAGATCGACGGGCCGGTCGGTCAGGCCCAGTTGCAGATCGATGTCCGGATAGCGCGTGTGGAATTCGCACAGCGACGGAATGACGAGCAGACGGCCAATCGAGCCCGGCATGTCGATGCGTAGCTTGCCGTGCGGCTTCTTGTTGCCGCTCTGGAAACTCGCCTCGGTCTCTTCGACATCTGCAAGGATGCGCACGCAGCGCTCGTAGTACGCGGCGCCATCGGGCGTCAGCGACAAACGGCGGGTGGTCCGGTGCATCAGCCGCGTGCCGAGAAATGCTTCGAGGTTCTGAATAATCGTAGTAACCGATGCGCGCGGCAGGTCGAGCGTTTCCGCTGCGCGGGTAAAGCTGTTGGTGTCGACGACGCGCGTGAACACTTGCATGGCCTGAAGCCGGTCCATTGCAAACCTCCAGAAGGGGCTGGTGCACAGGCGGGAATGGAGTCCGCGAAAACAATCACAACGGGATTGTTCAAAGGCACCGAATTGTGTTGCCGGATTATAGGCATTTATTTGCGAGTCTGCCGAACCCACAATTCGCACCATTGAAGTTCTATGCGCATTTGCGCGGCTCGACATGGATGCATTCAAATCGCCGTACCCGCCTTTTTCCACCGGCGTTTCCGCCGAAGACACTGGCGCTGAGGCCAATGACGCAACGCTTGAAGTCACCGACGTGGATATCGATGGGTACGCTCAACCCATTACGTTGCGCCTGTATCGGCTGACGAAAAAAACCGCGTTGCCGGTGCTGCTTTATTTTCACGGCGGCGGTTTTACGAAGGGTTCGATCGAGTGCGCGGACTTCGCCGCGCGGTATTTCGCGGAACACTTACCGGCGCTCGTGGTGTCGGTCGGCTATTCGCTCGCGCCGCGGTTTCCATTTCCAGCCGCGCCGGAAGACGCGCATCGCGCGGCGCTGTGGGTGCAGACGCGGGCACGGGCATTTGGTGGCAATAGCAGAAAGATCGGCGTGGCGGGCCATGACGCGGGCGGCCAACTCGCCAATTGTCTCGCGTTCATCGCGCGCGATCGTGGCGACGTGCCGATCAGCGCGCAGGCGCTGTTCGGCCCGATGCTGGATCCGAGCCTGACGCGGCTCGGCGACGAGCGGCGGCTCGGTTCGGACATCACCGCGCGCGAGTGCGCCGCGTGTTATCGCGCGTATCTGCCGCAAGCGTCTCAGCGCATGCATCCGTATGCGGCACCGCTCGAATCGTCGCGGCTCGCCGGCTTGCCGGCCACGCTGATCGCGACCGCGCAGAACGACGTGCTGCACGTCGAGGCCGAGAAGTATGCAAGCAATCTGATCGACGCGGGCGTGCAGACCCAGGTGGTGCGCTTTCCGAGTGTGTCGCACGCGGCGCTCGCCGATCATCCGCCCGCTTTGCAGGAAGCGGTGCGCTTTTTCCAGTGGCGCTTCGACGCGCGCGCTCATCGATAAACAGAAATTCAATCAACGATACCGGGAGCTACACATGACTATCCTTCCTCTTTCCCGCCGCCGCGTGGCGTTAGCCGCCGTGGTCGTCGTAGTCCTTGCCGGGCTTGGCACGTTCGGCGCGATTCGTGTCGATGCGAGCTCGCCGGCCGCACCCACCATCGTGCCGGAAGTGGACGTGGCGACCGTCGTGCAGAAGACGATCACCGACTGGCAGTCTTATTCGGGCCGTCTCGAAGCCGTGCAGAAAGTGGACGTGCGTTCGCAGGTGCCGGGCACGATCGTGTCAGTGAACTTCAAGGACGGCGCGCTCGTGAAGCAGGGCGACACGCTGTTCGTGATCGATCCGCGTCCGTACGCGGCCGAAGTCGATCGCGCGCAAGCGCAGCTCGCGGCCGCGCAGGCACGCACCGGCTACACGCAAAGCGACTGGGAACGCGCGCAACGGCTGATCGTCGACAACGCGATCGCCAAACGCGACTACGACGAGAAGCAGAACGCCGCGCGCGAGGCGAGCGCGAACCTGAAGGCCGCGCAAGCCGCGCTGGAAACCGCGCGCATCAATCTCGGCTACACGAAGATCGTCGCGCCGGTGTCGGGCCGCGTGTCGCGTGCGGAGATCACGGTCGGCAACGTGGTGGCGGCGGGCGCCAGTTCGGTGCCGCTGACGACGCTCGTGTCGGTATCGCCGATCTACGCGTCGTTCGACGCGGACGAGCAGACCTACCTGCAATACCTGAGCCGCGCGAAGGACGGCAGCAAGGTGCCGGTCGAACTCGGTCTCGCCGATGAATCCGGCTACTCGCGCAGCGGCACGATCGAGTCGGTCGACAACCGGCTCGACACGTCGTCGGGCACGATCCGCGTGCGCGCGAAGTTCGACAACGCGGACGGCGCGCTGATTCCGGGCCTCTACGCGCGCCTCAAGGTGGGGGGCAGCGCACCGCATCCGGCGCTGTTGATCGACGATGCCGCGGTCGGCACCGACCAGGACAAGAAGTTCGTGCTGGTCGTCGATCAGGGCAACCACGTCGTTTATCGCGGGATCACGACGGGTTCGATGCAAGGCAATCTGCGCGTCGTCAAGGACGGCTTGAAGCCGGGCGATCGGATCGTCGTCAACGGCGTTCAGCGCGTGCGTCCAGGCGACATGGTGCGCGCGCACATGGTGCCGATGACGACCGACGACGACCCGAACAGCGCAGCGCTCGCGCAGTCGCGTGCCAAGGCCGAGGCCGGCGCGAAAGGCAATTCGTGAGCCGCATGCTCCAACGCGCATGCTCCAACGTTAAGAGCTTCCAATGAACATATCCAAATTCTTCATCGATCGCCCGATCTTCGCAGGCGTGCTATCGGTATTGATCCTGCTCGGGGGCATCATCTCGCTGTTCAAGCTGCCCATTTCCGAGTATCCGGAAGTGGTGCCGCCTTCGGTGGTGGTGCACGCGCAGTATCCGGGCGCGAATCCGAAGGTGATCGCCGAAGCGGTCGCCGCGCCGCTCGAAGAGCAGATCAATGGTGTCGAGAACATGTTGTACATGCAGTCGCAGGCGAATAGCGACGGCAATCTGACGCTGACGGTCACGTTCAAGCTCGGCACCAATCCCGACCTCGCGACGCAGCTCGTGCAGAACCGCGTCAATCAGGCGCTGCCCCGTCTGCCGGAAGACGTGCAGCGGCTCGGCGTGACGACGATCAAGAGTTCGCCGACGCTGACGATGGTCGTGCACCTGATCTCGCCGAACGATCGCTACGACATGACGTATTTGCGCAATTACGCGCTGCTCAACGTGAAGGATCGGCTCGCGCGGATTCAGGGCGTCGGCGAAGTGCAGCTGTGGGGCTCGGGCGATTACGCAATGCGTATCTGGCTCGATCCGCAGAAAGTCGCGCAGCGCGGTCTCACGGCGACCGAAGTCGTCAATGCGATCCGCGAGCAGAACATCCAGGTCGCGGCCGGTGTGATCGGTGCGTCGCCGTCGGTGCCGGGCACGCAGTTGCAGTTGTCGGTGAACGCGCGCGGCCGTTTGAAGACCGAGGGCGAATTCGGCGACATCATCGTGAAGACCGCGCCCGACGGCGGCGTGACCTATCTGCGCGATATCGCCCGGATCGAGCTCGCGGCGTCGGAATATGGTCTGCGTTCGCTGCTCGACAATAAGCCCGCGGTCGCGCTCGCGATCAATCAGGCGCCGGGTGCGAACTCGCTCGCGATTTCAGAGCAGGTGCGCGCGGCGATGAAGGAACTCGCCGAAGACATGCCGGCCGGCGTCGAATACCGGATCGTCTACGACCCGACGCAGTTCGTGCGTTCGAGTATCGAGGCGGTGATCCATACGCTGCTCGAAGCGATCGCGCTGGTCGTGATCGTCGTGATCGTGTTCCTGCAGACGTGGCGCGCGTCGATCATTCCGTTGATCGCGGTGCCGGTGTCGATCGTCGGTACGTTCTCCCTGCTGCTTGCGTTCGGCTTCTCGATCAACGCGTTGTCGTTGTTCGGCATGGTGCTCGCGATCGGCATCGTGGTCGACGATGCGATCGTCGTGGTGGAGAACGTCGAGCGCAACATCGGAAGCGGGCTCAGTGCGCGCGATGCGACCTATAAGGCGATGCGCGAAGTGAGCGGGCCGATCATCGCGATTGCGCTGACGCTCGTCGCCGTGTTCGTGCCGCTCGCGTTCATGACGGGTCTCACGGGCCAGTTCTATAAGCAGTTCGCGATGACCATCGCGATCTCGACGGTGATCTCGGCGTTCAATTCGCTGACGCTGTCGCCGGCGTTGTCCGCGCTGCTGCTGCGCAGCCACGGCGAGAAGGAAGACTGGCTGACGCGTGTGATGAACCGTGTGCTCGGCGGCTTCTTCAAGCGTTTCAACAAGGTCTTTCATCGTGGTTCGGAAGCCTACGGCCGTGGTGTGACCGGCGTGCTGCGCCGCAAGGGCGCGATGCTCGCGGTGTACGCAATCCTCATCGGTGCAACCGTATTGGTGGCGCGGGTCGTGCCGGGCGGCTTCGTGCCCGCGCAGGACAAGGAGTATCTGATCGCGTTCGCGCAGTTGCCGAACGGTGCCTCGCTCGATCGCACGGAGAAGGTGATCCGCGATATGAGCGCGATCGCGCTGAAGCAGCCGGGCGTCGAAAGCGCGGTGGCCTTCCCTGGTCTGTCGGTGAATGGCTTCACGAATAGTTCGAGCGCGGGCATCGTGTTCGTCACGCTGAAGCCGTTCAAGGAGCGCGGCAACAAGAAGCTCTCGGCAGGCGCGATTGCCGGTGCGCTGAACCAGCAGTACGGCGCGATCAAGGACTCGTTCGTCGCGGTGTTCCCGCCGCCGCCGGTGCTCGGGCTCGGCACACTCGGCGGCTTCAAGATGCAGCTCGAAGATCACGGCGCGCTCGGTTACGCGGAACTCAACAAGGCTGCCGAAGCATTCGTGAAGCGCGCGGCGCAAACGCCCGAACTTGGGCCGACCTTCTCCAGCTATCAGATCAACGTGCCGCAGCTGAACGTCGATCTCGATCGCGTGAAGGCGAAGCAGCTCGGCGTGCCGGTCACGGACGTGTTCGACACGATGCAGATCTATCTGGGCTCGCTGTACGTGAACGACTTCAACCGCTTCGGTCGCGTGTATCAGGTGCGCGTGCAGGCGGATGCGCCGTTCCGTCAACGCGCCGACGACATCCTGCAACTGAAGACGCGCAACGCGGCGGGCGAGATGGTGCCGTTGTCGTCGCTCGTCACGGTGACGCCGACCTACGGACCGGAGATGGTGGTGCGCTACAACGGCTACACGGCGGCCGACATCAACGGCGGCCCGGCGCCCGGCTTTTCGTCGGGACAGGCGCAGGCCGCGGCCGAACGCGTGGCCGCCGAGGTGCTGCCGCGCGGCGTGAAGCTCGAGTGGACCGACCTCACGTATCAGCAGATCCTCGCCGGCAACGCGGGCATGTGGGTGTTCCCGATCAGCGTGCTGCTGGTGTTCCTCGTGCTCGCCGCGCTGTACGAAAGCCTGACGCTGCCGCTCGCCGTGATCCTGATCGTGCCGATGAGCGTGCTGTCCGCGCTGACCGGCGTGTGGCTCACCGGTGGTGACAACAACATCTTCACGCAGATCGGTTTGATGGTACTGGTGGGCTTGTCCGCGAAGAACGCGATCCTGATCGTCGAGTTTGCGCGTGAGCTCGAACACGACGGACGCAGTCCGCTGCAGGCCGCGATCGAAGCGAGCCGTCTGCGTCTGCGGCCGATTCTGATGACGTCGATCGCCTTCATCATGGGCGTGGTGCCGCTGGTGTTGTCGAGCGGCGCGGGCTCGGAGATGCGTCACGCGATGGGCGTCGCAGTGTTCTTCGGCATGCTCGGCGTCACGCTGTTCGGCCTGATGCTGACGCCGGTGTTCTATGTGGTGCTGCGTTCGCTCGCGGGCGGGACGATTCACGTCGCGCAGAAGGATGCGCCGCGCTACGGCGCGCCCGTTACGGACGTCTGAGGAGAAAACAACAATGAAACGCTTTGAATCTCGCTTTGACTCTTTGCGCGGATGGGGCCGCGCGGCCGCGAGCGGTTTGCTGATCGCCCTGCTGGCCGCTTGTTCGGTCGAGCCGACGTACAAGCGGCCCGACGTCGATACGCCGGCGGCGTTCAAGGAAGCGCCCGCGATGGCGACGTCGGCTGCGGCTGCGTCGGGCGTGGCGGCTGGTTCGGCCGCGCCGGCGCAAAACACCGGCACGTGGAAGCCGGCCCAGCCCGCCGACGACGCCCTGCGTGGCGAATGGTGGAAGGTGTTCGGCGACCCGCAGCTCGACGCGCTCGAGGAGCAGGCCGCCGCCGCGAACCAGGACCTGAAGGCCGCAGCCGCGCGCGTGCAGCAGGCGCGTGCGGTCACGCAGGCGGCGAAGTCCGACTGGTTCCCGAAGCTCGACGCGGGCTTCGGCCCGACCCGGGAGCGTGCGTCGGCGGCGTCGCAATTCCTGCCGGACAGCGCGGGCGGCACGACCGGCACGATCTGGCGCGCGCAGGTCGGCGCGTCGTATGAGGCCGATCTGTTCGGGCGGGTCAGCTCGAACGTGAACGCGTCGCGCTCGGACGAGCAGCAGAGCGAAGCGCTGTTTCGCTCGGTGCAGTTGTCGTTGCAGGCCGATGTCGCGCAGAACTACTTCCAGTTGCGCGAGCTCGACACCGACCAGGATCTGTATCGCCGCACCGTCGCGTTGCGCGAGGACACGCTGAAGCTCGTCGAGCGGCGCTTCAAGGAAGGCGATATCAGCGAGCTGGATCTGTCGCGCTCGCGTAACGAGCTCGCGAGCGCGCGTGCCGATGCGGTCGGCGTGGCGCGGCAACGGGCGGCCTCGGAGCATAGCCTCGCGATTCTGCTCGGCAAGCCGCCCGCCGATTTCTCGTTCGCGGAAGAACCGCTCGCGCCGGTGGCGGTGCGCGTGCCGCCGGGTTTGCCGTCGGCGCTGCTCGAACGCAGGCCGGACATCGCGGCAGCCGAACGCGCGATGCAGGCAGCGAATGCGCGCGTCGGGCTCGCGAAGTCGGCGTTCTTCCCGAAGCTCGACATCACGGGCGCGTTCGGCTTTGAATCGGCGACGCTCGGCGATCTGTTCATGTGGTCGAGCCGCGCGTTCATCCTCGGTCCGTTCGCAGGTACCGCACTGACGATGCCGATCTTCGACGGCGGCCGCCGCAAGGCCAATCTCGCGCAGGCCCGTTCGAAGTACGACGAGGACGTCGCGCAATATCGCCAGCAGGTGCTCGTGGCGTTCCGTGAAGTCGAGGACAATCTTGCCGATCTGCGCTTGCTCGACGATCAGATGCGCGAGCAGAACGACGCGGTCGATGCGTCGCAGCGCGCCGCGCATCTGTCGCGCACGCAGTACACGGAGGGCGCGGTCAGCTATCTCGACGTGATCGATGGCGAGCGGCAGGTGCTGCAGTCGCAATTGCAGGCGAGCCATCTGGCGGGCACGCAGGCGGTCGCGACCGTGAATCTGATTCGCGCGCTCGGTGGCGGTTGGGGCGATGTGACGGCGGGAGATACGGCGGTGGGGGCGGCGCCGGTGCCGGTTGGTGCTTCCGGCGGCGCGGCGGCTTCGCTGGCTGCGGCTTCCGGCTCTACGGCCGGAGCCGCATCGGTGTCAGCGCAGCAGCGGGTGGCGAAGCGCTGAATTCCTAAGCCTGTTGGCAAGCGCTTCATCGACCTCATCAACGACGCTTGGCATTCTCGGCGCGACGGTGATGCCGCATAACCTGTATCTGCACTCGTCGATCGTGCTGCAGACCTGCGCGGTGAAGCGCGATCCGGCCAGCATCCGCTCGGCGATCGGCATGTCACGCATCGACACGATCGCATCGCTCGTGATCGCGGCGCTGATCAACATGGCGATCCTGATTCTCGCGGCCGCCGCGTTTTACGCGACGGGCCACGACCAGGTCACGCAGATCTTCATCACGCGAGCGCTCGCGCTGATCCCGGCGCTGATCGGTGTGCGGATGCTCGGCAATGGCGCGGTTGGCCAACTGCTCGTCGCGAGTCAGGTCGTGCTGAGCCTGCAACTGCCGTTCGCGCTTTATCCGCTGATCCGCATGACGAGCGACCGATCGCTGATGGGCGAATTCGCCAACACGCTGCCGACGCGCCTGCTCGTGTGGACGCTGTTTGTTGCGATCAGTGCGGCGAATCTGTGGCTCGTTGCCCAGACGGTGGGGCTGGCCGGTTGATCTGAACGACCGGCCTTCGGCACGCCGGTTTGCCCGGCGCGAAGGCGAAAAAAATCCGCGCAGTTCAATCACTGCGCGGAATCATGTGAGCTTCGGTTTGAATCGGGTCGAGCGCGTCTCGCGACGGCGAATCGATCGGTCAAGCGGCCTGCGCAACCTGCGCCGCATCGAGCGCTTCCCGGCGCGCGGCTGCTGCCTTCTTCGTCTTGCCGGCACGCGACGGCGGCTGGCAGGCGCCGCACACGACATTGTGCTGCAGGTCGTGCTTGTGCGCGACGAACTTGCCGGTACAGCGGCAGCATCTGGTCAACTGCAGGATGTCGGCGTCGAAGAAACGCACGAGCGTCCACGCGCGCGTCAGATCGAGCACCGGCTCGGTTTCGCTGTGCTGACAGTGTTCGAGATACAGCCGATAGCCCTTGGTCAGCGCATCCAGATGCGAGCAGCGCGCTTCGTTCTTGAGGAACAGGTACGTGTTGTAGAACAGCGACGCGTGAATGTTCGCGAGCCACGTCATGTACCAGTCCGCCGAGAACGGCAGCATGCCCTTGGGCGGCGATACGCCCTTGACCTCGCGATACAGGCGGATCATACGGTCGCGCGACAGCGTCAACTCGCTCTCGAGCACCTGCATGCGGGCGCCGAGCTCGATCAGTGCGATCGCGCGAAATACTTCCTGTGCATCTTCGGTCAGGCTTCGCTTGAGCATTGCAGTCACCTCGATCAGGCAAATTGCTCGGCGGGCTGGCCTGCAAGCAGGATCGCCGTGTGGGTCGGTGCAATTGCGGTGTGCTTCGTCGTTTGGGTCAACGCCGACAGCATCGCGTGGTCGTTGAAGCGGAAGAAGCACAAAAGCTGGTCGGAAGCGGCCAGCTTGACGATTTGCGCGAGCGACAGCCCGGCAAGCAAGTCAGCCAGTTCCGACGACAGTCCCAGCCGGAACATTCCGACCGGTTTGTCCTCGCGCAACATGCGTTGCGCGAGCATGATGTAAGACAAGTTGATCTCGCGGATTGAATCCAGCGTCTCGCTGCTACGGTCCATGTTGTCTGTTTCCGAAGCCCCGAATTACTATGTCGGCTTTGCGCCGTTATGTCTTTTCTGCCTCGCCGGCAACGTGGCCTCCGGCTACATGTTGCTACTTGCTACAGCCAGCGAACATTTGATACAAGGCGTTACATTTCGTAACAGCTCGGGACGAATTGTATGTAGGCTAAAACCAGAAATCAATCCTTTCTCAAAAAAATATCTCAAAAAACTACATCATTTTTCGGTAAGTTTTTCACGCCGTTGTAATGAATGATGCCAGGTGAATTTATAGCCTTTCGACACTGGCCTCTATTCCATGAAAACCCTTGCTGGATGGACATCCTGCGCGACTGTCCGAGACGTGCGTCCGCACTGCGCGGCGATCGGTAAATTTGTTTTGGATTAGAAAGGAACAGAAAGCGATGGAATGGACGGTAATAAATACTCGTGCTGGGTGGCGCGTGAGGGACGGATGGAGCCTGTAACCGTATGAAGCGTCCCCCGTTACAAACTACGCAAACGGGAGGGCCGGATTTGTAACGGCTCGATGAGGATGGGCAGCCGGTCTGTCGCACGCGTTCGACCCCGAGACCGAACAGCGGTCGCAGACGCGTACCGATCACGTTGCGGACGGAGGCTGCGAGAAGCCAGTGCCGTGCAGGCTGCCTGACATGATGTCGGCGCAATAGGACGACATTACAACGTTGACGAGGCGCCGGGAATGGCCGCAAGGAGGCGTTGTCAATGATTCCGAGGGCGCTATGCGAGGAATCGCGCCATCAGATCCTCGTCATGGAACACCCCGTCGACGTTCAAGGCGCCGCCTTCGCACCCATATTTGCGAAAGCCGAGCGATTCATACAGCCTGCGCGCCGCGTCGTTGCGGCTACCCACGGTTAGCTGCACCTGTCGCAAACCGTCGACGCGCGCCGCGCGCGTCAGCAACTCGCCGAGCAGCGCGCGCCCGACCCCACGACCAGCCGCTTCCTGTGCGACATACATGCCGACCACGTTCGCCTTGTGCCGCTCCTTGTGGGCTTTATTACGCAGCAGACCGACGACGCCGATCAGCGGAGCGTCGGCCGACGCATACGCGCCAAGCAGAAACGTGCCTTCCGTCTCCGAGGCCTGCAGTGTCGCGTCATGCTGCCCGGCGCCTTTCGCCAGCGCTTCGTCGTGGCTTTGTCCGAACGAAGCGGGGTGCGCCGTCAGCCCGCGCAGACGAAGCTGGAAATAGGCGTCCCGGTCGGCGGGTCCGAGTTGGCGGATCAGCAGGGTGTCGGCGTTGACGGACATCTCACTTATTCGTGGTGAGTGGAGTCGAGGTACGCGAGCGGCTAGCCGCGCTGGTGTTCGGCAAATTCGCGCAGCGCGGACGCGGTTTGCTGATCCGCCGGAAAGAACGCCTCGATGGCGAGTTCCGACAGCGTAACGTCCACGGGCGTGCCGAACACCGTGGTGGTGCTGAAAAACGACAGCACGCCAAGCGGTGTACGCAGCCGCAATGGCACGGCGATCTGGTTGAGGACTGCATCGTCCAGCGTCGAGGCGTCTGCATCCGGCGGCGCGGGGTAGCCGGCCAGTTCGTCGCGTAGTGCGCTCAGCGTGTCGTCGCCGCTGACGTCGATCTGCCGTTGCAGGCGGCCCAGCACATGCTCGCGCCACGCATGCCAGTTGACGATCGACGCCGCAATGCCTTGCGGATGCAGACTCAGGCGCAGTGCGTTGACCGGTGGCTTCAACAGTTCGGGACTCGCGCCGCTCAACAACGGCGCAATCGCATTGTTGGTCGCGACGATGGTCCAGTGCCGGTCGATCGCGAGGGCCGGGTAGGGCTCATGTCCTTTGAGCACCAGTTCGACGGCTTCGCGCGCGGCGGCGAGCTGCGGGTCGGAGAGGGGACGTTCGCGAAACAGCGGCGCGTAACCGGCCGCGACGAGCAGAGCATTGCGCGCGCGCAACGGCACGTCGAGGCGCTCGGCGAGATGCATGACCATTTCCCGGCTCGGTAGCGCGCGCCCCGATTCGACAAAGCTCAGATGGCGGGTCGAAACGTCAGCCTCCGTGGCGAGCAGCAACTGACTCATGCGCCGCCGCTGCCGCCATTCGCGGAGAAGTTCGCCGACCGCCCGAGTGCCGATCGGCGCGGATGATGGAGCCGCTTGTGCAATAGAGAGTGTGTTCATGCCACCGATCATAGTCAAAGCGTGCAAGCAATCGATTACCTGAGAGGTAATGCCCCGCCAATTTCAGTCAACGAGACGCGTGCCCGGCTCAGGCGGCGACCAGGCGCAACGGCACGGCGGTGAATTTGACGCCGATCGCACTCGCCAGTTTGAGGACCGTGTCCATGCGTGGCTTGGAGCCGGGCGCGAGTGTCTTGTAGAGGCTTTCGCGGCCCAGGCCCGCTGCGGCGGCGATCTTCGTGATGCCGCGTGCCTTGGCGATATCCGCGATGGCGGCGAGCAGCAGATCGGAGTCGCCTTCGTCGAGGGCGGCGTTCAGATAGGCCGCGACCATTTCGTCGTTGTCGAGGTACTTCGATGCGTCGAAGCGTGCCGTTTTGATCTTGCTCATGACCGTTCCTTTCTGATGGTTGTCCACATTGCTCCGGCATGCCTGATATCCGCCTGCTGCGTGGCCTTGTTACCCCCGCAGAGCAGCAGATACATCATGCGTTCCTCGCGCGCGTAGTAGACCCGGTAACCCGGCCCGCAATCGATGCGCATCTCGAACACGCCGTTTTCCAGCAACTTCGCGTCGCCGAAAAGCCCGCGTTCCGCGCGGCGGATCCGCACGAGAATTTGCGCCTTCGCCTTGATGTCGGTGAGGCCGTGAAGCCAACGGTCGAACTCTTCGGTGCAGTTGATCGTGTACACGCGCGGTGTTTCGATCTGCGGATGATTGTATCTCCGGGGATACGGTCGTGCAAGCGAGAAAAGCGTCTCGATAAAGCGGTCCAAGCGGTCCTCCTGTTCATTGCATTGCCCGCCTCGCGATGTCGTCGGCGGGCTTCGATGAGTCACTTGAGGTTAGCGGTGCGAAGGTTTTTTGACGACTCGGCCGAATGACCTATTTGGCGAGAAAAACAGTGAAAAGCGCTGCGTGACAGCGAAGGCTGCATCCGCTTGATTACCTCTCACGTAATCGACGCAATGCACGCGAGCCGTCAATCTTCATTCCGAGCCCGCCGCATGCGATGCGCATGCCGCGCGAAGTGCTCAGTCCTGTCAATCGAGGAGTTCGAGATGAATGCGCATACCGATTTGATCGACCGTTATTTCGATACCTGGAACGAGACCGATGGCGCGCGTCGTTGCGAGTTGATCGCGGCAACGTGGAGCGCCGATGCCGACTATCGCGACCCGCTGCTGGCGGGCGCGGGCCACGATGGCATCGACGCCATGATCCGCGCGGTGCATGAGCGTTTTCCGCATCACACGTTTCGCCGTACGACCGACGTCGACGGCTTCGCGAATCGCCTGCGCTTCTCGTGGGCACTGACGACCCCCGCGGGCGAGGCGATCGTGAAGGGCTCGGACTTCGGCGTGGTGGACGCGCATGGGCGTCTGCAAGCGGTCACCGGTTTTCTCGACGAAACCCCCGGCGCCGCCTGAGGCGTCTTTCACGGAGACGATCATGCACGATCCCGCCGCTGCCAAGCCCGCACAAGTCCATCTCGCGTTGCTGCGCGTCGCGACCGCGCTCGATGCGTTATCGAGCGCGATCGCCGGTTTCGCGCTGCTCGGCGGCGCGCGGGCGTTCATGTTCATCGCACTGCTCGGTTGGCGCGAGCCGGTGCTCGGCGGCGCGGGGCTCGTGCTGCTCGCTTTGGTCGGATGGCTGCGCTGGCAATGCGGTGCGAGCGCAGCGCCGCAAGACGTCCGGCGCGCTTGCTACAATCGATCGTCGTGCGGATGAAGCGTCGTGCGGATGAAGCGTGACACGCATCGTCTTGCGCAAAGCTCACGACCTCACCCCCTCAGCATGTTCCCAACCGAACGACCTGGAGACCCCGTGCTGAAAAATCTGGACCCGCTACTGAACGCCGATATCCTGCACGCGCTGCGCTCGATGGGCCACGGCGACGAGCTCGTGATCTGCGACGCCAACTTCCCGGCCGACGCCGTCGCGCGCGATACCGTGCTCGGCAAGCCGCTGCGTCTCGACGGCGTCAGTTCGCCGCGCGCGATCCGCGCGGTGTTGTCGGTGCTGCCGCTCGACACCTTTATCGAGCATCCCGCGTCGCGCATGGAAGTGGTTGGCGAGCCGTACACGATTCCCGCGGTGCAGCGCGAAGCGCAAGCCGAGGTCAACGCGGGCGAGGGGCGCGAGGTGCCCTTCGTGTCGATCGAGCGGTTCGCGTTTTACGAGCGTGCGCGCCAGGCATACTGTGTGATCGCGACGGGCGAGGAGCGCGGCTACGGCTGCTTCGTATTCACGAAGGGCGTGTTGCTCGCGCCGGACGCGCCACGCGTATAGTCGCTACCACCTTTCTCGATTCATCACGACAAACCCATGAGCTTCCAGCTAGCCAGTCTCGATCATCTCGTTCTGAACGTCGCCGACGTCGAAGTGAGCGCGGCGTGGTACGCGCGGATGCTCGGCATGCGACGCACCGAGTTCGCGTCGCGCACCGGCACGCGCGTGGCGATGAACTACGGTAATCAGAAGATCAATCTGCGTCCCGCGTCGGCCGATACCATCGCCTGGTTCACGTCGCGCCAGGTGGTGCCGGGCACGGCGGACCTGTGCTTCGTGACCACCGCAAGCCCGGACGACGTCAAGGCGCACTGGCTTGCGCAAGGCGTCGCTATCGAGGCGGGGCCGGTGGAGCGCGACGGCGCGCGCGGCAAGATGACCTCGGTGTATTGCCGCGACCCGGACGGCAACCTGATCGAGGTCGCCACGTATCCGTCAGCTTGAGCGGGCTTGGAAATCGCGGCCATTGCTCATATGCTCAGGGGCGAGGCGGGGAACTGAGCCCGTCCATTCGGGTCTGCTGCTTATTCATTACAGGAGTCCCCCCATGTCGCGTCCCGTCGATTTCGGCATTATTTTCATCGCCCGTCTTGCGCTTTCCGTGCTGTTCCTGTGGAGCGGGGTGATGAAACTGCTGGGCTATGCGGGCTTCGTCGGCTACCTGCATTCGAAAGGTGTGCCGTTCGTGCAGATCGCCGCGCCGATCGCAACCGCGATCGAGGTGCTCGGCGGCCTGCTGCTCGTGGTCGGCTTCAAGGTACGGCCGCTCGCGCTGGTCATGGCGGCGTATACGGTCGCGACGGCGGTGCTCGGCCACGACTTCTGGAATATCACCGACCCTGCGTTGCAGCACGACATGGT
The DNA here is from genome assembly GCF_014397645.1 of Paraburkholderia sp. 31.1. NCBI lineage: Bacteria > Pseudomonadati > Pseudomonadota > Betaproteobacteria > Burkholderiales > Burkholderiaceae > Paraburkholderia > Paraburkholderia sp. 31.1. The sequence goes on from NZ_VZQN01000011.1 coordinate 93,626, forward strand.
GATTCATTTCTGGAAGAACATCGGAATCGCGGGCGGTTTCCTGCTGCTGTTCGTTACCGGCGCGGGGCGTCTGAGCATCGACAACGCGCGCGCGCCCCGCAGCGGACTCGGCGGGCTGTAAAGCGTGAGCGCGCGCAGTCGGCGCGGCCCGCATCCTGCTACACAGCAGGATTTCCAATCCGCGCCAATCATGGGAGCAGATGATGATTCAGAACTTCGAGCAAATGATCGGCGGCAAGCTCACGCAACTGTGCGCGAGTCTCGGCGAAGGGCCGACGCCGCATCGTGTGATCATCAGCCTCGCCGAGTCGGCGAAGACGCTGGTGGTTCTGGATGCGTCCGGATTCATCGGCACGCTGAAGGCGGACATCGAGGACCCGGAAAAGCTGCTCGCGGATGCGATCGCCAAAGCGCGCAACGAAGGCCTGATCGAGCGCGCAATCGCTACCGGCACGATTCAGGAGGCGTCGCTGTAGGCGCCTGCATTACACACCGCTTACTTGCTCGCGGCGCGCGCGCGGCGCGCAGACGATGCCGCCGCGTGCGGCTCCGGATGCACGAAACACGCGAGCACGAGACCCAGCACCAGCAGTCCCACCGAAATAGCCGTCGCCGCTTGCATCCCCGGCACGATCTGCGTCGCGGCCGCACCGCCCGCGAGCGCGCCGAAGGCCGCCACACCCACCGCGCCGCCGGCCTGGCGCGCCGTGTTCAATACCGCCGACGCCGTGCCCGCGCGCCGCGCTTCGGTCGATGCGAGCACCGCCGTGGTCATCGCCGGCACCGCGAGTCCCATGCCCGACGGAATCAGCAAAAACGGCAGCAGCAGGCCAATCAGCGGCGTCTCGGCGTCGACGAGATGCAGCAGACCATAGCCGAGACCGGCCGTGATCGCGCCGAGGATCATCGGCACGCGCACTCCCAGGCGGCCGATCACCCAGCCGCTCGCGACGTTCGAGATCAGGAAGCCGCCCGTCAGCGGCAGGAACGCGAGGCCCGCCTGCAACGGCGTGTAGCCGCGCACGCGCTGCAGGTAAAGGCTCAGCACGAACACCATGCCGTAATAGGTCATATTCACGCAGACGCCGAACAGCACCGCCGCGCTGAACGTGCGCGTGCCGAACAGCGACAGCGGCAGCATCGGGCGCGCGACGCGCGCTTCGACGAACACGAACGCACCCGCCGCCAGCAGCGCCAGCACGAAGCCGCCGGCGACCAGCGGATGCGCGAGCCCGAGCGGCCGCCATTCGATCACCGCGGCGACGAACGCGGTTAGCGCGACGATCGCGAGACACTGGCCGCCGAGATCGATGCCGCGTGGCGTCGCGCCGGTGTTGCCGCGAGCGGCGGCCGGCACGCCGCGTTGCGAGGTTTGCGGACGCGGAATCCACAGCAGTGTCGCGAGCAGGCCGGCCGCGCAGATCGGTAGATTGACGAGAAAGATGCTGCGCCAGCCGAACGCGGCGATCAGCAGACCGCCAGCCACCGGCCCGGCCGCGATCGAAATCGCGCCGGAGGCGGTCCACAGGCCGACCGCGCGTGCCCGCAGCTTCGGTTCGTGGCCGAACGACTGGTTCAGCAGCGCGAGCGAATTCGGCAGCATCGCGGCCGCGCCGATGCCCTGCACCGCGCGTGCGGCGATCAGCATCGGGGCGTCGAGCGCGAGCCCGCAGGCCAGCGACGCGAGCGCGAACAGCACGATTCCGCACGCATACATGCGCCGCGCGCCGAAGCGGTCGCCGAGCGCGCCGGCCGACAGCATCAGCACCGCAAACGCGAGCGTGTATGCATCGACGACCCATTGCAGGCCCGCGACGTTCGCGTGCAGGTCCGCGCCGATTCGTGGCAACGCGATGTTGACGATGGTCACGTCGAGTTGCGTGACCACGAAGCCGACGCTGACGGTCGCGAGAACGCGACCGAGGGCGGGCGAAAAGGAGGGTGTGGATGAGTTCATGACTGCATCGTAAGCCCGATCCCGCGCGCCACGTTTCGGCGTGGCGTGAAGTATGGATGTCGCCGGATCAGCGCGCCCGCGGCGCATCCTTGATGAACAGCGTGGTCAGCGCGCCCAGCACGCAGATCGCCGCGACGTACAGCGGCGCGGCCAGCGGGTTCGACTTCATCATCAGCGATACGGCGATCGGCGTCAGACCGCCGAACACCGCATACGCGACGTTGTACGAGAAAGAGATGCCCGAGAAGCGCACCACCGGCGGGAATCCGCGGACCATCACGAGCGGAATCGCGCCGATCACGCCGACGAAAAGTCCGGCCAGTGCATACAGCGGCACGAGCAGGGACGTATCGACGGCCAACTGGCGAAACATCACGTAGTACGTGATCGCAAGCGCAATGCCGCCGACGAAAATCGTGCGACCCGCGCCAATGCGTCCGGCGATCGAACCCGCCACCACGCAGCCGATCGTCAGGCACAGCGTCGCGACACAGTTCGCGAGCAGCGCGGTGGCCGGCTCGATGTGAAATTGCTTTTGCAGCAGCGTCGGCGTCATCAGGATCACGACGACGATCGCCGCCGACAGCATCCAGGTGAGCAGCATCGACACGATCACCGCGCGGCCGTGATCGCGCAGCACGGCCTTCAGCGGCACTTCCGCGGCGATCGCCTTGCGTTGCTTCAGTTCGGCGAACACCGGCGTCTCGTGCAGCCAGCGGCGCAGATAGACCGAGAACATACCGAACACGCCGCCGATGAGGAACGGAACACGCCACGCATATTCGGAAATATCGGCCGGCGTGAAATGGCGATTGACCGCCGACGCAATCAGCGAGCCGAGCAGAATGCCCGCCGTGAGGCCGGCCGTCAGCGTGCCGCACGCATAGCCGACGTGCCGCCCGGGCACGTGCTCTGCGACGAACACCCATGCGCCCGGGACTTCGCCGCCGACCGCCGCGCCCTGCATCACGCGGAACAGCAATAGCAGCACCGGCGCGAGCACGCCGATGCTCGCGTAGGTGGGCATCAGGCCCATCAGCAGCGTCGGCACCGACATCAGCAGCACGCTCAGCGTGAACATGCGCTTGCGGCCGAACAGGTCGCCGAAGTGCGCCATGATGACGCCGCCGAGCGGCCGCGCCAGATAACCGGCCGCGAAAATGCCGAAGGTCTGCACCTGACGCAGCCAGTCCGGCATCGCCGCCGGGAAGAACAGCTGGCCGATCGCCGGCGCGAAGAAAACGAAGATGATGAAGTCGTAGAACTCGAGCGCTCCGCCGAGCGCGGCGAGACCGAGTGTCTTGTAATCGCTGTGCCCAAGCGGGCGGGGGGTGACAGCCTGCGCTCCACCCAGATTTGTCGCTTGCATTGCCATGTCTTTTGATGAATTGTGAGCCACGCGGGAGACGCGTGGACATACGGCGGTCGTCGGGCGAGAAGTGCGGCAGGCGCTGGGTAGAGCACGGGACACGGGCGCGCCGTCCTGATAGGGCGGGCGCGCTGACGACGGAGGCCGGCGCGGATTTTACAGGATGAAAGCGGAAGTCCTGCGGAAGCGCCCAGTTGGGCGAAAAAAGCGGCGGAAAATCGGAATGCTCCGAAGGGAGGGACCGGGGTGCGGCTCGGAGAATGGCCTGCATGTCCTTGTCGAGAGTCTATCCCATGCGCGTTGCAGTTCTTCAGCGTGACCCGGTCATGCGTCAGTCCATTGAATCTAGTCTGGTGAGAGCCGGCCATTTCTGCGCGGTCTATGACGACGGCGTTGCGTTTTCGAGGTCGCTCGTGCGCTCCACGATGGATCTGCTGGTGCTCGACTGGCAGGAGATGCGGCCCGCCGGCGCGGACCTGTTGCACTCGGTGCGCCGCGTGGCAGGCGAGCACGTGCCGATCATGTTCGTGTCGAACGACGGCTCGGAGGAAAGCATGGTGCGCGCGCTCGCCGGCGGTGCCGACGATTACCTCGCGTTGCCGCTGCGGGACGCCGTGTTTCGCGCGCGAGTCGCGGCGCTTCTGCGGCGCGCGTATCCGGAGCGTTTCAGCGCCGCGACCTGTTTCGAGATCGGCCCCTATTGCTTCGACACGATCGGCCGGGCGGTCACGCTGCGCGGCGAGCCGGTGCCGCTGTCGCCCATCCAGTACCGGATCGCGGCGCTGTTCTTTTCCAACGTCGATCGCGTGATGTCGCGCGACCATATCTTCGCGACGGTGTGGGGCCGCGAACTGCGCGAGTTCACGCGGACCATCGACAGTCACGTGTCACGGCTGCGTCTGCTGCTCGCGATCGAGCCGCACAATGGTTTCCGGCTGCAGCCGGTATACAGAAGCGGCTACCGGTTGCTGCAGCTTCACGACCATGTGCTCAGGGAGTGAAGATTCGCAGTCGGCGCGCACGGCATGAGGTCGCCACGGCCAGGTATATGCTGAAATCCGCGTTGCAGCCCGTTGCGCTCGCCAGCGGTGTTCGTTCTCCTTATGTGTCCGTATCGGTTAGCCGGGTTGCCGCGTTTGCGCCGAGGGTCATCGACGCCGATACCGAATAGCGGGACGTTTCGCGCGCCGCGCGCGCGGCGGCTCACGCATCGCGCCGCTATGCCGAAATCGTCTCAATCCGCGCGTACGCGCACCAAGACCCACCGGCCCGCGATTCCTACCATGGGCGACATGAAAACCCTCAACATCATCGACTCGCACACCGGCGGTGAGCCCACCCGCCTCGTGGTGTCGGGTGGCCCGGATCTGGGCGGCGGCACGCTCGCGCAACGGCTCGAGGTGTTCCGCACCCGCTTCGACGACTGGCGCGCCGGCATCGTCACCGAACCGCGGGGCTCGGACGTGGTGGTCGGCGCGTTGCTCTGCGAGCCCGACGATCCGACTTGCGCGGCCGGCGTGATCTTCTTCAACAACGTCGGCTATCTCGGCATGTGCGGGCACGGCACCATCGGGCTCGTCGTGTCGCTCGCGCACATGGGGCGGATCGGGCCGGGACGACACCGCATCGAAACGCCGGTCGGCATGGTCGAGGCGACGCTGAACGAAGACGGCGGCGTCGCGGTGCGCAACGTGCCCGCGTATCGCCACCGCAAGGCGGTGCAGGTCGACGTGCCAGGCTATGGCGCACTGACCGGGGACATCGGCTGGGGCGGCAACTGGTTTTTCCTCGTCGCCGAGCATGGGCACGAGCTCGAAGCCGCGAACATCGCGAGCCTGACGGCTTTCAGCTCGGCGATTCGCGACGCGCTGATCGCACAGAACATCACCGGCGCGAACGGCGCGCTGATCGACCATATCGAGCTGTTCGGACCGGGTTCGCGCGAGGGCCTCGACAGCCGCAGCTTCGTGCTGTGTCCCGGCAATGCGTACGACCGCTCGCCGTGCGGCACCGGCACGAGCGCGAAGGTCGCGTGTCTCGCGGCCGACGGCAAGCTTGCCGAAGGCGCGGTGTGGCGCCAGGAGAGCATCATCGGCAGCGTGTTCGAGGCGAGCTATCGCACGGCGGGCGACGGCGTCCACGTGATTCCGACCATCACCGGTCACGCGCACATCATGGCCGAAGGGTGTCTGTGTTTCGACGAGCGCGATCCGTTCGCGTGGGGTATCCGGACCGCATGAGCCCGGACGCGCTGATCATCGGAGCGGGTATCGTCGGTGCCGCGTGCGCCGCGGAACTGGCCGCGCTCGGCATGCGCGTCGAGGTGCTCGACGCGCAGCGCATCGGCGGCGGCGCGACGGCGGCCGGCATGGGCCATATCGTCGTGATGAACGACTCGCCTGCCGAATTCGCGCTGAGCCGCTATTCGCGCGAGCTATGGCTCGAGCTCGCGCCGCAGCTGCGCGCGCGCGACGCGTTCGCGCGCTGCGGCACGCTGTGGGTCGCAGCCGACGACGAAGAACGGCAAGCCGCCCGCGCAATGCAGGCGGCGTTCGAGAGCCAAGGCGTCGCCGCGCAATTGCTGGACTCGGCCGAACTGCGCGCCTGCGAACCGGCGCTCGCACCGTCGATGGCGGGCGGCTTGCGCATCGAGCACGACAGCATCGTGTATGCGCCGACCGCCGCCGAATGGCTGCTCACGCAGTCGCCGCATGCGGCGAATATCAGCGTGCGACCTGGAGCGCCGGTCGCGTCGGTCGGTGCGGGTGGCGTGACCCTGGCGTGCGGCGAGCGCACCAGCGCGGCGCACGTGGTCGTCGCGAACGGCCTCGGGGCGGCGCAATTGTTGCCGTGGCTGCCGTTGCAGCCGAAGAAAGGCCATCTGCTGATCACCGACCGCTACCCGGGGCTGATCCGTCATCAACTGCTCGAACTTGGCTATATCAAGAGCGCGCATCACGCGACCGGCACGTCGGTCGCGTTCAACGCACAGCCGCGTCCGACCGGGCAACTGCTGATCGGCTCGTCGCGCCAGTTCGAAACAACCGATCCCGCCGTCGAAATGCCGGTGCTCGCCCGGATGCTGCAACGCGCCGCGCAGTATCTGCCGCGGTTGCCGGCGCTCAGCGGCATCCGCGCGTGGACGGGGTTTCGCGCCGCGTCGCCGGACGGCCTGCCGCTGATCGGACCGGCCGGCGAGTTCGCGCCCGACGTCTGCTCTGGCTCCGCATCCCGCCTATGGCTCGCGGTCGGCCACGAAGGGCTTGGCGTGACGACCTCGCTCGCGACCGCGAAACTGCTCGCGGCGCAGATCGCGGGCCATGCCGCGCCGATTCCGTGCGAACCTTATCTACCGGTGCGTTTTGCAGAGCAGGTGGCTCATGACCGACACTGACGCGGCCCGCATCCGTTTGACCGTCGACGGCCGCAGCATCGAAGTGAAACCCGGCACGACCATAGCCGCGGCGCTCGCGATCGCGGGTGTGCGCGGCTCGCGGCTGTCGGTCAAGGGCGAGCCGCGCGAAGCCTTGTGCGGGATGGGCGTGTGCCAGGAGTGCCGCGTCACGATCGACGGTCGCGCGCACGCGCTCGCGTGCCAGACGCTATGCCGCGACGGCCAGCGCGTGCAGACACGAAACGGGACAGTACACGCATGACGCAGCACTTCGACATCGTGGTGATCGGCGGTGGTCCGGCCGGGCTCAATGCCGCGCGGGCGGCGGCGCAGGCGGGCGCGACGGTCGCGCAGATCGATGACAATCCGCGCGCCGGCGGCCAGGTCTGGCGCCAGGGGCCCGCCTATCCGCCTCAAGCAGCGTTGCAGGCGTTGCTCGCGGCGTTGCAATCGCAGCAAAACTTCACTTACTGGCCATCGACGCGCGTGATCGCGCCGCTCGGCGCGCAAGGCTTGCTGCTCGAATCCGCCGAACACGGCGGCGTGTCGATCACCTATGACAGACTGATCCTTGCGACCGGCGCGCGCGAGCGTCTTCTGCCGTTTCCCGGCTGGACCTTGCCCGGTGTGACCGGCGCGGGCGCATTGCAGGCGCTGATCAAAGGCGGCATGCCGGTGCGCGACGAACGGATCGTAATCGCCGGCAGCGGCCCGCTGCTGATGGCCGCGCTCGCCACCGCGCGAGAGGCCGGCGCGCGCGTGATCGCGGTGGTCGAGCAGGCATCGGCGGCCGAGGTCGCGCGTTTCGGCGTGTCGCTGCTGCGCGAGCCCGCGAAGCTGCGTCAGGCGATCAGCCTCACGCGCGGCTTCGCGGGACTGCGCTACTGGACCGGCAGCATCGTGAGCGAAGCCCGTGGCGCGCAGCGCGTGCAACAGGTGACGATCCGGCGCGGTGAACGCGAGGTGACGCTCGATTGTGACCGCGTCGCGTGCGGCTTCGGACTGCTGCCGAACGTCACGCTGGCCCAGGCGCTCGGCTGCGCGATCAACGACGCGGGCGAAATCGTCATCGACGAGGGACAGCGCACCTCGCTCGAACGCGTTTATGCAGCGGGCGAGTGCACGGGCGTCGGCGGCGCTGAGCTCGCTGGCGCGGAAGGCGAGATCGCCGGTCTCGTGGCGAGCGGCGCGGCGAGCGCGCAACGCGCCGCGCTGGCGGCGCTGGTCGCGCAACGCGCTCGCTGGCGGGGCTTTGGCGCGCGCGTCGCGGCGTCGTTCGCATTGGGCGAGGCCGCGCGCACGCCGCCCGCCGACGCGACGCTGTTGTGCCGTTGCGAGGACGTGAGCGTCGGCGAGGTGCGCCGCTGCGCCGACTGGCGTGACGCGAAACTGCAGACGCGCTGCGGTATGGGCCCTTGCCAGGGGCGCATCTGCGGGGCGGCTGCGAGCCTGTACTTCGGCTGGCCGGCCGCCGCGGCGCGTCCGCCGTTCAGTCCGGCGCAAATCGGCACGCTGATGAGCGCCGCCGAACCGCCGACTGCGGCGCCATGACGGCTCCGCGCTTACCCTCGGTAGATATTGGCGGGCGACGCGCGGCTCTATAATCGACCGCAATCAACCGCACGAGCAGGCTGCCCGGCCGCACCGGCGCAGCGATCCGCGAACGCAACCTAACGCAATCAACCAGGCACGCAGCCACGGAACCGCACGATGAACACGCTGGCGCATCCGCTCGAAACTGACGATACGACGCTGTCCGGCATGCTGTCGCATTTCAGGTTGCTCGAGCCGGTATTCGATGCAATGCCGGACGTCGTGTTCTTCGTCAAGGACGCCGACGCGCGGTATGCGCTCGTCAACCGCACGCTCGCTTCGCGTTGTGGCTTCAAGGAAAAGGCCGCGCTGCTCGGCAAGACCGCGGAAGACGTGTTTCCGCGCCGCTTCGGGCGCATCTATACCGCGCAGGACAAGGCGATCATCGGCGTCGGCAACCAGATGCTCGATCAGCTCGAACTGCATCTGTATCCGGGCCGTCAACCGGGCTGGTGCCTGACCTGCAAACAGCCGTTGCGCGATGCGACGGGCAAGGTGGTCGGCCTCGCCGGCATCTCCCGCGATCTGAAAGCCGACGAAAGCAGCCATCCGGCCTACAGCCGGCTTGCCGCCGTCGTGCAGTCGATCCAGCAGAATTACGTGCAGCCGCTGAACCTGAAGCAGCTTGCGGCGATGGCGGACATGTCGGTCGCGCAGCTGGAGCGCTACTTTCACAAGGTGTTTCATCTGACGCCGCGCCAGGTGCTCCTGAAAACGCGACTCGACGCGGCGACCGCGCTGCTGGTGTCGCACGACAAGGTCACCGACGTCGCCGCGCGTTGCGGCTACACCGATCACAGCGCGTTCACACGGCAATTCAAGGCGACCGTCGGCGTCACACCGACCGAATACCGGATGTTGCTGCACGGTACGCTGCGCGGCTGAACGGCGTCGGGCGTGTCATGGCGGGTCGCGCGCATCACTACTACGTGTACGTCGTCGCGCTCGACGACAAGGTGTGGAACGAGGCGCGCTTTCGTCGCGCGAATCCTGGTTACCGTTTCGACAAGCCGTGCGTGTACGTCGGCATGACGGGGCTCGACCCGGACTTGCGCTTCGATCGGCACAAGGCGGGCATTCAGGCGAATCGCTATGTGCGCGATTACGGCCTGCGTCTGATGCCCGAACTGTACGACGTGTTCAACCCGATGCCTTATCGCGGCGCGCAGGATATGGAAGTGGAATTGGCGATCGGGCTGCGCGAGGCGGGGTATGGGGTATGGCAGGCTTGAAAGGCTTGACGCGGCCGAATTCCATTTTGACGAGCGTGCTCAATGTGCTCGCCGCCATGCGATGACGCTTGCCGGCACTACTAATGCGATGGCGACGATATATCCCGAAACGATCAGCACAAAGTTGCCCCAAGCTTCGACATCGTAGGCGTCGGGCTCCCAATTGGGATATAGGCAACGCAGTAGCCATCGAACGGAACCAGCGAACCATAACGGTATCTGGAACGATAGTTGTTGCGTGCTCCATGCGAGTGCAGTGCCTAATGCGACCCATATCCCAAGTGCACTGATGCACCATCGAAGCAATCGGGCGTCTCTCATCGCACTTCTACTCGCCCGTAAGCTCGCATGTTAGTTCCTGGTATTGGCAGCGTTGGCGAAGTCCGACGGATATAGCGCTGCAGCCGCTCAAAGCCAGCCAGATCTTTTACGGTAATGCAACCTTGGCTTAGATGCCTCGACCCTTCGGGATGAAGGCGGAATTGACCCCGCCGGATGCCTTGAATCATCGTCACGTCGCCGCCGTGAGGATTCCACAGCGTGAATCATTTGTGCCGATCACTACTTCCGAAGTGTTCACCGATAAAGTCCCTTAGTCCCCCGATGCGTCCGCCGGATTGGCGGTCAATCAGGTAGTACGTGCCGGGAGGTATCGGGCCGACATCCACATCCGCGACATTGTCGGGATTGTCCCTGCCGGTTCTCTGACCTGAATAGGCCTCGACCGCGCCAAAGCCTGAACAGACGAATCGTGATGTTTCTTTCCGATTGAGCTCGAAGATACAGCTTACAGTCATTGGTTTTTGCTCCAGAATTCCCTGAGGTGGCGGAGCAATGACTATTGCGTGTACGTCGGTGCCAGACAATCGGAGCGTTCTTAAAGATGCCTCGCATGTCTACGAAACTGATGCAGAAGCGCGGCGGTCTGATCTATCGCCAAAAACGTAGGCCACGCTCAGTGGCTGTGCCTGAATAGAAAAAAGCCGCGTCAACGCAAAGCGCTGACGCGGCCTCAGATGACCGGGTCGCGAGCCGATCTGCTTACTTCACCCCAAGCCCTCGCAACACCGCATTACCCTCGGACGTCAGACGGATATGCGGCGTGCCCGCATCGTTCGAAACGGTCTCGACGAGACCTGCTTCGTAAAGCTGCGGAATTTCGGGTTTTGCGGATGCATCGATCGGCGCGTGCAGCAGCAGCAGCAGCGTCGCGAGTTCGTGATGGCTCAACAGACGGCGCAGGATAGTAGGCCGTTTGGCCGGTGTTTCGTTGGTGTTGATTTCGGGCTGATTCATGGAGCGCACCTCGTGCGGGGACATGTCCGGGGATCTTGCGGACGAAGTCTTAAACGATTCTTAAGACTCCATTGTCCTGTAACACCGTGACATGAACGTTGCAATGGATCAGATTCCGGCGCCTGCAACGTCGCCTTTATGCGCCGCAAAGCCTTATGGCGCGCAGGTTTTGCTTGCCGATTCGATCCACAGGTTGCTTACATGACGCTTGCCCGCATAGAAACGGTAAGTTGTCGCGCCGTTGTCGCTGCGTACCTTGACGACGTTCGAGTCGCCGAAGTCGAGCATCTGACCCTGCGGGATCCCGGTCGACTTGAACGCGGCGTTGTGATGATTGGCCATCTGCGTCAGACAGGCGACCACGTCGTCGACGGAACGCTGTGTCGTCGTGTCCGTGACGGGTTCGCCGGAATCCGGGTCTTTCTGAAAATACGCGCAAGCGCTGAGCAGTAGCGAAAGGGACAGGACTGCAGCGAACTTCTTCATATCTCTCCTGGCGTTGATTCGGCGATTCGGCTGAGCAGGCGCCATTATATCGAGACGGCGAGCCTGCCCCGATCGGGGACGCAGGTCGCGCGCCTGAAAAGACGAAATCCGTATCGACGCGGCGACTTCCAATGACGAAGCCGCCGTCGTGCCTCCGGTGTCCGCCCGTTACTTGCGCCGCTGCGCCTGCGCCGCGAGCCGCACCGCCGCATTGGCCGCGCCGTAGCCGTCATAGCCGCCGCGCCGCTCGACGATCTCGAGGAAGAAGCGCTGGTCGAGTTGCTCCGTATAAGCGTGGAAAAACTCGCCGCCGCGTTCGTCGCGGTCGTACAGGATATTGTTCGCGCGCATCGCTTCGAGCAGCGTGTCGGACAGCGCGTAGCGGGCCGCGAGGTCGTCGTAGTAATTGCGCGGAATGCGCAGGATCGGCACGCCGTCGGCGACGAACTCGGGGAGAGCGCTGAAGATGTCGCCGGTGCTGAACGCGACGTGGTTCAGTCCGGAGCCGTGATACGTGTGCAGCGCCTCGGCCACCGCCGTATGGCGATCCACCGATGCATTCAGCGCGATCCGCACCGAGCCGTCGGGGCTGCGCAGCGCGCGGCTGCGCACGAGGCCGTACGGATCGGGAACGAGCACCCCCGGCTCGGCCAGGAAGCCGAACGCGGTGCGCAGAAACAGCACCCACGTATCGAGCGCACTCGCCGGCACCGACAGACACACGTGATCGATGCGCTCGAGCGGTCCCACCTCGGTCGGGCCGTTGACGTCGGTCAGCACGAAATCGGCCTCGAACAGCGTGGGCTGATCGGGCGTTTCGTCGACGAAATAGTTGAGACTGCCATCCGGCGCCTGCACGGCCGGCAGCACGCGCTCGTTCGGCCCGATCTGGCCGGAGAACGGCGCGTAGCCAAAGCCGGCCGCGCGCTCGAATGCGTGGCTCGCGTCATCGACACGAAACGCCGATGCGCACAGCGACAAACCATGCTGCTGAAAAAACGCGTTCGCGAACGAATCGGGCTCGGCGTTCAGCACGATCGAGGCCGCGCCGTGCTGATACAGCGTTACGTCCTTCGAGCGATGCTGGCCGGCCTGGCGAAAGCGCAGCTTGCCGAGCCAGTCGGCTAGCTGCGCGCGCGTGGTGTGATCGACCGCGAATTCGAGGAACTGATAGCCGACGTGCGCGGGCGCGGCGGGCGAGCGGTACAGGCCGCCTGTCGTTTTGCGCGGCTGTTGTTGCTCTTCGAGCAGCGCGCGAGTTTGCTCTTCGAGGAACAACAACGAGCGATGGCCATCGGCGGCCGTGATCGTGGTGGGGGCGGCGCGAAAGCCGTCGTTGAAGATTTCCAGCGAAAGCGGGCCCTTGTAGCCAGCTTTGACAACCTGCGCGGTGAAGTTCGCGAGATCGAAGTCGCCCTGGCCGGGGAAGCAGCGGTAGTGGCGGCTCCATTCGAGCACGTCCATCGCAAGCTTCGGCGCGTCCGCGATCTGCACGAACGCGATGCGCTCGCCAGGAATGTCGGCGATCGCGTCGGGCGTGTCGTTCAGCGACAGCGTATGAAAGCTGTCGAGCACGAGCCCGAGATTCGGATGATTCACGGCGTCGACAAGCTTCCACGCGTGGCGATAGGTCTTTACGTGCCTGCCCCAGGCGAGCGCTTCGTAACCGGCGACCACGCCAGCCGCTTCGGCCGCGCGGGCGAGCGCGCCCAACTGGTCGATCATCAGCGAGTCGTCGCAGATCGTGTCCGGCGACACGTTGCTGCACACGAGGATGCGGTCGGTGCCTAGCTCGTGCATCACGTCGAACTTGCGCTTCGCGCGGTCGAGATTACGCTCGAGCCGTTCGGGACTGACACCGTCGAAATCGCGAAACGGCTGGAACAGCATGATCTTCAGGCCGAGGTCGTCGGCGATGCGGCGCACGTCGGCGGGCGAGCCGTCGAAATACAGCAGGTCGTTCTCGAAGATTTCGACACCTTCGAAACCCGCCGCGCGGATCGCGCTCAGCTTCTCGACGAGGGTGCCGCTAATCGACACGGTGGCAATCGAACGTTGCATGAACGGCTCCTGCAAAAACGGACAAACGAGGGGGAAACTCAGAGAAAAACCGCGGCGGCGCGCCTGGTGGCGCGGCCTGCCGGGCTTGCTGCAATGCGCAAAAATGAGCTAGTTCGTTACGCACTGAAGCAAGACGCAGGCCAGAATACCCCACACTATCCGGGAGTTTCGATAGTCTATACAAACTAACTAGATGGTACAAATTCGTAGAAACCCCGAATGACGACGACGGCCGATGCGCGCACACTTCGCCATGCGTCGAAGAACCGCCGCGGGTGCCGCGGTTCGAGTCGCGCCTTATTTTGCGGGAGTCGTTGTCATGAGCTTTGCCTCCGTACTGGTCCTGAACGGACCGAACCTCAATCTGCTCGGCACGCGCGAGCCGGCCATCTATGGCGCGGAAACGCTCGACGACGTCGCGACGCTGTGCCGCGAGGCGGGCGAGCGCCTCGACCTCGCGATCGACTTCTGCCAGTCGAACGCCGAGCATCAGCTGATCGACTGGCTGCACGCGGCGCGCACCAAGATCGACGGCATCGTGATCAATCCGGCCGCTTACACCCATACGTCGGTCGCGATCGCCGACGCATTGAGCGCGATCGAAAAGCCCGTCATCGAGGTGCATATCTCGAACGTGCATCGGCGCGAAGCGTTCCGGCATCACTCGTACGTGTCGGCGGTGGCGGACGCGATCATCGTCGGCTGTGGCACGCAGGGCTATGTGCTCGCGCTGGAACGGATGGCGACGATTCTTAAGAATAGGGCGGCGAAATGAACACTCAAGCGAACACTCAAGCGAACACTCAAGCGAACACTCGGGGAAATTCCCGGACCGACGCGCAGATCGCCGCGTTGGCCAATGCGCAGGCGAGCTTGCGGGCCACTCCCCACTCCTTTCTGGTCGGCCTGATCGGCTCGGGCATCAGCGGTTCGCTCACGCCCGCGATGCACGAGGAAGAGGGCAGCAAGCTCGGACTGCACTATGTCTATCGACGCATCGATCTCGATGCGCAGAAGCTCGACACCGCCGCGCTGCCGGAGCTGCTGACGGCGGCCGAACGGATGGGTTACAACGGCCTGAACATCACGTATCCGTGCAAGCAGGCGGTGATTCCGCTGCTCGACGAACTGTCCGACGACGCCCGCGCGCTCGGCGCGGTCAACACCGTGCTGTTCAAGGACGGCAAGCGCATCGGTCACAACACTGACTGGTCCGGCTTCGCGCGTGCGTTCCAGCGCGGCCTGCCGGACGTGTCGCTGGAACGCGTCGTGCAGCTTGGCGCCGGCGGCGCCGGCGCGGCGGTCGCGCATGCGGCGCTGAACATGGGCGCGCAGTCGCTGACGCTGTTCGACGTCGATGCCGCCCGCGCGCAGTCGCTCGCCGACGAGTTGCAGGCGCGTTTCCCGAAAGCCAGGGTCAGCGCGGGCACGTCGCTCGAAGATTCGCTCGGCGCCGCGCAAGGCCTGATTCACGCTACCCCGACCGGTATGGCTAAAATGCCGGGCCTGCCGCTGCCGGCCGAATTGCTGCACCGCGACCTGTGGGTCGCCGACATCGTCTATTTCCCGATTCGCACCGCGCTGCTGCAGGCGGCCGAGGCGCTTGGCTGCCGCACGCTGAGTGGCGGCGGCATGGCGGTCTACCAGGCGGTCGACGCCATGCGTATTTTCACGGGCCTCGAGCCGGACGCCGAGCGCGTCTACACCCACTTTCAATCGTTGTTGCAACGCTAACCGGCCGCGTAGAGACCGGCACCCAAGCTGATCGAGGAGACAAGCACGCCATGACGCAATCGTTCCAATCCAGCTCCGCGGGCTCGCCCGCGCAGAACAACGCGGCGAGCCCCGCGCGCCGTTCGAAAGCCCGTTACAAGATCCTCGCGCTGCTCGCGGTCGGCACGATGATCAACTATCTCGACCGCACCGTGCTCGGCATCGCGGCACCGCAGCTGACGAAGGAGCTCGGCATCAACGCCGCGCTGATGGGCCTGCTGTTCTCGGTGTTTTCGTGGAGCTACGTGGCCTCGCAGATTCCGGGCGGCCTGTTTCTCGACCGCTTCGGCAGCAAGCTCACCTACTTCCTGTCGATGACGTTCTGGTCGCTCTGCACGCTCGCGCAAGGGCTCGTGGGGAGCATCGGCGGGCTGTTCGCCTTCCGTCTCGGCCTCGGCGTTTCGGAGGCGCCATGCTTTCCGACCAATAGCCGCGTGGTCGCCACGTGGTTTCCGCAAAGCGAGCGCGCGATGGCGACCGGCACCTACACGGTCGGCGAATATATCGGCCTCGCGTTTTTCAGCCCGTTCCTGTTCATGCTGATGGGCGCATTCGGCTGGCGCTCGCTGTTCCTCGTGGTCGGCGGCGTCGGTATCGCGTTCGGCGTGGTGTGGTGGCTGCTGTATCGCGAGCCGAGCGATCATCCGTCGGCGAATCAGGAAGAGCTCGACTATATCGAGGCGGGCGGCGGTCTCACGCAACGCAACAAGGATGTCGCGGGTGCGGCCGCGGGTGCAGCCGCGGGTGCAGGCGATACGGCGGCATCGAAGAAGAGCGGCTTCCAATGGGGCACGATTGGCCAACTGCTCAAGCATCGCCAGTTGACCGGCATCTGCCTCGGCCAGTTCGCGGGCAATTCGACGCTGGTGTTCTTCCTCACGTGGTTCCCGACGTATCTCGCCACCGAACGTCATATGGCGTGGCTGAAGATCGGCTTCTTCGCGATCATGCCGTTCATCGCGGCTTCGATCGGCGTGATGTTCGGCGGCGTGTTCTCCGACTGGCTGCTGCGCCGTGGCAAATCGCCGAACGTCGCGCGCAAGCTGCCGATCATCGCGGGTCTGCTGCTCGCGTCGACGATCATTCTCGCCAACTATGTCGAGAGCAACGTCGTGGTGATCGCGATTCTGTCGGTGGCGTTCTTCGCGCAGGGCATGGCCGCGCTCGGCTGGACGCTGGTGTCGGATATCGCGCCCGAGGGCTTGCTCGGCGTGACCGGCGGCATCTTCAACTTCGCCGCGAACCTGGCGGGTATCGTGACGCCGCTCGTGGTGGGCCTGATCGTCGCGGCGACCGGTTCGTTCGTGGGCGCGCTGGTGTTTATCGGTGTCATCGCGTTGATCGGCGCGCTGTCGTATATCTTCGTCGTCGGCGATATCAAGCGGATCGTGCTGGTGGATTGAGTCTTTCCGCCGAGCCGTCGCTTCATGTGACGGTCGTAGTTCCCTTCGAATCCCCGGTTGTCGTCGCGGTGCGGCGGCGACCACGGCGACTGCCGTCACCGGTTTGCCGGGGCAGTAAGCCGCTGAACGGGCTGCGTTTCTCGAAGCGATAAAAAACGGGATGTGGCTTTCACCACATCCCGTTTCCATTTCAGCCGGTCGCCGCGCAACCGGGTCAATCGTCCTTCTTCACGAACCGCAAGATCGCATCGACGATCATCGCCCGATGCCGCGCCCGCAGCCGCGGATGCGACGGATCGCGCCCAAACGCGGTGCCGAACGTATGCCGGTTGCCCACGCGATGGAAACACAGCGAGCTGATCATCAGATGCAGATCGATCGGATCGATGTCGCTGCGGAACTGGCCCGCCGCGATGCCGCGCGCGAGCAGATCCTCGATCGTGTGAATCACGGTGACGTTGCGTCCTTTGAACGTCTTGACCTGCTCGACGTACTTCGCGCCGTGAATGTTTTCGATCGTCACGAGGCGCACGAAATCGCGCTGGCGGTCGTGGTAGTCGAACGTGAATTCGACCAGCGCGCGCATGCCTTCGACCGGATCGAGTTCGCTGATGTGCAGGTCCTGTTCGAGCGCGCGAATGTCTCCATACACCTTTTCCAGCACCGCCTGGTACAACCCTTCCTTGCTGCCGAAGTAGTAGTACAGCATGCGCTTGGTGGTGTTCGTGCGTTCCGCGATCGCGTCGACGCGGGCACCCGTCAGCCCCATCGCGGAGAACTCCTGGGTCGCGACGTCGAGGATGTTGCGCTTAGTCTGCTCGGGATCGTATTTGCGTGGGGCGTCCACACGCGGGGCGTCGGTACGCCTGGCGCCGGTACGTCGCGCGTCGGCGTGCGGCGTGCCAGACACGATGCCGTTGGTATCAGGCTCGGCGGCCTTGCTTCCCTTTTTCATTGTGGTTTCGAGCGGCAGTGACGGCGCATTCTAGCATGGCGAAATGGGCCTCTGGCGTGGGTCCCGGGCATCGACGAAGGCATCTGGAAGGAGCTTGCGTGGCGCTTACGCGACCGGGCGCGTGGGCCGGCGGCGCGCGGCGAGTGCGTCGCGTGTTTGCATTGCGGTGTACGTGAGCTGCGCGGCCGCGAGGCCGAGCGCGCCGTACGTGCGCGTGAGGCCGAAGGTCGCGAACGCGTCGGGCACTGGCCGTTCACCGGAGATAGCCGCGGCCAGCAGTTCGCCCGACACCGTGGTCGGCGCCATGCCGTGTCCGCCGAAACCGACCGCGTACCAGACGCCGTCCGTGCTTTGGCCGATCTGCGGCATCTTGTGTCGCGCGTAGCTCATCAGGCCGCCCCATGCGTGCTCGATGCGCACGTCGCGCAGTTGCGGATAGACCTTCAGCAGGTCCTGTCGCAACAGACGCGCGATCGCCTCGGGCTCGCGGTCGCGCACGGAAATGCGGCCGCCCCACAGGATGCGCGTGTCGGGCAACGGGCGGTAGTAGTCGAACGCGAAGCGGGTGTCATAGATCGCGGCGCGTGTGGCGATTGCGTCGTGCAAGCGTTCGCCGAGCGGCTCCGTTGCCATCACGTAGGTGGCGATAGGCAGCACCGCGCGCTCGACGCGCGCGTACACGTTGCGTGCATAGCCGCCGCCCGCCATCACGACGTGACGCGCGTCGAGCGCACCTTGCGGCGTCTCGACGACGAAGCCCGCGCCGTCGCGCCGCAAGCTGACGACCGGCGAGCGCTCGTGTATCGTCACGCCCGCTTGCGCGGCCGCCGCGGCGACGCCGACAACGTACTTGAGCGGATGAAAATGGAACGCGTTGCGCTCGAACAGGCCGCCGTGATAGCGGCTCGTTTTCAGTTGCGCGGCGAGTTGGTTGGCAGCGATCGGTTCCCAGTCGACGCCGAACGAATCGCGCATCAGACGCCGTTGCGCTTCGAGACGCGCAGGTTCGTCGAACCAGTTCGCGAGGATCACGCCGGCATCGGTCGCGTCGCAATCGATCCGACAGCGCGCAATTCGCTTGCGCATCAGCTCGACCGCGTCGGTGGTCAGCGCATAGAGTTCGCGCGCGCGAGTCGGCCCGAGCGTCTTCAGCAGCTCGGCGCAATCGAGGCTGTAGCCGCCGAACACGAAGCCGCCGTTGCGTCCCGATGCGCCGAAGCCGACCTGCTGCGCCTCGAGCACGACGACGTCTTCGACGCCGCGTTCGGCGAGTCCCAGCGCGGTGGAGAGTCCCGCAAGTCCGCCGCCGACGATGCAGACGTGCGCGCTGCGTCGGCCGTTGAGCGGCGCGCAGGCGGAGGAGCGGGTGACGGTGGCTTCGTAGAAACTTTGCATGGGGCGCGAGCTTGTGGACACGCCCTAGGTTAGCGGCAATCGCGTGTGCCCGTCCAGCCCGCGTGAGCCCGCACGTCGACAGGCGCCCCGCCGCGCTTCGTTCTGCGTTATCGACCCCAGCGCAACACCAGCGGATCGAGCCGGCGTGCGATCTTCAACAGCCCTTCGCGCGTCGCCGGATGCATCTGCGGCAGCGGGTGACGCACCGCGTCCGAACCGATCACGCCGCCTTCCTTCATCAGCGCCTTGCACGATGCGAGGCCGCCCTGGCGATTCTCGTAGTTGATCAGCGGCAGCCACTGCTGATAGTGCGCGGCGGCGGCCTCGGTATCACCGGCCGCATAGGCGTCGACGATCAGGCGGATGCCATCGGCATAACCGCCGCCCGTCATCGAGCCGGTCGCGCCCGCATCGAGGTCGGCCATCAGCGTGATTGCTTCCTCGCCGTCCCACGGACCGACGATCGCGTCGCCGCCCAGTTCGATCAGCTCGCGCAGCTTGTTCGCGGCCTGCGGCGTTTCGATCTTGAAGTACGACACGTTGTCGATCTCGCGTGCCATACGAGCGAGGAACGGCGCGGACAACGGCGTGCCGCTGACCGGCGCGTCCTGGATCATGATCGGAATCTGGATGGCATCGGACACCGTACGATAGAACTCGTAGATGCCGCGCTCGCCGATGCGGATCGTCGCGCCGTGATACGGCGGCATGACCATCACCATCGCGGCGCCCGCGGCCTGCGCTGCGCGGCTGCGCTCCGCGCACTGGTACGAGCTGAAGTGCGTGGTCGTGACGATCACCGGCACGCGGCCCGCGACGTGTTCGAGCGCGAGATGCATCAGTGTGTCGCGCTCGTCGTCGGACAGCGCGAACTGCTCGGAGAAGTTCGCGAGAATGCACAGGCCGTTCGAGCCGGCGTCGATCATGAAATCGAGGCAGCGCTTCTGGCCTTCGAGGTCGAGACGCCCGGCGTCGTCGAAGATCGTCGGCACGACGGGGAAGACGCCGCGCAGGGCGGGAGAGTGTGACGCTTGGCTCATGGCGATGTGGTCCGTACGGGGATGGAAGGATTGCGCTCGAGCCCGCGAACGGGCGGCGCAACTGGATGAATGTCTCCTTCGGCGACTATACGGCGCTGGGCCTCGCGGGTATATTGAATTGTTTCCATATCGTGATCGCTTTTGCGACTCACCCCACCGATGAAAGACACGCTCAACGTCCTGTTGTCGAAGCTGCGCATGAAGCAGCTGCATCTGCTGATCGCGCTCGACGATCACAAATCGCTGCACAAAGCGGCCGGCGTGATGTCGATGACGCAATCGGCGGCGAGCAAGGCGCTGCAGGAGCTCGAATCGATGCTCGACGCGCCGCTTTTCGAGCGCTCGAAAAGCGGCATGATCCCGAACCAGCTCGGTCATTGCGTGATCCGATATGCGCGCGTCGTGACGTCGGACCTGACCGCGCTCTGCCAGGACGTCGCCGAAATTCGTTCGGGGCGCGGCGGGCGGCTCGCGCTCGGCGCGATCATGGGCGCGATTCCCGACTGCGTGGTGCCCGCGCTGAATCAATTGCATGCGGCGCAACCGGGTCTGGCGATCGAAGTGGTCGAGGACACCAGCGCACGAATGCTCTCGCAGCTCGACGACGGACGGCTCGATCTGGTGGTCGGCCGAGCGGCGGTCGCGGCCGATCCGTCGAAGTATCAGTATCGTCCGCTCGGCGACGAGCCGTTGGCGGTGGTGGTCGGTTATCAGCATGCGCCGTTGCCGCGCCGCGAGATGATGTTGCGCGATCTCGCCGGGCATCGCTGGGTCATGTATCCGTCACACATGCCGCTGCATGCGCTGCTCGAACGCGAGATGGATCTCGCCGGCCTCGAGATGCCCGACAATCCGATTTCGACGGCTTCCACATTCGTGACAGTTGCACTGCTGCAAAGCAGCGCCGAACTCGTTTCGCTGCTGCCGAGTGCAATTGCTGGGCCGTTCGTGCGGCACAAGATGCTGCGCGTCGTGCCGGTCAGGCTCAAATCGCCATCGCAGACGTTCGGCATCGTCACGCGCAAGGGCGGCGTGCTGTCGCCGCCGGCGGAACGGTTTATCGCGCTGTTGCGTGCACAGACGAAAGCGCGAATTTAGGCGCGCCGTAAACAAGTTGCCCAGCCGTCCGCCCGGTTGCCGGTAAGAATGCCAGCCAAAAAGCGACTTTCTTTCGGCAAGGCCCGCCAGAAACGGCAAAACCGCCCGAAAAGGCGGTTTGTTATTGGTGTGAAAAGAGCTTCAATATCTCATGCCGGTTCGCGTTTTGTCATCCGACGCCAGCAGGTGTTGTAGCCGCGACACTGTCGCATCAATCCGAACCGATGAGGGTTTCTCGTTCCGAGCTACACTGCTTTGAATGAACTGAGCCAGGCTCGACCCCCTGGCCATCGCTCGGGGAGAGCAGCCATGAATCGGCCACCGCTTCGGTTTCCGCTTCGCGTGACCAGCACCGTGACCGTGCGGAGCTGGCGTTGGCTCAAATGGGGGCTTGGCGCGTTTTTGCTGCTCGCGGTGGCGCTGATTGCGCGGCTCGTGCAGATCGAGATCGAGACCTCGCGACTGCAGGCGCGGTACCTTTCCGAGCTGACCCGCGACGTCGCTTTTTCGGTCACCGACGGTCCTAGTCATTCCATCCGCTTTCCGCAAGCCGACAAGGGCCCGTACGACGCGCGCCTCGGCTACGCGCTGTTGCCGGCTATCCAGCAGCGTCTGTTGCAACATGGCTTCGAAATCAGCTCGCAGGCGCGCGATTCAGAACGCATGCTTTCGCTAGCCGATGATGGCCTGTTCCTGCCTTACGACGAAAAAGACACGGCCGGCCTGCAATTGTTCGACGGCACCGGCGTGCCGCTATACAGCGCTCAGTTTCCCGGTCGCGTGTACGACAGCTTCGGCGCGATTCCGCCGCTCGTGGTGAACTCGTTGCTGTTCATCGAAGACCGCTATCTGCTCGATCCGGATCAGCCGAACCGCAATCCGGCGATCGACTGGGGGCGCTTCAGCCGCGCGCTCGTCGACCAGGGCGCGCGCGTGTTCGATCGTCATCAGCAGACGCCCGGCGGCAGCACGCTCGCGACGCAGATCGAGAAATTCCGTCACTCGGCGGGGGGCCGCACCGCGACGCCCCCGGAAAAGCTGCGGCAAATCGCGTCGGCGTCGGTGCGCGCTTATCTGAACGGACCGCAAACGCTGCCCGCGCGCGAACAGATCGTGGTCCATTATCTGAACTCGGTGCCGCTTGCCGCGCAGCCCGGCGTCGGCGAAATCAACGGTATCGGCGATGGGCTCGCCGCCTGGTATGGGCGTGATTTCCGCGAGACCAACCGGCTGCTGAAGGCGCCGTCGACCGATGCAAATCTGCCCGACCAGGGTCTGGCGTTTCGCGAAGTGCTGTCGCTGATGATCGCGCAGCGCGCGCCGTCGTTTTTTCTGCAGCGCGGCTATCCCGAGCTCGAACGGCTGACCGACAGCTACATGCGGCTGCTCGCGAGTGGCGGCGTGATCACCGAGCAGTTGCGCGACGCGGCGCTGGCGGCGCACGTCGAACTGCATCGCGCGCCGCGCAGCACACCGGATCTCGGTTCGTTCGTGTCGCGCAAGGCCGTCACGTCGATGCGCTCGCATCTGCTCGCCGCGCTCGGCGTGCGTAGTTTCTATGAACTGGACCGCCTCGACGTGCAGGCGACAGGCACGCTGAACAATGACGTGCAACAAGCCGTTGCCGAGCGCCTCGCCGCCGCCGCGACGAAAGACGGCGCGAAGGCCGCGGGTCTCGTCGGCTACGAAATGTTGCGCGGGTCCGACGATCCGTCGCATATCGCCTACAGCTTCACGCTGTTCGAGCGGCACGGCGACGCGAACCTCGTGCGCGTGCAGACCGATAGCGTGAACCAGCCGTTCGACATCAATTCCGGCGCGCGCCTGAACCTCGGCTCGACCGCGAAACTGCGCACCGTCATCACGTATCTGCAGATCGTCACCGATTTGCACACACGGTACGCATCGCTGAGCAATGCCCAGCTGAAGGCGATCACGCCCGATCCGAACGATCGGCTGACGCGCTGGGCGATCGACTATCTGCTGCACACGCGCGACCATTCGCTGCAGCCTATGCTCGACGCCGCGGTCGAGCGTAAATACTCGGCGAGCCCGGGCGAAACGTTCTTTACGGGCGGCGGCGCGCAGACCTTCACGAACTTCGAGTCCGACGACAACAGCCGCATCCTGACCGTGCATCGCGCGTTCCAGCATTCGGTGAACCTCGTGTTCGTGCGGCTGATGCGCGATATCGTGCACTATGAAATGGTGCAGACCACCGGGCCGTCGTCGCAATGGCTCGGCGATCCGGCGACCCGCAAGATGTACCTGACGCGTTTCGCCGATCAGGAAAGCCGCGTGTACATGAAGCGTTTCTACACGAAGTACCACGGCAAGACGCCTGATCAGCAGATCACGCTATTGCTGCTCGGGGTGCGCAAGTCGCCCCCGAAAGTGGCGACCGCGTTGCGCAGCGTCGCGCCGGATCAATCGAACGCGTGGTTCAACAAGTTGATGTACGCGGCGTTGAAGAACACGCCGGCGGCTTCGATGCTCGACGACGAAGATCTCGCGAATCTGTACGACAAGTACGGCATCAACCGCTTCAATCTGAACGACCGCGGCTATATTTCGAGTGTGCATCCGCTCGAACTATGGACGCTGAACTACCTGCGCTCGCATCCGGATGCGACGCTTGCGCAGATCGAAGCCGCGAGCCAGGACGTCCGCCTGTCGACTTACTCGTGGCTCTTCAAGACGCGCTATCACGTGACCCAGGATCACCGCATCAAGCGCATGGTCGAGCTGCGCGCCTACGACGCGATCGGCAAATCTTGGCAGGCGCTCGGCTATCCGTTCGCGTCGCTGACGCCGTCGTATGCGGCGGCGATCGGCGCGTCGGGCGATCGTCCGGCGGCGCTCGCGCAACTGATCGGCGTGATCACGAACGGCGGCAACAAGGTGCCGACCGAAACGCTGACGCAAATCGACTTCGCGAAGGACACGCCGTACGAAACGCATTTCAGGCGCGCGGTGGTCGCGCCGCAGCAGCAGGTGTCGCCGGAGATTGCCGGGGAGGTGCGGATGCTGTTGCGCGACGTCGTGACGGGTGGCACCGCGAGGCGTCTCGCGCAAGGCATGACGTTCCCGAACGGCGAAACGCTCGAAGTCTATGGCAAGACCGGCACCGGCGATCAGCGCTTGAACGTGTACGCGAAGGGCGCGCGGTTGATCGAGTCGCGCAAGGTGAATCGCAGCGCGACCTTCGTGTTCGCGCTCGGCGACCGCTTCTACGGCACGTTGACCGCGTGGGTGCACGAGCCGTATGCCGCGCGTTACGACTTCACGAGTGCGCTGGCGGTGCAGTTGCTCAAGTCGATGGCGCCGGCGTTGCAGCCGTTGCTCGACAAGCCGGTTCAGAAAACCGTGACGGCGGCGCCGGCGGGATCGACGCCCGCGGCGACGAAAGTTGCCGCGCAGTGAATCGCTCACCGCTCGTCATAACCTGCCTCCGACGCCGCCGGCTTCAGGAACAGCTCATGCACCGGCGCGAAATGCGCATATAGCGGCAGAATCGCACCGCCCATCGCGCGGGCATCGGCGCCGATCGCGCCTTCGAGCAATTGCGGCCGCACCATCCCTTCCCATTCGAAACGATCGAGCACGCGCTCGGTGCGGCGAATGATCTCGCGCAGCAGTAGCCGGTCGAACTCGCCGTCGATCACGACGGCTTCGAGATCGAGCAACGCGGCCGCATTGGTTAGCGCATTCGCGATCGCCGGGCACGCGCTGTCGAGCCATCGCTCGGTATGCCGCCACAACTCGGGCGACAACGCGCGATGATCATGCGCCGCGGCCGCCGGCGCGCCCGCATCGCTGAACAGTCGTTCGAGCACGAAGCCCGATGCCGCGTGCAGCAACTGCCGCGCAGGTTTGCGTGCGCCGCCTTCGCGCAGCGGGATCGAACCGACCGCGCCCGCGTTGTCGTGTGGACCGCCATGCAGACGTCCGTCGATTACGAGACCCCCGCCGATGAACGTGCCAACGAACAGATACAGGAAGTTGTGGATGCCGCGGCCCTGGCCCATCACGAGTTCGGCCGCGCAGGCGGCCGTGGTGTCTTTGGCGAACTCGACGGGCAGGCCGGTTATCGTCGCGATGCGCGCGCGCAGATCGATGTCGTTCCAGGCGTCGAGCGCGTCGGGCGGCGCGCCGAGAAAGTCGCGCCAGCCGCCGAGCCACAACGGCGCCGCGACACCGACGCCGACCACCTTGCCCGCCTTCGTGCCGAGCGTCTGGTTCACGCGCGCGAGTTTGTTTTCGAGCGCGGGGAACAGCGCGCGCGGATCGGGATACGCATACTCGAATACGTCGCGGCATACGATGCGCCCGGCGAAGTCCATCGCGAGCACGTCGAGACTGCGGCGTCCGACCTTGATACCGATCGTGTACGCGCCGTCCGCGCACAACGCGATCGGCACCGACGGCTGGCCGATCTTGCCGCGCACGCGCGCGTGCTTTTCGAGCAGGCCGTCGGCGATCAACCGGTCGACGATCATCGACACCGTCTGCATCGAAAGACGCGTGAGGCGGCCGACCTCGGCCTTCGGCAGTGGTCCATGCAAGCGGATCGTTTGCAGCACGATGCGCTCGTTGAATTGCCGCATGCCGACCTGATTCGAACCGACCGTGCGTTTGACCGGCGAACGCCTGCTGGTGCTGGGGGTGTCCATTGTCGTGTACCGGCCTCGTGGCTCAGCGGATTGGGCGGCGCGTCATGCGATCGCCTTCACGTCGGCTTCCTTCGCCCCGGTCATGATCGCGACCGCTTCCGACATGTGCACGTCCTTCGTATTGACGAGCGCCGCGCGCCGGCCGAGCCGCTGGATATGGATGCGGTCCGCGATCTCGAACACGTGCGGCATGTTGTGGCTGATCAGAATCACCGGCAGGCCACGCTCGCGCACGCGCCGGATCAGTTCGAGCACCATGTTGCCTTCCTTTACGCCGAGCGCGGCGGTGGGCTCGTCCAGAATCACCACGTGGCGCGCGAATGCCGCGCTGCGTGCAACGGCGACGCCCTGGCGCTGGCCGCCGGACAGCGTTTCGACCGCCTGGCGCATCGAGCGGATGCCGATTTGCAGATCCTTCATGGCCGCGGTCGCTTCGTCGAGCATGCGGCGCTTGTCGATCATCTTGAACAGCGAGCCGCGCCAGCCGGGCTTCAGCAATTCGCGGGCGAGAAACAGATTTTCGGCGATGCTCATCGCCGGCGCGACGGCGAGTTCCTGGTATACGGTCTCGATGCCTTGTGCCCGCGCATCGAGCGGACTGCGAAACTTGACCGGTTTGCCGTCGAGCAGAATCTCGCCTTCGTCGGGCACCGTGGCGCCCGAGAGCGCCTTGATCAGCGACGATTTGCCCGCGCCGTTGTCGCCGATCACCGCGAGGATTTCGCCGGGCAGCACTTCGAAATCGCAACCGTCGAGCGCGATCACGTTGCCGTAACGTTTGACGAGCCCGCGTGCCTGCAGAACCGGCATCGCAGCGGACGTGGAAGGGGAGGCGGAGGTCAACATGACAGGGCTCCTGTGCGGGATCAACGGCCGCGGTGCGAGAGTTTATCGGCGGCGACCGCGAGAATCACGAGGATGCCGGTGATCAATACCTGGTACACCGAGGAAACACCGATCAGCGTCAGGCCGTTACGGAATACGCCGACAATCAGCGCTCCAAGCAAGGTGCCGACGATCGAGCCGCGTCCACCGAACAGACTCGTGCCGCCGAGCACGACCGCGGTGATGCTGTCGAGGTTCTCGGTTTGCCCGGCCTGCGGATCGCCGACACCGGTGCGCGCTACCGACAGCAGCGCGGCGATGCCGTAGATCGCGCCGGCAAGCGTGTAGACGGTCAGCAGAATCCGCTGCGACGACAGGCCCATCAGTCGCGCGGCCTCGGCGTTGTTGCCGAGCGCGTACAGATGCCGGCCGGGCACCGTGTCGCGCAGCACGAACCACGTGCCCAGATACATCAGCAGCGTCAGCACGGTGCCGTACGTGACTTCCGCCGGTCCGAGCCTGAACGTGCTGCCGAGGAACATGATCGCATCGGGCAGGTTCGACACGCTTTCCGCGTTCGAGTAGATCTGCGTGAGCGCAAACGCGATGTTCAGCGTACCCAGCGTGACGATGAACGCCGGCAACTTGATGCGCGTGATCAACAGACCGTTCAGTAAGCCGAACAAGGTGCTGGCGCCGATGCCGCACAGAATCGCGAGGATCGGCGGCACGCCGAGCACGACCGCGAACTTCGTCATGATGATCGAGCCGAAGGCCATTACCATGCCGCAGGACAGATCGATGCCACCGGTCAGCACGATCAGTGTCTGGCCGATCGCGATGACCGCGACGACCATTGTCTGTTGCAGGATCAGCGACAGGTTCTGGAACGATAGAAAGCGGCTGCTCTGCGAGACAAAGAATGCGCAGGCCAGCACCAGCGCGATCAGCGGTCCGATTTCGGACAGCGACGGCAGGTGCTCGGTGAAAGACGGGCGCGGCCGGCCGGCGGGCGCGGAAGGGGTCGACATGATGGCAGTCCTCGGTACATGAGCGTGACATGAAGGTCACGCTGCAAATCAATTGGCGGCCCGGTGCGACGCGCAACGGGCCGCTGTGCAATGCGCGTTACTTGTTGCCCCAGCAGTTGTCGAGGCCGAACTTCGTGTCTTTGCTGTCGATGCCGGACATCGGCTTGTCGGTGATCAGCGTGACGCCGGTGTCGTGATAACCGGACACCTTCTTGCCGGTCTTCGCGTAGTCGACGCCGGCGGTGACGCCGAGCGCGGCCATCTTCAGCGGATACTGCTGCGAGGTCGCCGCGATCGCGCCGGCCTTCACGTTGCGCACGCCTTCGCAACCGCCGTCGATCGACACGATCATCACGCCCTTGTCCTTACCCGCCGCCTTCAGCGCGCGATACGCGCCGGCCGCGGCCGGTTCGTTGATCGTGTAGACCACGTTGATGTCGGGCGCTTTCTGCAGGCAGTTTTCCATTGCCGTCTGGCCTTTCGCCTGATCGCCGCGGGTGTCCTGGCTGCAGACGATCGACGGGTCGCCTTCCTTGACGCCGAAGCCTTCGAGGAAGCCGTTGTGGCGCAGCACGCCGACCGACACGCCCGGCGCGAGATCGAGCGTGGCGATCTTCGCGGGCTTGCCGTTCAGCGCGGCCTTCGCGTATTTGCCGATCAGCACGCCGGCCTTGAAGTTGTCGGTGGCGAACAGGGCGTCGGTTGCGTCCTGCGGATCGGTCGGCGTATCGAGGGCGATGACCATCACACCGGCCGCGCGCGCCTTCTTGATGCTCGGCACGATCGCCTTGGTGTCGCTCGGCGTGATCAGGATTGCTTTCGCGCCGGCCGTCATCATGTTTTCGATCGCGGTGACCTGACTCGCGTTGTCGCCGTCGAACTTGCCGGCGGCCGTGATCAGTTTCGCGCCGTCTTTCGACGCGGCCGCGTCCGCGCCCTGGCGCATCTTGACGAAGAACGGGTTCGTATCGGTCTTCGTGATCAGGCCGATGACGGGCTGGTCGGCGGCCTGACTCGCGCTTGCGCACCACAGCGCCGCGGCCGCGGCGCACATCGACGCGATTGTCCTGGCGACAGGACGCCTGTGGAAATTCAGATTCATGAGACGCTCCTCCGGTTATTGGCAACGACGTATGGGACTGCAGATAGATCGAAACTGCGAAGCTGCGGGCTTGACGTTTGACGATGACGCTTCGACGTAATGTGGTCCGAAGGAAATCGCCTAAATCACTTTGGTTGATTTAGTACAGCAGGCCCGCGACTGCTCGTCAAGGAAATGTGAACGCGGAAATTCGCCGCGCCGCGAACCGCGTGCAGACTGAGAGCCTTGTGTGGTAATGCTTTCGCGCTGTGCTGCAGTGCGAAGCGGCGCTTCTCGGCTTGGGGAAAGTCCTGGCCCGTCTGAAAGCGGGTTGAAATGTCAGCGGTGGTTTTTCAACGCAATTCGTGGTGCGTAACGCGCTTTTTCAGTGGGCGATGAATGTTTGCGAGCGGTTGCGGCGGAACAGCGCTTGCTCGCGTCGACAGAATGCGAACCTTTCGGAGAGACCCATGCCTTCGCACTGGTGGCAGCGACGACTCGGCTCCCGCGCATCGCTGATCGCCGCCGCCCTCGTGATCGGCGTTCTGTACGCGGGCAGCACGATGGTCACGCCGCTTTATCCGCTCTATCAACGCCGGTTCGGCTTGTCCGATCTGACAATCACGCTCGTGTACGCGACCTACGTGATCGGCAATCTCGGCGCTTTGTTTCTATTCGGTCGCGTGTCCGACCAGGCCGGGCGCCGATCGGTCAGTCTGCTCGTGCTCGCAGCCGCGACCGCGAGCACAACGTGTTTTCTGTTCGCCACGCATGCGACGTGGCTTTTCGTCGCCCGGGCGGCGAGCGGCCTTGCGATCGGCGTCGGTGCCGCCACGGCGACCGCGTGGATCGCGGAATTGCACGCCGGCGCCGACAAGGCGCCCGCCAGCCGTCTTGCCGCGGCGGTCAATCTGGCCGGGCTCGGAGTGGGACCGCTGCTGACTGGTCTGCTCGCGCAATTCGCGCCCTGGCCATTGCGCACGGTGTTCGTCGTTTATCTGTTGACGCTTCTGGTCACCGCGGCGTTGGCGGCGCTCGCATGCGAAACGGTCCAGGCGCGTGCCCGGACGTTTGCACAGGTGTCGTTCGCGCCACGCATCGGCGTGCCCGCGCAATTGCGCGTGGCATTCGTCGTGCCTGCCGTCACCGCATTCGCGACCTTCGCGCTGCTCGGCTTTTTCGCGGCGCTGTTGCCCAATCTGATCGCGAACAGCATGCATCTGCACAGCCCCGCGCTGAGCGGGGCGCTCGTCGCCGAACTGTTCGCCGCGAGCACGATCACCGTGATGGTCACGTCGAAACTCGCCGCTCGCACCGCGATGCTCGCCGGACTGTGGCTGTTGCCGCCGAGTCTCGCGTTGCTGCTGTGGGCGCAGGTCGTCGCGTCGATCGTAGTGCTGAGCGCGGCGACGGCGCTGTGCGGCATCGCAGCCGCGCTCGGGTTTCGCGGCAGCTTGCAGGAGATCAACCGGATCGCGCCCGCGGACCAACGCGCCGAATTGCTATCGGCGTATCTGCTCTGCTGTTACACCGGCAACTCGTTGCCGGCGGTCGGCATAGCGCTGCTGTCGACCCGGGTCGGACATTTGTGGGCGAACGTCGCGTTCGCGGCGGTTTCCGCGGGATTGGCCTGTATTGCGTTGGCGGTCGGTGCGCGCCGGCCCCGTCACGCGAGTTGACGCGCGGCAAGCTGGCCGAGCCTGGTCCAACTGCTACGAACTGCTACGAACTGCAACGTTGCGGCGCGGCTGTCACCGTCACATCAACGCGAACGCGGTGCGGCCGTCGACGCGCGCATGACCAGTTTCGGCTCGGACGAAATCCGCATCGGCACGGGCGCCGGCATGTCCCGCTCGACGCGTCCCGGCTGTCCGTACGAAGTCTCGATCAGCTCGCGCAGCAGTTCCACTGCAAGTCCGGCGACCTCGACCGTCGGCACCGCCACCGTCGTCAGTGCGGGGCGCGACTCGCGCGCGAGCTGGATGTCGGTGATGCCGATCACGGACAGTTCGTGCGGCACGCGCAGGCCCAGATCCGCGGCCGCGTGCATCGCGCCGAGCGCAGGCAAATCGTTGGTCGCGAAGATCGCGCTGAGTTGCGGATCGGCTTCGAGCAGCGCGCGGGCCGCCAGGTAGCCGCCGTGGATCGTGTCGGCCGCGTGTCGCACGCGATTTCTCGTCACACCGGCCGCGCGCAACGCGTCGACGAAACCTTCGAAGCGCGCCACGTGAATGCCCGACACCTTGCTGCCGACGATCGCACCAAAGCGCCGATGCCCGAGCTCGAGCAGATGCTCGCCGGCCAGCTTGCCGGCCAGCCGGAAATCGACCGCGACGCACGGCAGCCCGGGCGGCTCGGTGGGCCGCTCCCACATGCACAGCACGACCGGCGTGCCGCGCGCTTCGGTCTCGTGCAGATCGGCGAAATCGAGGTTCGCGTTGGTCACGAGCACGCCTTCGGACAAGGTGCCGGCGATCTGGTCGAGGTACGCGCGGCCGCTTAGCGGATCGTCGTTGGTATTGCAGATGATCACGAAGTGGCCGCTCGTACGCGCAGCGCGTTCGACCGCGAGCGCGAACTCCGGATAAAACGGATTCGCGATGCTCGACACCATAAGCGCGAGCGTCGGCGCGCGGCCCTCGGCGAGCGCGCGTGCGGCGAGATGCGGGCGATAGCCGAGCGCCGCGACTGCCTCGAGCACGCGTTGCCGGGTCGTTTCGCCAACGCGGCCGCGCTTGCGCAGCACGTTGGACACCGTCGCAGGCGTGACGCCGGCATGACGCGCGACTTCGCTGAGTGTGGGCATGATATGGTCAGTATTTGGGATGGCTGTCCGACATTTGCGTCGCGGCGCGAGGCGCGGCAACATCTGTCATCGAACAACGTACAAAACGATATCGGAGACAGACCAACGATCGCCTTGCGATCGATTTTTCGGTCATGCTGATTAAGCGCTTAATCTCCGACTTCGCACCGATTAAATCACGGAGTCGATGCAATGGCGAGCATTTCGTTACGAGGCGTGCAGAAGGCGTATGGCGACGGTGTGCCGGTGATCCGCAACGTCGATCTGGACATCGGCGAAAACGAGTTCTGCGTGTTTCTCGGCCCGTCGGGTTGCGGCAAGTCAACGCTGTTGCGCATGATCGCCGGGCTCGAGGATGTGACCGACGGTGACCTGTCGATTGGCGGGAAGATGGTCAACGACGTGCCGGCCGCGCAGCGCGGCGTAGCGATGGTGTTCCAGAGCTATGCGCTGTTTCCGCACATGAGCGTGTTCGAGAACATGGCGTTCGGCCTGAAACTCGCGAAGACCCCGAAGGATGAAATCGAACGCAAGGTGCGTGAAGCCGCGCGCATCCTGCAACTCGAGGCACTGCTCGAGCGCAAGCCGAAGGCGCTGTCGGGCGGGCAGCGGCAGCGCGTCGCGATTGGCCGCGCGATCGTTCGCGAGCCCGGCGTGTTTCTGTTCGACGAACCGCTGTCCAATCTCGATGCAACCTTGCGCGGACAAACGCGCGTCGAAATCGCGCGTCTGCATAAGCAGTTTGCGAAGGCGAGCGTGGTCTACGTGACGCACGATCAGATCGAAGCGATGACGCTCGCCGACAAGATCGTGCTGCTGCATTCGGGCAAGGACACCGAGCGTTACGGCAGCATCGCGCAAATCGGCGCGCCGCTCGAGCTGTATCACCGCCCGAAAAGCCGCTTCGTGGCCGGCTTTATCGGCTCGCCGCGAATGAATTTCCTGCCGGGCAAGGTGGCGTCACTCGATGCGCAGGGCGTGCTCGTCACGCTCGATCACACCGGCGAGAACGTGCGTGTGCCGGTCGGCAGCGCCGGATTGCAGCCAGCGCAGCCGGTCACGCTCGGCGTGCGTCCCGAGCATCTCGAGTTCGTCGATGCATCGGCCACGACGAATGCGGCCGCGTCGCAAGACGGCGTGCTCGCGCGCACCGTATCGCTCGTCGAGCAGCTTGGCGAACACAGCTACGTGCACCTCGATCAACCCGGCGGCGCCGTTCTGATCGCCAAGGCGCCCGGTAACACGCGCCTCGCTCCAGGCGATCGCGCGAGCCTGCGGGTGTCGCGCACGGCCTGTCATCTGTTTACCGAGGACGGTTTCGCGGCCGCGTCGCTCGAATCCGTCGAACACTACGCTTGAAAAACACTGGGGACATAGGGATGCGTCTTGGAGTCTGTTATTACCCGGAGCACTGGCCCGAGTCGATGTGGGACGACGACGCGCGCCGGATGAAAGCGCTCGGCATCGAGCAGGTGCGGATTGCGGAATTCGCCTGGAGCCGGATCGAGCCGACTCCCGGCGAATACGACTGGGGCTGGCTCGATCGCGCCGTCGACGTGCTCGGCGCGGCTGGCGTGAAGGTCGTCATGTGTACGCCGACCGCGACGCCGCCGAAGTGGCTGATCGATCGTCATCCGGAGATCCTGCCGGTCGGCGCCGATGGACGTCCGCGCGCGTTCGGCTCGCGGCGTCATTACGACTTCTCGTCGCCCGCGTATTTCGAGGCGTCGCGTCGTATTTGCACGGCGGTGGCCGAGCGTTACGGCAAGCATCCGGCGGTCGCTTTCTGGCAGACCGATAACGAATTTGGTTGTCATCACACGGTGGTCAGCTATTCGCCGGCCGCGGTCGCGCGCTTTCGCGAGTGGCTGAAGGCGCGTTATCGCACGATCGAGGCGTTGAACGAGGCGTGGGGCACAGTGTTCTGGAGCATGGAGTACCGCGGCTTCGAAGAAATCGACGCGCCGGTCGGCACCGTGACCGAGGCGCATCCTTCGCATCGTCTCGACTACCGGCGCTTCGCATCCGACGAAGTGGCGCGCTACAACCGCATGCAGGTCGAGATCATTCGCGCGCATTCGCCGGGGCGGCCCGTCGCGCACAACTTCATGCAGCTCTTCACCGAGTTCGATCACTACAAGGTCGCGGCCGATCTCGACGTCGCAACGTGGGACAGCTATCCGCTCGGCGCGCTCGAAGAGCAGTGGTTCGCGCCGGACATCAAGGCGCGCTGGTTGCGCAGCGGTCATCCGGACTTCGCGTCGTTCAATCACGACGTGTATCGCGGCATGTCGAAGCTGCCGTTCTGGGTGATGGAGCAGCAGCCGGGACCGGTGAACTGGGCGCAGTGGAATCCGGCGCCGCTGCCGGGCATGGTGCGGCTGTGGAGCTGGGAAGCGTTCGCCCACGGCGCGGGCTGCGTGTCGTATTTCCGCTGGCGTCAGGCGCCGTTCGCGCAGGAGCAGATGCATGCGGGCCTCAATACGCCCGACAACCGGCTCGACGTCGGCGGCAATGAAGCATCGCGGGTGGCGTCGGAAATTCACGCGGTGCTCGCCGCGAACGCCGATGCCAATGCGTCGATCCGCTCGAAAGTCGCGCTCGTCTACGACTATGAAGCGAAGTGGTTGTTCGAGATTCATCCGCAGGGCGCGGACTTTCACTATCCGCGGTTCGCATTCGAGTACTACTCGGCTTTGCGCACGCTCGGACTCGACGTCGATGTCGTGCCGGCCGATGCATCGTTCGATGGTTATAGCCTCGTCGTCGTGCCGCCGCTGCCGGTCGTGCCCGACGATTTCGCCGAACGTCTCGCGCGCTCGGGCGCGCAGGTCGTGCTCGGTCCACGCACCGGATCGAAGACGCGCGAGCTGCGGATTCCGGCGAATCTGCCGCCGGGCGCATTGACGTCGGTGCTGCCGCTGCGCGTGTGGCGCGTCGAATCGATGCGGCCGAACGTGACCGAAGCCGTGGTGCTCGAACAGCAGGGCGGTGCCGCCGAGGGCTTCGCGCGACACTGGCGCGATTTCATCGACAGCGATGCATCATCTTCATTCGACGTGCGCGCGCGTTTCGCGGACGATCATCCGGCGTACGTGCGAAGCGGCGCGTATCACTACTTTGCGAGCCTGTTCGACGACGCCTTGACCGTGCGCCTGTTCGCGCGCATCGCGCAGGAAGCGGGCCTCGAAACGCAGGCACTCGGCGACAGCGTGCGCATCAGCCGTCGCGGCGGACTGACGTATGTGTTCAACTATGGCGATAGCACCCACACGCTCGACGACATTTCCGACGACGCATTCGTGATCGGCTCCCGGGAGGTGGCGCCGCAAGGGGTAGCGGTCTACCGCTCGCAATAGAAGTCTGGCCTTGGCAATTCCACGCAGTCATTCGATATAGAAGCGACAACGACGTAAAAACCATGGAAAGAAGGAGACAGTCAGGATGAAACTGAAACCACGCAAGATTCTGTTGGCGCTCGCGCTGGCCGCGGTTGCCGCGGGGACCTCGGTCGTCGGCACCGCGCAGGCGGCCACGCTCGCGATGAACATCGCGTACAAGGGCGCGAGCCAGCGCGCGGTTTGGCAGCAGGTGGTCGACGAGTTCAAGAAGGCGCATCCCGGGATCGACGTGAAGGTATCGTTCATCGATGAGGAAGCCTACAAGGTTCAGTTGCCGGGTTGGCTTTCGACTGTCGCGCCCGATATCGTCAACTGGCACGACGGCGAGCGTATGGCGTATTACGCGCAGCGTGGCCTGTTCGAGGATCTGACCGGCGACTGGCAGAAGAACGGCTGGAACGACATGTATGCGTCGACGAAGGAAGCATCGTCGTACAAGGGCAAGCAGTATGCCGCGCCGACCGTGTACTACTCGTGGGGGATGTTCTATCGCAAGGACCTGTTCGAGAAGGCCGGCATCAAGGGCGAGCCGAAAACGTGGGACGAGTTTCTCGACGCCGCGAAAAAGCTGAAGGCCGCCGGCATTGCGCCGATCGCGGTGGCGGGCCGCGATGCCTGGACGCTGGCCGGCTGGTTCGATTATCTCGATCTGCGCCTGAACGGCAATGCGTTTCACCAGAAGCTGATGGCCGGCGAAATTCCGTACACCGATCCGCGCGTGAAGAAGGTCTATACGACGTGGAAGCAACTGATCGACGACGGCTACTTCATCAACAATTCACTGTCCTACGATCTCGACGCGGTGCAGCCGTTCCTGTTCCAGGGCAAGGCTGCCATGATGCTGATGGGGACGTTCATTGCGGCGGGTTTCCCGGACAACGTGAAGCCGCAAATGGGGTACTTCCAGTTCCCGATCATCGACTCCAAGGTGCCGACCGCCGAGGATGGACCGGTCGAATCGCTGCATATTCCGTCGAAAGCGAAGAACAAGTCCGATGCGCACACGTTCCTTGCGTTCGTCGAGACGCCTCAGATCGGTGCGCAACTCGCAAAGGGACTCGGCTCGTTGTCGGCGAACAGCAAATCGCCGGAGCCTGAAGATCCGATTTCGAAGATCGGCTTCCAGATCCTGTCGAACACGAAGGGCGGCATTGCGCAGTTCTACGATCGCGACATGACGAAGGAAATGGCCGACGAAGGGATGAAGGGGATGCAGCAGTTCGTCTCCGATCCGTCGAAACTGGACGACATCCTCGCGCAGCTCGAGCAGACGCGTCAGCGTATCTACAAGAAGTGAGCGGCGGCGGCCGCAAGGCCGCTGTCCGATGCATCGGATTGGATCGGGAGATTGATCGTGTCGCATTCCGTCAGCCGTCGTAGCGTCGACGGTCCTGTTGAACCCGGCGGCCCGGGCTTGCCGGCGTCGAGCGGTGCGCTGAGCGGCGCGTCGGTCGCGTCGCGCCGGCGCGGCCCGACGCCGACCGCACGGCGGCAGCGGCGCGCCGCGTTCCTGTTTCTCGCGCCGGCCTGCTTCATGGTGGCCGTGTACGTGGTGTGGCCGATCCTCTCGACGATCCGTCTGAGCTTCTTCAACTGGGATGGGATGACCGAGCCGACCTTCGTCGGCCTCGCGAACTATATCGAGCTGGTTCATACGCCCACGTTCTATACGGCGCTCAAGAACAACCTGATCTGGCTCGTGCTGTTTTTGCTCGCACCGCCGATGGGCCTCGCCGTCGCGCTGTATCTGAATCAGGCGGTGGCGGGCATCCGCATCGTCAAGTCGCTGTTTTTCGCGCCATTCGTGTTGTCGGGCGTCGTGGTCGGACTGATCTTTTCATGGTTCTACGATCCGACCTTCGGCCTGCTCGCGATGATGCTCGGCCACGGCGTGCCGGTGCTCGGCGATCCGCGCTATGCGACGCTCGGCATCGTGTTCGCGGCGCTGTGGCCGCAAACCGCGTACTGCATGATTCTTTATCTGACCGGCTTGACCACGTTGAACGCCGAGCAGATCGAAGCTGCGCGAATGGAAGGCGCGCAGGGCTGGTCGATGCTCTGGCATGTCATCCTGCCGCAGTTGCGGCCTACGACGTTCATGGCGATCGTCGTGACGATCATCGGCGCGCTGCGCAGCTTCGATCTGATTTCGGTGATGACGGGCGGCGGTCCGTTCGAAAGCTCGACGGTGCTCGCCTATTTCATGTACGACCAGGCGATCAAGTACTACCGCATCGGCTATTCGGCGGCGATCGCGGTGGTGCTGTTCGGCATCATGCTCGTGTACATCGTCTATCACCTGCGGCGGATGCTGCGCGCCGAGCAATGAGGAGCCGCTGATGTTTCCGATTCCGATCGACAAATGGAGGCCGGCCACGCGCCGCGCATACAAACTGACGTTGCCGATTGCACTCGTGATCTGGCTGTTGCCGATGATCGCGGTGCTGGTCACGTCCGTG
Organism: Paraburkholderia sp. 31.1; assembly: GCF_014397645.1. Classification (NCBI taxonomy): domain Bacteria; kingdom Pseudomonadati; phylum Pseudomonadota; class Betaproteobacteria; order Burkholderiales; family Burkholderiaceae; genus Paraburkholderia; species Paraburkholderia sp. 31.1. Next base: position 130,954 of record NZ_VZQN01000011.1, read on the forward strand.
CGTTCGACCGAAGAACTGAGCGAGGGCAATTACTGGGGATGGCCGAAGCACTTCGCGATGTTCGATAACTATCGCGAGGCATTGACGACGTCGCCGATGCTGCATTACTTCTGGAATAGCGTGCTGATTACGGTTCCTTCCGTAGTGGGTTCGATCGCACTCGCGGCGATGGCGGGCTTTGCCTTGGCGATCTATCGCTTTCGCGGCAATTCGACGTTGTTCGCGACGTTCGTCGCGGGCAACTTCGTGCCGATCCAGGTGTTGATGATTCCGGTGCGGGATCTGTCGTTGCAACTCGGTCTGTTCAATACCGTGAGCGCGCTGATTCTGTTTCATGTGTCGTTCCAGACCGGCTTTTGCGCGCTGTTTCTGCGCAACTTCATCAAGCAGCTGCCATTCGAGCTGGTCGAGGCGGCGCGCATCGAAGGGGCAAACGAGTGGACCGTGTTCTTCAGGATCGTGCTGCCGCTGATTCGTCCCGCGCTCGCGGCGTTGGCGATCCTCGTGTTCACGTTCGTGTGGAACGACTATTTCTGGGCCTTGTGTCTGACGCAAGGCGATGACGCCGCGCCGATCACGGTCGGCGTGGCCGCGCTGAAAGGGCAGTGGACGACCGCGTGGAATCTCGTTTCGGCGGGATCGATTCTGGCGGCGCTGCCATCGGTCATGATGTTCTTTGCGATGCAGAAGCATTTCGTCGCGGGTCTGACGTTTGGCGCGACGAAGGGGTGATGCTGTTCACGCGTGGCGCTGCTGCGTAGAGAAGGGTTGCCCGCGGAAGCGGGCTTTTTTTCGGCGCGGCGAACCGCTGCTCGCACGCTGACTTCTCGATCAACGCTTTTCAGCTGACGCCGGGTTGACCCGCTGCATAACGGCATTCAACGCCGCGCGCGCACTATCGAGAGGCCGCTTGCCTTCGCCGACTTCGCTCGCGAGGTCCAACTTCTGCTACGGGTATGGCTGCTACCCGTATCAACCATCGAACGAGGCCTTCCTGCCTGAAAACAGGAAGGAAGGCGCCTGCCGCTATCAGGCCGGATCAGCGTACTTCAGCGTCCACGTCAGCGTGCGGCTGGCGCCGCCCGTCAACGCGAACGGGTTGGTCGTACAGGAGAAGTACACCAGGTATCAGATGCGCGTGCCGATCCGTCGTGGCCACCAATTCGCCCGCTCGCCGCCCATCGGATAAGATACGGGCCGCCATGCATTTTTTAGAACGGAAGGAGTGGTTTCAATGATCGAACCGAGCAACGTTTTCAAGGAAAATCTCGCCAGAATGCCGGCGATCGACGGCATCGCACGCATCGATCTGGTCAATGGCAGCGGTACCGTGGTCGCTAGCATCGAGAACAAACCTGGCAAGCAGGGCTCGCTCGCGCTGTACAACTACCTGCGCGGCGTGTTCGGCACGCTCGACGCGAAGGCGGCCGAACACGGCCTCGCGCTGTTTGCCGAGCATACGGCCGACGCGCGCAACCGTCCGGGCGCGCATCCGAACGTCGATCACCTGCTGGCGATTGCCGCTGGCGGCGAGGCATTGCGCATCGATGTTGTTCCGGCAGCTTGAGGCCGCTCAAAGTCTTTTCCGCGCCGGCAAGGTAGACGTTTTCCTGCCGCTGCCGCGAATTCCAACGCCCCGGCGACGGGATTTGCGGCCCACCTGCGCTAATTGCTCGGTAAAAACCCTCGTTTTTCCCGAAGCCCCCCGGATTGGCTTCAGATTCGGCTTCTGTTCGGTGAATTGAAGCTTGAAGCGCGGGGGGGCGGCGCACACTGGGTTCGTCCCGTCGCGCGTATCGCGCTTTTCCGTCAGGAGCCCCGGATGTCTTCCCGTCACAACAAACCCCGCCGGTTCGACGCCGACCTGCCGGAACTCACTACCTCGGAACGGGATCAGCCGACGCCGGATCCGGACGACCGCGCGATGCGCGAACTGCAACGCGGTTCCGAAGCCATCGTGCGTCTGGCCACGCAGGCACACGCGGCCGTCGCCCGGAGCGACGAAGCGGGCGCGCAAGCCGCGCGCCAATCGCTCGAAACGCAGCTGACGTTCACGACCGCCCTGATCGATGAGCTGCTGTTCGGTGCGCCCGAGCGGTCCACGCTGCATTGACAGCCTACGCAGCAGCATCACCGTACTATCCCGAAGTACCGGAAACTGACATGAGCGCTTTGACCGTCATTCTTTGCATCTGGGCCATGGTCGCGTTTTGCGCGGTCCTGTTCATCCGCGGCGCGAGTCCGCGCGTCGAGCGTGAGGCGGAGCAGCCGCGTGCTCGCCCGTCGCGCTATTCGATCGCCGAGTAACGCGCACGACCAACGACGCGGAACCAACGGGGTAACATGAGGAGCGCCGGCGCCACTGCCGGCCGGCACCGACGCTGTTCCCCACGGAGGTTCCCGTATGGACACACATTCGATTCTCGGCATGCTGCATGCCGAAGAGGCTTTGCTGGTCTCCATCGTGCGGTCGCTGCCCGACGATATCAAGCGCAGGATCGCCAACGACTTTCACGAGCAGGCGCAACTCGCCGAAAGCTCGCATCTGAATCCCACCACGAACCGCGAAACGAGCGACGCGTTCAAGGCCCATGTCCGACGGCTGTCGAACATGCTTGCTTCGTTGTCGTAACCCGGTCGCGCAACGGCGACCCCGACGCGTCGCTCCTGAGCAAGGACTCGACGCAGGCCGTTGCCCGCGTGCCGATACCGGCGTCGGCACCCGCACCGGTCATGCCCGCTGCGCAAGCTCCCGCGTACACCGTGAACGATGTGCCGCAGGATCCGCTCAAGGTCGACCTGCCGCGGAAGAGGTCGCTTGCCGGCGATGAATTACGGCAGTTCGAGTCGCGTGTCGCGCAATTGACCGCGCTGCTGTAAGCCGCTGGCCGTCGCAACTTTGCGACACGCCGGTCCGCATGATTCAGGCGCGCTTTCGTCGCATGACGTGTCGGCATGTTGACTGGTACGGGTCGCAAACCTTGGTCCGTCAATGCGCGTTCGGGTATTCCCGCGCGCGTCGAACGACGTGTGCGAGCCAGCACGAAGGCGTCGGGGCATCCCCGCGGCGTCTCATTTCCGATGCATCGCGTGCGATCAGGCCCGCTTCGAACTGCCCCGGCAGGCATTTCTCCATACGTAGCAAGCCTTCATCCCAGCATGGCATAGCCATTGCAATGACGAATGCACAAGAACTACATATGTTGCAGCCGGGATTTCACGCAGTGAACAAATGCCGACGGCAGCAAAAGTCTTCGCGATTCGCGCCCGGGGAGCTTGGCGCAACTTGCGAGGTGCGGCGGGGCCAATAGCAAACGGATGTCGACAAACAACGACGACGCGAGCGGACGATACGGCTGCATCTAACGTCCGCTCGCGATCGTGACGGCGTGAAGCGATGACCCCGCCATTTTTTTTCCGTGCTTGCGGGTGAAGCCGAATTCGCGGCGGGCCCCCGCTAAAGGGCGCTTGCGCGCGGGCCGGCGGGCTGCGAAGATCATGCTAACGACCGCCGCATCAGGGAATTCCATGTTAGCGTCGAGCCCATTTCCCGCATTGCTGCACCACGCGAGCCTGTGGCTGCAAGCCTACGCGCTCGTGCTGGTCATGATGGGCGTCGGTGCGTTGCTCGAGCGTCGCTGGCCGGCCGCATTGCTGCAATCGCGCGCGGGGCAGCGTCTGAACATGGCGTACGCGGGTTTGTATCTGGCGTTGGCGGAAGCCACGAAGCCGCTGACGGCGGCCGCGAGCGTCGCGATCGTCAATGCACTCGGCGGCGGGATGGTGGCGCTGGTGTCGCGCGGGTGGGGCGCGCTCGCTTCGTTCGTGATCGTGCTGCTGACGATCGATTTCCTCGAATACGCGTTTCATCGCTTGCAGCACACATGGCCCATCCTGTGGAAGCTGCATTCGCTGCACCATAGCGCGGTGGATTTCAACGTGACGATCACGTTGCGGCATCATTGGATAGAAGTGCTGCTCAAGGGCTGCCTGCTTTATCCGCTCGTCGGCGTACTGTTCAAGGTCGAGCCGTGGATCGTCGGTGCGACCTCGTTCGTGTTCATGTTCGGCAACTATTTCGCGCATCTGAATCTGCGCATGGACCTTGGCCGCTACGTCACGTGGGTCAACAATCCGCAGTATCACCGGCTGCATCACTCGATTCGCGCCGAGCATTTCAATCACAACTTCACGCAGCTATTGCCGATGTGGGATCACGTGTTCGGCACGCGTTGGGTGCCCGCGAAACACGAGTGGCCCGCCACCGGTCTCGACGATGGTACGCAGCCGAACTCGCTGCTCGGCGCGTTCAGCTGGCCATTGGGTCAGCATGCGGCACGCGATGCGTTACCCGTTCGCAAGCCGCTTGCGGTGCTCGACAAGAAAGCGAAATAACGCTGGCTACGCGGGTTGCGCGGCGCGCACCGCCTTGCCGCCCAGCAGCGACACGATCAGCGTGGCCATCACGAGCACGCCCAGCGCCGCGCGCAGGCCGAGCACGCCGGCACCGAAACCAATCAGCGGCGGCCCGACCAGAAAGCCCGCATAGCCGAACGTGGCCGCCATCGACACGCCGATCGCCGGCGTCGCGCTCGAGCGACCCGCCGCGCTGAAAATCACCGGAACGATATTCGCGAGACCGATGCCGACCATCGCGAAGCCGACGCACGCGGTCAGCACCGTCGGCAGACTCAGCACGAGCGCGAGTCCGGCGAGCGCGATCAGACCGCCGAGCGCGACCACCTTGCTCGAACCGAAGCGCCGCACCGATGCATCGCCGGCGATCCGGCAGGCCGCCATCGAAAACGCGAACGCGGAGTAGCCGATCGCGGCGACGCTCGCTTCCTGGTTCAACGTGGAGCGCAGGTACACCGCGCTCCAGTCGGCCACCGCGCCTTCGACGAGCATGCACATGAACGCGAGCAGCGCCAGTTTCATCACGCTGCTGTCGGGCCATGCGAAGCCGCTCGACGCGGCGGCCGCGCGCGGACCGATATCGCGCAACGCAAACGACGCGGCGAAAATGATCAGGGCCGCGATCAACAGATCGGGCGCGAACAGCCCGCCCATGACGCCGACGCCGCTTTTCTGCAACATCGCGCCGCTCGCCGCGCCAAGCAGGCCGCCCGCGCTCCACGCGGCATGAAACGACGACATGATCGGCGCGCGCCAGCGTGTTTCGATCGCGCTCGCATGTCCGTTCATCGACACGTCGAGCGCGCCGTTCGACGCGCCAAGCGCAAACAGCACCAGGCACAACGTCAGCATGCCCGGCGCGAGCGCGGGCAACGGCAACGCGATCGCGAATGCCGCGCCGAGCAGCGCGGTGGCGCGGCCGCTGCCGACGCGCGGCGCGAGCTGTCCCGCGAGCGGCATCGCAACGATGGCGCCGAGCGCGAAGCAGAACAGCGCGATGCCGAGCGAGGCGTCGCTGAGCGCCAGGCTTTCCTTGATGCGCGGCACCTCGACCGCCCATGCGCCGATGCCGAAACCGTTGGCGAGAAAGACGGCGAGCGTTGCGATGCGTTCCCTGACGAGTGAGTTCATGGGCGCGCCGCCATCACGTTATCGCAGACGGCCCGGAGGCTCGCGACACGCGCGTCCGGCACGTCCGCTTCGACGAACAGATAATCGACGGCCGAAACAGGCGCTACCGCGAACGGCGCCGCTGTCATGAGCTTTTCCGAAGTCAGCGCGATGGCGATCTGGCTACTCGCTTTGACCATCGCGCGTTTCAGTTCGGCGTCCTCTGCGTCGAATACGGCGACGCCTTCGTCGGGGTCGAAGGCGCAGGCGCCGAGAAAACAGAGGTCCGCGCGGATCTGCTGGATCTGCAGCAGCGCGGTCGCGCCGAGCGAGCCCGCCGCGCCGCCGGCGATGCGGCCGCCGATCAGGATCACGTCGATACCGGGGCGGTTCAGCAGCCGCGCGCAGGCCTCGGGCGAATTCGTGACGATGGTCAGGCCGGCGTTGTCGGGCAGCGCCGACGCGATCGCGACGTTCGTCGTGCCCGCGTCGAGCAGCACGATCTGCTTCGGACGAACGATCGATACGGCCGCCGCGGCAAGGCGTGCCTTGCGATCGACGGCCTCATGCATGCGCAGCGCCGCGGGTTTGTCGGCGGGCGACATCAGTAGCGCACCGCCGTACACGCGCTTGCAGTGCCCCTGATCCGCGAGATCGCGCAGATGACGGCGCACCGTGTGCTCGGAGATCTGCAGCTCGGCGGCCAGCTCGGCCGCGAGCACGCGACCATGCGTGCGCAATCGCTCCAGAATCAGTGCTTCGCGCTGCTCGGGCAGTAGCCCGTTGATCGCATCTTCCCGGGTTCGCTGCATGGGTCTCGTCTCCATTTCGGCGTGAATCGATCATAAGCGGGCAAAATATATCGTAAACGCTCGTGAGGCACAAGCGGTGCGCCCCGGCTCGTCTTGATCTCACGCCACGCCGTTCGGTTCCGGTCGTGAGTCACGGCCGAAAACCAGCCGGTCGAGCAGCCACACCGCGACGAGCGTTGCGCCCATCAGCGGGAAAACGACGCCGAGAAGCGCGAGGCCGGTCGTCCAGCCACGCATCGGCGGCGCGGCGCGCTCGCGCGACGGCACGCCGAGCGAGCGTTGCGGCCGACGTTTCCACCACATCACGAAGCCGGTCACAGCGAGCGCGCCAAGGCCGAGCGAAATAGCCGCGCACAGTATCTGATTCGCGACGCCGAAGTAGCGACCCATATGCAGCGAGGTGCCGTACGACACGGCCTTCGCGATCGCGCCGTAATCGCCGTAGCGAATGTCCTTCAGGATCGCGCCGCTGTATTGGTCGACGTACAGCGTGCGTTCGTCTTTGGGATTCGCGGGGAAATAGGAAAGCGTGTAGACGCCGGCTGCGGAGCTCGGCAGCACGATGCGGTAGCCGTCCGCGATACCGAGCGACGCGGCGAGCGCGACGATATGCCCGAGCGACAGAGGCTGCGCCGCGTCGGTGGCTGCGGAAGAGGGCACGCTCGCGTTGCCCGCGGCCCACGGCGTCAGCGGCAACGGCAGGTCGTCCATGACCATGCCGGGCATCGAGTCCATGTCGGCGCGCTTGGCATGCGCGAGCGTGGCGCTCGCGTGGCCCGGGTGGTCCGAGGGCGTTCCCGGCACGATGGAGCGCAACGGCAAACCGCCCCACGCGCCCGGCGGAGCGCCAAGCTTCGTCGCGGTCGCGAACGCCTTGAACTGTTTGCCCCACGAGCCGGTCCACGGCAGCCCCGTCAATACGAACGCAAGTGCGCCAAGGGCGAGCCAGATGCCGATCACCGCGTGAAGACTTTTCCATAGCGGACGTCCTTTCAGCGCCAGGCGCGGCAGCAGCACCGCGCGCGCGGTCGTTTTGCCGCGCGGCCACCATAGTGCGACGCCGGTGCCGATCATCACGAGCGTCCAGCATGCGGCCAGTTCCATCAGCAGTTCGCCGGGCTTGCCGAGCAGCAGCTTGCGATGAAGCATGCGATCCACCTGCATCAAGCGATGCTCGACGCTCAGCGTGCCCAGCACCTCGCCGCTATACGGATTCAGATAGATGCTCTGCTGCGAGCCGTCCGCGAGACGAAATACGAATTCGGCGCTGCGTTGCGGATCGCGGGTGATCACGGCGGTCGTCGCGATCGAGCCGGGCGGCATCGCCGCGCGCGCTTTCGCGAGCAGCGCGTTGTCGGCCAGCCTCGGCACGGCTTGTGGTGCGACGACCAGTTGCTGTCGATAAAGCAGCGGCTCGATCTGCGGCTGGAAGCAATACAGCGTGCCGGTGATGGCGAGCACGAGTAGAAAAGGCATCACGAAGAGGCCCGCATAAAAATGCCAGCGCCACAGTGTTCGATAGCCTGGATGTGTCGGGCCGCTCGTGGCGGCGGTTGTACCGTTCTGCGCGCGCACGCGTTCGGCGGTTCGAGTCGTGGACATGAAATCCTCGTCGGGCAAATGGGTCGATGGTTCGTGTGCGACAAGCGGTTTGCCGCGTCTTGCATCAGGCTTAGATATGCAGCTTCGCTTCGACATAAAACGTGCGGCCCGGATACGGGTGGTAGACGAAGTAGCGCGCGTCGAACAGGTTGTCGACGCCGATGCCGAGTTCGCTGAGCTTCGTCGGCTTGAACGTGAACTTCGCGTCGACAACCGTGTAGGTGCTGGTGCCGCCGAACACGTTGGGGTTCGTGTCGGTATTCGTCAGCGTGTTGTACTGACGACCCGAGTAACGCGCAGCGAGCGTCAGCGCCGCGCGCGCGTCGAAGTGATACGTCGCGGCAAGATTCGCGCGCCACAGCGGAATGCGGTAGAAGTATTTGCCGACCGAGGCCGGATTCCGTGCGTTCTCGAGGATCTTCGACTGCGTGTACGCGACGCTCGCGAGCAGATCGAGCCCGCGCACGAACACGTCCTCGCCCGAATAGCTTGCTTCGACGCCGCGCGAGCGAACCTTGCCGATGTTCTGGAAGTTCGTCACGCTCGGAATCACGGTGGTGTCGGTCTGACTGAAGATCGTGTTCTTCACGTCGTCCTGAAAGAGGGAGAAGCGGAACACGCCATTCCAATGCGCCCATTCGGCGCTCAGCTCTTTCGACAGATCGTCTTCGGGCTGCAAATATGGATTGTTGTTGACGATCGCGGAGCCGTTGATTTGCCCCTGGAACAGTTCGCTCGCGGTCGGAAAGCGATACGCGCGAGCGATCGACGCGCGCAAAGTCAGCTCGTCGCTGACATCGAACGATAGCGACGCCTTCGGCGAAAGGTGGCGCTGGCTGGCATCGCTGTACGCGATCGTCGTGCCGGGCAGCGACTGTGCGCCATCGTAGGCTTGCCAGTCTTCATAGCGCGCGCCGTAGACGAGCTTCCAGCGCGGCAGAAAGCGCCACGCGTCCTGCGCATAAAGAGCTTGCGTCTGCGTCTTGCCGGTGAACGCGTTGGCGAACGAGGTCGCGTCGCCGTCGCGCCAGTTCAGCGTGTTGTAGGTCTGGTTGTCGACGTAGTAGTTGTCGTAGTGGTAGCCGACGCTCAGTGCGTGATTGGCCAGTCCTGGCTGGTTCGTCGCGGGCGTATAGGTGCCGCGCAGGTCCAGCGTCTTCCAGCCGGTGCCGTCGTTGAACAGCACGGTGCCGGGGCCATTGCCCGGGCCGCCGGCATTCGCGGTGCGTGCGACGCCATTGCCGATGTCGTAATACGAGGCGATCGCCTCGCCGTTCCAGCCGGTCGCGTTGCGCGTTTTCAGCGACACGCCGTAGAGCCAGTTCTCGCTGTGCCCGACACCCGGCGCAAACGCGGCCGCCGGAATCGTGTAGTGGTAACCGTTGATCGATACGTTGCCGCTGTACACAGGGTTGCCGGCCGCGTCGCGCAGGAACGTCGATGTTTCGCTGTTGTACGTCTGGTGCCAGTAGCCGAGGGTGAAGCCGCCCTGCAGCGTCGGCGTGAAGTCGTACTGCATCTTCAGCTTGAACTGGTCCTGCACCGTGTGCTCGATGCCTTCGCCGTTCACACCGAGCACGGCCGTCGGCGCATTGGTCTGGTTGTTGTAGAAATAGGCGCCGGTGACGGGCGTGTCGCCGGCCTTGGCGGGCGTGGTCGATTTAGCGAGGGTTGCGAATTGCAGCGGCTGACTCGTGTTCTCGAGATGATTGACGCCGAGCCGGTACGAGAACTTGCCGATGCTATCGCCGATCGACGCGCTCGCTTCGCTGCCGTTGAAGCTCTGGTTCACGCCGAACAGGCTGAAGTGCTGCGTGAATGCCTTCACGTCGGCGTTGGCCTCGAACTGCTTTGGCATGCGCGTGCTGATCAGCACGGTCGCGCCGAGCGAATTGCCCGGATACAGCGCGGAAAACGGCCCGTAGATTACGTCGACCTGCTGGATTTCGTCGGGATACACCATCGACCAGCGCGGCGGAAACGAATAGCTATTGCCAAGCAGGTTGCTCAGCAGCAAGCCGTCCGCATAGACGAGGCCGCGCGCGCTCTGCGTATTGCTGGTGCCGCGCACCGCGATGATCGAATTCAGATCGCCGATAAAGCGCTTGCGTACCGCCAGGTTCGGCATGTACTTGAGCACGTCCTCGGTGTTGACGACGTTCCAGTTCGCGAACTGATCGCGCGTTACGGTTTCGACGGAGGCCGGCAGGTTCGGGTCGACGGCGCGCGGTGCGGCGCTCGCGCTTGCGCTCGCACTGACGCTGACGGCGGGCAGCGTCGCGTCGGTGTTTGCGTCGGCGGCATGCGTGGGTGTTGCAACGAAAGCCGGCACGAAGGCAGGCATGAGCGCGGGCCAAAGAACGGAACGACGAACCGCGCGATGAGCGGAAAAGACAGCGTCACGGCGGACGCAATAAGAGAGCCTTCGCAGCGCGAAGTTGAACATGAGCGTTTCCTCGATGCATTGAACAGGCGATCGCAGGCCTCGTCGATGTGAGCGACGAAGGCGCGATCAGAACCGGTAGCGATCAGGAAACGGCAGGTGGGGCGCGCGGACGTCCCGACGGGAAGGCGCCAAGCGGGGTGAAGCGGGTGGACAACGTGGGCGGCGCGGTGCCGGCCAGCGGCAGCGCGGCCGGCGGCTCGACGGCGGCGAGCGTCGGCATCGCGACGTGATGTTCGAGCAGATGACAGTAGCCGCAGGCGCCGAAGGCATCGTCGTGGCTCAGATGCACGGGCGCGGGGCTGGTTTGAGCGACGACGCTCGCATCGCTCACATTGCTTGCACCAGCCGGGTGAAGCGCCGAACATAGCGCGGCAATCGGCTCGTGGGCGCGGCCCGATTCGAGCAACTGACTCACGAGCGGCGCGAACACGACGAGCCACATGGCGACGAGGCCAAGCCATGCGGTCAGGTGGTTGCGCGAGTGTCGAGTCATGATCGTCGAAGAAAAGACGGGCGCGATTCTAGCATCACCGCGCGATCCTTTCATTCGCAATGACGGGCATAACGGCGGATTAGACGGTGAAACAGCGCTTATTCCCGGGCGCTGAGGCCGAGGCGACAACCAGCGAGCCGTGGCGCTATGTTCGGCCGGGCAGTTCGCCGACGCGTTGCCCCTCGTCGCGCCGCTGCTCGACGATTCCGCCTTGCCGAACGATCAGCGGGCCGAAGCGTTCAATACTGCCGGTGCGTGTTCGTTCGCGCTGGGTCAGTGGGCGAGCGCGTGCGGCAGGCGTGCGTCGAGCGATTCGGCGGCGCGCTATGACGCCTCTGTGAGCTGCATGTGATACAGGCCCCACGGCGACAATTCGAAGCGGTCCTTCAGTGGCTTGGCCGCGAGTTCGGGAATCTGATCGGCGTCGTAGATCGCCCATAACGGCCCCACGCCGCCGAGCGCCAGCGGCTTGCCGTCCATTTGTGTCGCGACGATGAAGTGATACTCGCGCACCTTGTCGAGCGTCGTCAACACCGCGTAGCCATCGACCGCGTGCATGACGATTTGCGTGCTGCCCGCGTCGGGCGCGCCGACGTTTGCGAGCACGTCGGTGAGCAGCGGGCCGCTAAACGTATGCATGTGCGCATCGTATTCGATCGTCGGATGGATCGTCACGGTCTTCATGCTGGCGAGCCACGGCAGATCGACGCCGTACGCTTGCGAAAACTTCACCTGGTGCTTCGCCAGCAGTTGATCGAAAGCCGGATTGAGCGCGCCGCGATTGCTGTGCTTGATCGCGCCGGAGATCGTCAGGACGACCGGAGACGACCCGCATTCGGCGTGCTCACGCTTCGCGCCGAATGCGGGCGCGACCGCCGCGCCCAGTGCCGCGGCGCTGGTCAGGAACTGGCGTTTGTTCATTACGTTTTCTCCAGGTGTCGTCGAGGCGCCGCGTGGTGAGGTGCGCGCTCTTCTATTGTCGGAGAATTGTCGCCGCACGTGATACGGCGATGCTTCATTAACGCGTCATTCGCTATGCTATTTCCGCTTGCGGTTCGTGCCGGAGCCGGCACGGTTCCTTGCGCGGCGGTCCAATGCGGTGCGCGTCTTCGCAGGTTTATGACGAAGTCCTTTTCCAATGCCCATGGACGCACGAACCAGGCGCAACGCAAGAAGCCTCCACTCTTTGTCGCCCTGATCAATGGAAGTGCTCAGTTCGCGCCGATACTGACGGTGCGCGTCACATCGACGACCGACAGCCGGATCGCGTCGATCAATGCGCGCGCGGCCGGTGACGGCGTGCCCGCCGCGCGCATCGTCAGGCCGATCTCGCGCCGCGTGTTGTGCAGCGGTACATCGAGCACCACCAGTTGCCCGGACTGAATCTCGTGATGCAGCTGCTGCGCCGACAAGGCCGCCGCCATGTCGGTACCGAGCAGCAGGCCGCGAATCACCGCGAGGTCGGCGGTCTCGACGGTCGGCAGAGGAGGTTTCACCTTCATCCGCTTGAATTGCGTTTCGAACAGCGCACGCGCTGGCGCGTTGCTGCGCGGCAGAATCCACTGCGCGTCGCGCAGACCCATGATGGTCAGATCGTGCGCGTGAGTCAGGGGATGACCGCGGCGCACCAGCACCACCATGTCTTCCGACATCAGCCGCTCGTTTTTCAGGCCGCTTGTCGCGTCGTTGTCGCGCAGCGCGCCGAGAATGAAATCGATGTCGCCCGCTCGCAGACCGGCCACGAGCGTCTCGTATGCGCTTTCGTCGGTGACCACGCGCACGCCCGGATTCTCCGAGGTCATTCTCGGTCTGATCCGTTATGGGGTGTCTTTCTTCGTGCTCGAGAAGTTCGCGCGTGTGGTGAAGATCACCAATCTCGGCGTGTACGCGAGCATGCGCGGCGAAACGCTCGAAGCGTTTCTGAAGACTCGTCAGGTACCCGACGCCGTTTAAAGGCCGCGCATCAAGGCGCGCATCAAGGCAGCGCTGTCCGCTGGGCAATCCGATTTGACGCCCCCGCCAACCCCCGCGACACGACGATTCTCGAACTCCGCGAGTTTTCCCGTCGGCTGGTCCGCGAACTCGGTTTCATGCGCACGAGCATCGCCGACAGCGATCTGGCGCCATCGGCCGTGCATGCGGTGATCGAGATCGGCATGTCGCCGGGCATCAGCGCCAAAGATCTGGCGACCATCCTGCGGCTCGACGCGGCGCGTCATCTGTACGAGTCATTCGGCTTTCGGCTAAGTGAACAATCGGAAGGCACGCAATGGGGAACACGCGTGGTCGAGCAGCGTTTCAACCGGCTTTCCACAAGGAAAGGCGATAACGGTACTGCGTGATCGGCGCGGCAGCGAACTCGACGCCGTCGGTCAGTGCGCGAGGACCGACGCCGCGATCCGGTCGGCCAAATCGCCGAGAACGCGGCTCAACGCGGCCGCCTGCGCGAGCGCATCGTGTCCATTGATCGCGGAGTCGAGCGTCACCTGCTGCCGCAGCGACGCCTGATCCGAGTGCCCGGCCAGCAGCGTCCACTCCGCTTGCAGCGTCAGCGTGCCGCTCGGGTCGGCCGTGGCATTCAGCACGGTGACGACCAGCCTGCGCGTGCCGGGCGGCGCGGGTGCATCCGGAACGACGAACGATCCGGCGGGCAGCCGCGTGAGCAAGTCCTGGGCAAGCGTTTTGCGCATCATCAGAGCGAGCGGTGCGCCCCACAGGTCGCTATCGTCGATCGTCAGCCGGTTCTGCGAAGCCAGCGTGACGACTTCGAGCCGATCGAGCACCGCGGGAATATGCACGGCGGTCAGTTGAATCGGTGGGATCGGCGCCGTGGCGGGCGGCGCGTCGGCGGGCATCGGGTTCAACGTCACATAGCGTGTCGGTATGCTGTGTCCGCATCCGGCGAGCGTCATTGCCGCGACGGTTACGACAAACGCCGCCGTCCTGACGCTCGTCGCGAGCGATGCCGCGACGGCGCGTCCGACGGGGAACGTGGACCTCGTCATCATTGAGCCTCCTGCTGCCTGCCATGGATCAGCGCCTCCGGATGGCGGTCGAGATAGTCGGCCAGTGCCCGAATCGAGCGTGCGGTGTCGGTCAGCTCCTGCATGGCGGCAGGCAGGTCGTTCTGGCTCGACGCGTCGCCGCCTAGCGTCCGGTTCGCCGCGGCAACGGTGCGATCGGCCGCGTTCGCCGTCTCGCGCAATTGCGCGACGAGCGGACCGATCTGTGGCGAGACCTGCTGCAACGTGTGATCGATCTGCGCGACCGAGTGGTCGATGTGCGTCAGGCTGTCCTTGATCTGAGGCGAGGAACTGAGCGCGTCGATATGCGCGGCGATACTGCGGACCTGTTCGCCGGTTTGCCGGATCGGAAGATCGTCGATTTTCTGGATCACCTCGTTGGCCTTGGCCATCGTCGTGTCGAGATTCGCGGCGGCGACACTCGGAATGACGGGCAGGCCGTCCTCGCTGGCGAGCGTCGCCACCGGCGCGCCTTGCACGAAGTCGAGGTTGATCTTGTCCGCGCCGACGAGCGGCGGATCTTGCGACAACCGCGCGCGCAAGCCTGTGGCGACGAGGCGGGTGAGCATGCCATCGACGAGCGGGCGCCAGTCCCCGTTGGCCGGTGGCGGCGCGCCGACGATGCCAAGCTGCGACGGGTTCAGCGCGATCTGCACCGGGGTGCTCAGCGCGCCCGTGCGTGCGTCGTAGTTCAGGCGCACGCTGGTGACGGTGCCCACGTCGAAACCGCGCAATTGCACATCGGCACCACTCTTCAGGTCGCCGACCGCACCGTCGAAGCGCACCAGATAGGTGACGACCGGGCCGTGCCCCGGCGCGAGCGCGGGGCGGCGATCGACACCGTCGAAACGCGATGCCGGCTCGCCGGGCCCGGGCTCCATCACGATCTCGGGGCCGGACAGCACTGCCTTGATCGACGCTGGATCGTTGAGATCCACGTGGGCGCCGCGCAGGAAAAACCTGGTCTCGCTGCGCAGATATTTTTTTTCAGCGCGATCTATCTTGAGCTCGGCTTTCACGTGTTGGCCATCGGGCGCGAGCGTAATCTCCGAGACGGCGCCGACCTTCACGCCGCGCAGCGTGACGATCGTGTCGTCGGGCTTCATGCCGTACGCGTTGTCGAAGGTTACCGTGACCGTCTCGCCCTGATGCATCAACGCGCGAACGCCGAGCCATCCGGCCATCGCGAAGGCTGCGACCGGCACCGCCCAGATCCAGCCGGGCCACGCGCTGCGCCGCACCTGAGCTTGCGAACGACGGGGACGCGTGCCGCTCATCGCTTGCTCCGCGGGTGGACGTCCCACATCAGGCGCGGGTCGAATGCGCGCGAAGCGGCCATCGTCAGAAACACGACCAGCGCGAACGCGGTGGCGCCAATGGCGGGTCTCGCCGAGGCGATGCCGTCGAACTCGATCAGCGGCACGAACGCCGCGATCGTGAACACGTCGACGTACGACCATCGGCCGAGTTCGTCGATCAGGCGGTACAGATGCGCCTTGACCCGCAGATGCCGGCGCGAACGGCGCCGAACGGAGACGACGAACCATGCCATGCCGAGAATCTTCGCCACCGGAATGACGATGCTCGTACAGATGATCAGAATGCCGAGCGGCCACAGGCCAGCGTGAAACAGCTGGTAGACGCCGTCGATGATCCGGGTTGAGTGGGTCCGCCCGAGTTGCATCGAAGTGGTCATCGGAAAGAGGTTGGCCGGGATCGTCAGAACGAGCGCGGCGAGCGACAGCGCGGCCGCGCGCACGACGGCGTCGGTTTTGCGAGCGCGCAACGTCAGTGCGCAGCGAGGGCACGGACGCCCCTCCTGCGACATCGGCACGACCAGATCGCAAACCGTGCAGGACAGCGGCGCTTCATGTTCCGGCAACTCGTTTTCCGCGGCGATCGCGCGCCACACCGTTCTCCGGTCGAGCGACGCGCGCGTGAGCATCGACAGCAGCGCCGCGGCGATGAAGCAGTAGCCGCCGGGGGCGATCGTGCCGGTCAGATTCTGCGTCACGCGCGCGTAACCGACGAAGCAGCCGACCAGATAGACATCGGGCATGGTCCAGATATCGAGCGAGGTGGTCCAGCGAAACAGCGCGCCGATTCCTCTGGTACGCCGGCCGAGCCGCAGCGCGGCGAGGACGATCACGAGGCCGCCAAAGCGGATGAATGGCAGCACGATACCGAAGGTGCCGAGCAGTACCGCGAGAATGAACCAGCCATCGTTCCACATCTGCACGATGCCCGACGACAGCAGTGATGAGCGTTCGACGCCGAGCATATGGACATACATCAGGGGCGCGAGGTTGGCCGGAAACAGCAATACGAAGGTCGCGCTCGCGCAGGCGAGCGCCGCGGTCTGGCTTCGGCCGCTACGCCGCTCGAGCGGAAAGTGACAGGCGCGGCAACGCGCGTAGGTATGGGCGGTGAGCGGCGGGATGTCTTCGAGCGCGCCGCATTCGGGGCAGCCGATCGTCATGCGACGTTCTCCATCGGCTGTCCGTTTTCAGGCGGGCAGCGCGTTGCGAATGAGGTTTCGCCGATCATCCCTCGACCCTTGGCGCCGTTTGGCGCGTGCATGTACGGCAGACGCGCTGGCGCGCGCCAGCTCTTGTCCTGCACTAGCATGGCGCGTTCCCGGCCCGGCCTCGGTGCGTCGGGCAGCGCGGACGGTCGGCGGCGGTGTGGCGTCAGTCGGGTGAGCGGTTCCGATCCGCTTCGCTTTGCGAGCCGGGCGGCGTGCCCGGTTTGGTGTTCGGCGCCGCTGACGGAGCGGCGTCGGCAATGATCAGCAACCTCGAAGACAGCGCGTCGGGATGGCCCGGCTTGAACCAGTTCATCTCGGGAATGCGTGAATCGGTCAGGTAGATCGTGCCGTCCGGCCCTTCCGCGAACGTATCCGGCCATCGCAGGCCGGGCTCGTGCAGCAACGTCGTCAATGTCGCGCCGTCCCATACCTTCACCGCGTGTTCTTCGACTGCGGTAATCAGCAGGCGTCCCGTCCGGTCGATGTGCAGCCCGTCGGCGGGGCGATGCTCGAGCACTTTCTCGACGCGGTTGCCGACTTCATCGGTCGCGAGCGTGGTATCGCGAAGCGCTTCGGTGGGCACGCGGTAAAGCGTTTTGCCCTTCACCGCCTGCCAGTACAGATACAGTCCATCGCGAGTGAGCGCGATGCCGTCGGCCGCAAATTCGACGCCGCGTCCATCGGGACGCCGCAATGGTGCGCCGCCTGCATGGACCGTGACGCCCGGATCCGTTTGCGTCGATGGATGCCCGTCGAGCAGGCGGCGCGCTTGACCGGTGCCGAGATCGACCACCACGATCGCGCCGCGTGTTCCAGAGTCCGTGATGTAGGCGAAACGGCCGTCCGGACTGATGCGCACGTCGTTCAGGTAGCTGCCCTGAGGCGCGATTTCGAGCGTGAACGCAATGCAGCCGACGACGCTATCCGTCGCAAGATCGATGCGGACCAGCTTAGGGGCGCCCGGCACGACGAACGCCTGGGCCGGCGCGCCGGGGTCGAGTACCCACAGGTTGTTTCGGGAATCGCACAGCATCGCCTGCACGCAGACCCAGCGATCCTGCGGGTTCAACTCGTCACGCCTGGCATTGCGCCAGCCGTTCCATCGATCGTCGGGATAAGGACGGACGTCGCCATCGGGCGTGAGGACGCCGACGGAGATCGGCGCGTCTTCTGTCCAGCGCGGGAAGTTGACGAAGATGCGTCCGTCCGCGGCGACGGCGACGCCGGTCACCTGGTGCCCGAACGACGCAATCTCGCGCAGATGGGGCAGCGAGCCGTCGTCACCGGCGCTCGATGCAGGCGCGGCGGTCAGTGGAACCCGATCCGCGGCGGTTGGCGTGGCGGTGTCTTTCATGGGCTGCCTCCGGGACAGGACGGAAATGTCCGTATTCAGCAAAGCGAATGCCGCGTGCAAAGATAAAGTGAATCGTAATCCGCGAATCTTTCGGAAGGTATTCAACGTGAATTGCGGACCGTCCTTTATGCGAATTGTTTGACTTTCGCGCGAGCAGAGAACGGTAGTGCGCGCAATAGGGAAAGCCGAGTTGTCGCGTGGCGCTTGATACGACATGGCGCGCTAAAAGGCCGCGTTGCTACTACGTCATTCAGGGCGAAAAGAATCGCTCCGCGGCGGCGTGCGGAGCCGCCGTACCAAACGGTCCATTTCGGCAACTCTGACTCTCAGGGTTTCTCCTGACTCGCCTTTGGACCCGCCGTGTCACTCGTGCGCTACACCGCTCATTTGCAAAGAAAAAATAATGCCGACGTCAAAGGAATGTGCTAGAAAATAACAATTGCACGCGCAGACAAATAGCCACGCCTGCAAGTAAAAATTTCGGCTTTCAATACTCTTAATCGGCCGCGAGGTGGATCATGAGAACAACGACGCTTTGGGGGCTCGGGGTGACGACGGTCGCTTCGGTGCTAACGCTGCAGTGTTATCCAGCGTGGGCCGACGGGCCCGAAGCGGCCTATGCGTCCGACGACGAGGTGCCGGCCGGCTCGCTCAGTCCGAACGAGTACAAGGTCAATGCGGACGGCATGAAAGAAGATCCGAATGCGAAGATGTCGGACGTGGCCCGCGCGTATCGCAATGGCTATATCAACCGCGGCAAGCAGGATCAGGCCGATTACCAGGCAATGATCGACTCGCACAATCACGGTCAGCGGCAA
This sequence comes from Paraburkholderia sp. 31.1, assembly GCF_014397645.1. Lineage (NCBI taxonomy): Bacteria > Pseudomonadati > Pseudomonadota > Betaproteobacteria > Burkholderiales > Burkholderiaceae > Paraburkholderia > Paraburkholderia sp. 31.1. The sequence goes on from NZ_VZQN01000011.1 coordinate 149,555, forward strand.
CCCGCCAGGACCGACGTCGCGCGGGTCGACGTGCCGCCGCTGCCGCCGGGCGTTCCTGAAGACGATAACTCGAAGTACACGAGTATTCCGCCGCAGCCTCAGAAGCCGCGGCCGGTCCAATACGCGCAGCGTCAGGTGCCGCAACCGCCGCCGCAACAGCAATATCAGCAGGTGTACCAGCAGCCGCAATATGCGCCGCCGCCAATGCAATATCAGCAGGCGCCGGCCTACGCGCAGATGCAGCCGGTCTACGACAACCAGCCGGTGTACGTGCGGCAGGACTATCCTCAGCCGCCCGTGCAGTACGTGCCGGTTTATCCGCAGGCGCAATACGATGAAATGCCGCAGGTCGTGGAAACGGTGGTTCAACCGGCCGCGCCTGTCGCTTATCAGGTTTATCGTCCGCCGGTCTATTGGGCGCAGCCGCGCGTGTATGCGTATCGCGCGCCGGTCTACAGCTATCGTATGTGGCGTTGAGGTATTGCGCGAGTCGTGGCGGCGTTGTGCAGCAATGGAACGCCGCGGCGAATACTCGCACGCATCGATTGATTGGCCGATAGAAAGTACTCAGCCCGCCGCATTCGTGGCGGGCTGAGTACTTTCTTTTATTCGTTTTGCGCTAGTGACCGCTGGCACCTCTCGTGCGCACATTCAAATGGTTATTCACCTGTCTGACTCCGCGCACCGACCTCGCGACACTGCCCGCGCGTTGCACCTGAGCGCGCTGCGGTACCCAACCGGTCAGCGTCACGATACCGCGGCGCGCCTGCACGTGAATCGACGTTGAATGCAGGTTCGGTGTGCGTGCGAGCGCGCGCCGCACGTCGCGCGCGAGTTCGCTATCGGTTCTGTTGCGAGCCGGCGATGCCGCCATGGATTGGCTTTGCGCGGAAGCATCGTTCGGCATGCCGCCACTGGTTTGCGCATTCGCACAGGTCGCAGTGCCAATCGCAATCGCTGCCGCGGCAATGGCGCCAATTAGGGTGCTCGCGCTGTCTTTTCTCACAAGTCCTCCTGTCCCACCTGATTGTCGCTCGCCGCGCAGCAGATCGACGTTGCGGCTATTGCGCTTGCCCGTTGCCCAATAGCACGTCCGTCGTGACGACCGTGCAGTACTCGTGATCGAGATTGGCCAGTGACATCGCATGAACGTCGTCGGCACTGCGCGGCGTTCCGTGCCAGTCGGTCCGTGCAAAAGTGAAACAGCCGTCGGCCACGAGATAGGTATCGAAACCGAGGTTGCCGGCCATCCGCACCGTGGCCTCGACCGAGTTGTTGGTGATGACACCCGCCACGACCAGCGTCGAGTGGCCGGCGGCGCGCAGGCGGTCTTCGAGTCCCGTGCCGATGAACGCGTTATTCGTGCGTTTCGCAATCACCGGTTCGTCGGGCAACGGCACGTTGGACGCCTTGAATTCGTGTCCCGCCTGACCCGGCCGATAGTGCGACCCAGGCTCCGTCGAGTCGTGCCGCACATGCCACACCGGCCAGCCTTGGCTACGCCAATGCGCGAGCAAGCGGCTCACCTGCGTCTCGGCTGCGGGATTGTTGCGCTCGCCCCAACTCGGATGATCGATCGCGCGTTGCAGATCGATCAACAACAATACGGCGCCGGCGGAAGGAGCGGGAGAGCGCATGGGTCGAATGAGTCTGTGTGGGTGTCGATATGATTCTGGCAGACTTTACCGTATTGGCGCCGTCAATAGCCATGTATGATGGCGGGCTCGCGCCCGGCAGGGCGCCCTGCGCGGGCGGCTTGCGCGGATCGCGCGCCGTCTGCCGCGCCCACCGGGCCGCAACGCATCCATTCACGATGATCCAGAGGAAGACCGCCATGACGGCTGCAACGCAATTCGACCAGGTTTCTGTTGTCAAACGAGCCAACGTGTACTTCGACGGCAAGTGCGTGTCGCACACCGTGCTGTTCGCCGACGGCACGCGCAAGACGCTCGGCGTGATCCTGCCCGGCACGCTGAACTTCGGCACCGACGCGCCGGAGCTGATGGAAGTGCAGGCGGGCAAATGCCGCATCCGTCTCGACGGCAGCGATGAGTGGAAGACCTATGGCGCGGGCGAATCGTTCTCGGTGCCTGGCAAGAGCCGCTTCGATATCGATGTGGTTGAAACGCTGGACTACGTTTGCAGCTATCTGTAAGCGGCTTTAAGGCGCGTGCAGTGGGATAAGAAAGACCTGTTGCAAGCAGCCGGGACGGCTTGGACAATGGACCCAGGCTATCTTTGCTCAGATGTGTTGAAGAGACAACACGCAAGCATTCGCGAGTGCATGCGTGAGCCAGGTACTCAGAATGGGCCGTCCATCACGCTTCGCTTCGACGATGAACCTTACGCTGTCTCTTTCGCCACGATCTCCTCGATCACCTGCACGAATTGCTCGACCGGCTGGCCGCCGGTCACCAGATAGCGGCGGTTGAAAATGATCGACGGCACCGATTGAATGCCCATTTCCTGATTGTTCTTTTCCGCTTCGCGCACTTCATCGGCATACGCGCCGCTCGTCAGCACGTCGCGCGCTTCGTTGGCGTCGAGTCCTACCGACTGGGCCGCTTCGACCAGCACGTCATGATTGCCCGGATTCTTGCCGTCGGCATGATACGCGCGCAATAGCGCGAGCTTCAGCGGTAACTGGTGGCCCTTCAGGCCGGCCCAATGCAGCAGGCGGTGCGCGTCGAACGTGTTGTAGGTGCGGATGCGCGGACCGAAATCGAAGCCGACGCTCGCGCCGCGTTCGCGGATCATCGCCTGCGTTTCGGCGATCTGCGCGGCTGTGCGGCCGTATTTCTTGCCGAGATACTCGACGATGTCTTCGCCGTCCGGTCCCATCTGCGGATTCAGTTCGAATGGATGCACGACGATACGCGCGTCGATTTTGTCCTGAAGCCGCGCGAGCGCGAGCTGCAGCGACGACAGGCCGATCGCGCACCACGGGCAGGCAATGTCGGAAACAAAATCGATGGTGAGCTGCTGTTTCATGGTTGTCCTGGCGGAATGAAGTGCGATGCGGCGGCGGCAAGTGCGGCCGCAACGAAACCGACAGCGTAGCGTGAATCGTCCGTCCGTGCAGTGCGGCTGAATTTGACCGCAAGACCCGGAGTGTTTTCCCGCCACCACACTCGTACACTAAGTTCATCGAGCTACCTACCTTGATGGCGCGGGCGACGAGCCCGCGCCGCCCAGTCATCGACGATGAACGCAATCGCTCCCACCCAAACGATCGACCACCGCGTCGACGCACTCGACTGGCCGCGGATCGAACACGATCTCGATCAGTACGGCTGCGCCGCCGTGCCGCAACTGTTGACGCCCCGCGAATGCGACGCGCTGAGCGCGCTCTATACACGCGACGCGCTTTATCGCAGCCGCGTCGTCATGGCGCGCCACGGCTTCGGTCGCGGCGAATACAAGTACTTTGCGTATCCGCTGCCGTCGCTCGTCGGCGGCTTGCGCGGTGCCCTTTATCCGCACCTCGTGCCGGTCGCGAACCGCTGGAACATGGCGATGGGCATCGACGTGCGCTATCCGCCGAAACATGCGGATTTCATTCGACGCTGCCATGACGCCGGCCAGGTGCGTCCGACGCCGCTGATCCTGCAATACGGCGAGGGCGATTTCAATTGCCTGCATCAGGATCTGTACGGCGAACACGTGTTCCCGCTGCAGGTTGCGGTACTGCTGTCGGAGCCGGGGCGCGACTTCACAGGCGGCGAGTTCGTGATGACCGAGCAGCGTCCGCGCATGCAGTCGCGTGCCGAAGTCGTGCCGCTCGCGAAGGGCGACGCGGTCGTGTTCACTGTGAACAGCCGGCCCGTGCAGGGTACGCGCGGGCCGTATCGCGTGAATCTGCGGCACGGCGTGAGCCGCCTGCGCTCGGGACATCGGCATACGGTCGGCATCATCTTTCATGATGCGCTGTGAGGGCCGCTGTCGGCGCAATGGCGCAACACCGCGTGCCGTGAGACGATAACGGCCACGATTCCAGCGATCTGCCGCCATTGTCGTAAGATCCGTCGCCTCGTCCCATGGAAAACCTGCTCAAGAAACTCGATCTGACTTCGCTGCGTCTGTTCGTCGCCGTTTGCCAGGAGCGCAATATCGCGCGCGCGGCGCAGCGCGAGTTCATCGCGTCGTCGGCGGTGAGCCGGCGCATCGCCGAGATCGAGGCGCTGATCGGCCTGCCGGTGATTCAACGGCAGTCGCGCGGCATTACCGTGACGCCGGTCGGCGAGACCGTGCTGCGCTACGCGCTCGCGATCATCGGCAATATCGAGCAGATGAGCGCGGAGTTGTCGCGCTTTTCGACGGGCGTCAAAGGACGCGTGAGGGTGGTTGCGAATCTGTCGTCGATCGTGCAGTTTCTGCCTGAAGACGTGGCCGCGTTCGGCCGCGCGTTCCCGGATGTAGCGATCGAACTCGAAGAAGAAAACAGCGCGGACGTGCTGCGTATCGTCGACGAACACGGCGCGGACTTCGGCATCTGCAATCCGGTTGCTGGCAGCGAGGCGTTCGAGCAGGTGCCGTACCGCCAGGACCGGCTCGCGGTGCTCGTGCCGGGTGGGCATCGGCTCGCCAGCGCGGCGCGGGTGAACTTCGACGATCTGTTGCACGACAGCTTCGTCGGCTTGCGCAGCGAAAGCGCGCTCACGCGTTTGCTCGCGCAGCAGGCGGCGAGCGCGGGCCAGCAGCTCGAGGTGCGGATGCGCGTGAGCAGTCTCGATGCGCTGTGCCGGATGGTGCATGCGGGGCTCGGCATCGCGATCGTGCCCGAGCCGGTCGGCCTGCTCTACGTGAACACGCTCGACGTGCGGCTGCTGCCGCTTGCCGATGCGTGGGCGGAGCGTCATCTGATCATCATCTTCAAGGCGCGCGAGCAGTTGAGCGCGAGCGCGGCCGCGCTGGTGTCGTTCCTCGGCAATCCGCCTTAGACGATTCCACCACCCGCACTGCGCGCCGCGGCTCCGCCATCGAGCATTCGCGAAACGAGACGGCAGCGTTGCCGCACCGGCACTTCGGCATCCACCTTGCGCGCCGTATAGTGAGCGCAAGGAGAATGCAGTGATGAGCGATACGATTCGTTTGGACGGCCGCGTGCTGTACCTGTCGCAAGACCCGGCCGTGATCGAGGCGCAACTGGCCGGCGAAAACTTCACTCGCGACACGGCGGGGCCGTTGCGCGACAACGTGTCGACGGACGAGATCACGCCCGTCACCGTAATGCTCACCTACGACGAGCGCCTCGGCCAGTACCCGTACGTCGGCTTCAAGGCCGGCGAGCGTCTGCCGATCGGCCGCAATGCGGTGAAGGACGGCGGCTTTCGCGTGACGGTGGCCGGCAAGCGCTACGGCAAGGGCTCGTCGCGCGAATCGAGCCCGCTCGCGGAGTTGTCCGCAGGTATTCGCCTGATCGTTGCCGAGAGCTTCGAGCGTATCTATCAGCAGAACTGCGACAACATCGGCATTCTGACCACGACCGATTTTTCCGTGCTCGATCGCCTGCTTGCAGGCGAAGCGGTGCCGATCGACGAATTCCTCAAAGGCCGCGACTCGCTCACGCAGCAGATCATCCGCAGCGGCGGGCTGCTCGCGTATAGCCGGTTTGCGGAGTGGCCCGCGCCGGGCGAGCGCGCGAGCGATGCCCCGAACGAGGCGCCGGGCGCCGAGCCGAGAACGCTGGTCGAGAAGATCATCGACCGTCATCTGCATCCGGGCACCGCGAGCGCGCAGCGCGGCGACGGCGTGTTCATCGCAGCCGACTGGCGCTTCAGCCACGACTATTTCACCGGCATGTGCGCGCATCTGATGCATCGGGCGTTCGGCAAGCCCGCGCCGCTGCATGCGCCGGATCACATCATCGCGTTCCAGGATCATCTGGTGCTCGCGCCGCAGAGCATCCCTCACGTGCGCGACGGTCTGTTGCCGGGCGTCGCGAATCTGATGGAAGGCCACACGTCGTTTTCGCGCGGCTACCCGGTGCGCTCGCACGGCGCGCTCGATGGTGTGCCCGGCTCCGAGGGCATCTGTCATGCGTTGATGGCCGAGCAATACGCGCTGCCGGGCCAGGTAGCATGCGGTACCGATTCGCACACGCCGCATTCGGGCGCGCTCGGCTGCCTCGCATTTGGCGCGGGCGCGACCGAAATCGCCAATAGCTGGGTCACGGGCTACGTGCGCTGCAAAGTGCCGGAGACGCTGCGCATCGAGATCGACGGTCAGTTGCGCGACGGCGTGACCGCAAAGGACGTCGTGCTGCATCTGCTGCGGATGGAGGCGATTCGCTCGGGCGGCGCGATCGGCCTCGTGTTCGAATACGGCGGCGCGGCGGTGCGCGCGATGTCGATCGACGAACGTGCGACGCTGACCAACATGGTCGCGGAACTCGGCGGCTTTACCGGCATCGTCGAACCGGACGAGCGCACGGTCGCGTTCCTGAAGGAGCGGCGCGGCGTCGATTTCGTGCTGGAAGGCTGGATGAAAAGCGACGCGGACGCGACCTATTGCGACACGATCCATATCGATGCGAACGCGATCGAACCGATGCTCGCGCGTCCGGGCGACCCCGGAAACGGCGTGCCGGCGACGCGGCTCGAACAGGACGTCGCGATCGATATCGCGTACGGCGGCTCGTGCACCGCGGGCAAGCGCGAGGACTTCGATTTCTATCACGAGGTGCTGCGTTGGGGCGTCGAGCACGGCCTACGGGTGCCCGAGCGCACGCGTTTGTATCTGCAATTCGGCACGATGGCGGTGCGCGCGTATTGCGAGGAGCAGGGCTATCTGCCGGTGTTCGAGCGCGCGGGCGTGACGCTCGTGATGCCTGGCTGCGGCTCGTGCGCAAACTGCGGACCGGGACAATCGGCCAACCCGAACGACGTGACGATCAGCGCGATCAACCGCAATTTCCCCGGCCGTTCGGGACCAGGCGACGTCTGGCTCGCGAGCCCGTACACGGTCGCGGCGAGCGCGCTGGCCGGGAAAATCACCACGTTCGAACAATTGCAACGCGGGCACGGCTAGAATGCTGGCCGGACTCCGGCCGACCCATCGTGGCGCGTGCGACGCGCGACAAGACGCAAGGCCGGCATCGAACCGGCCGCGGTAAGCGATCAGCCCTGCCGTAAAAGCAGTCGCAACAGAAGGAGACAGACAACATGGCATTCCCCGATCCCGCGGGGTCCGTCGCGCGCAGCGGCGGTACCGTGGCGCATTCCACTGACGCGGCCGGCAGCGCCGAGCGCAGCACGCCCGCGCAGGTGGCGGGCCACGCATCGCTCGACGCCGGCAGCATTTCGGCGCGCCTCGACCGCTTGCCCGCCACGCGCTCCGTCTGGAAGCTCGTGGTGCTGCTGAGCCTCGGCTTCTTCTTCGAACTCTACGACCTGCTGTACTCCGGCTATATCGCGCCGGGCCTCGTGAAAAGCGGCATGTTGACCGCGACCACGCATGGCCTGTTCGGCTCGACCGGCGTCGCGAGTTTCATCGCCGCGCTGTTTAGCGGCCTGTTTATCGGCACGATCGCGTGCGGTTTCCTCGCGGATCGCTTCGGGCGGCGCGCGGTGTTCACCTGGTCGCTGCTGTGGTACACCGCGGCGAAGGTTGCTGTTGTCGAATATATACTTAGGTTTCCTGCTGTTTTTATGGTAGAAACCAAATGTCGACAATACACCAATCCACGCGTAAATCGAACCCGTCGCCTCCCCCTGGTAGGGTCTACAGCTACACCCGTTTCAGTTCAATAAAGCAGGCGCTCGGTACGAGCGCAGAGCGTCAGGCAGAGTACGCCGCCAAGTGGGCCGCCGCGCGTGGCCTGGAGCTTGACGAATCGCTTTCCATGCGCGATGAGGGTCTGAGCGCGTATCACCAGAAGCACGTCAAAAAGGGAGCGCTCGGCACATTCCTGAAAGCAGTTGAGGAAGGTCGCATTCCGTGGGGCTCGGTGCTCATCGTTGAAAACTTCGACCGCCTTTCACGGGCCAGCGCGCTTGATGCTCAAGCCCAGCTTGCGAATATCGTGAATGCGGGTATTACCGTTGTTACAGCCGCCGATAATCGCGAATACAACGCCGAAAGTTTGCGCGCTGATCCGATGAGCCTGATTTATAGCGTTCTGTCGATGATTCGCGCGCACGAAGAAAGTGACCGTAAAAGTCAACTTGTCGGGGATGCCTTTCGCAAGCGGGCCGAACAATGGATTGACGGGACGTTTCGCGGGCTGGTTGGCAGCCCAACACAAGCCCCGTCATGGGTGCGCTATGTCGATAATCCCGGCAAGCTCGCGCAGTTTGAACTTATACCGGAGCGAGCCGAAGCGTGGCGGCGCGCACTGAGTCTCTATCGTGCCGGATATGGTGGTATCGGGACTGCGAAGCGGCTCGCGGAAGAGGGGTTGGTGGTGAGCGAACGTTACCCCGTTACCGCCATCAACCGCACGCTCAGTTCGCGGGCGCTGGTCGGTGATAAGGTGATCACCACTGGCGGGCAGACGTACACCCTTCGCGGCTACTATCCAGCACTGCTGACCGAAGCAGAGTTTGATGAGTTGCAGGCGCTGGCTGCGAAGCGGGGCTTCAGGAAGGGTAAGGGTATCGTCACGTCTATCGTGACCGGTTGGGGTATCACGCTATGCGGATACTGCGGCGCAATCGTCTGTTCGCAGAACCTGAATCGGTACAGGCCGGATGCAGGGAAGCGCCGTGCGTACGCGCGCCGTCTGCGCTGCCATCAATATCAGCGAAATGGTAAACACTGCCTGGCTGCGGTGACAAGTTGCTCAGCAGAGTCGGTCGAGCGGGCGATCATGGATTACTGCGCTGATCCGCTAAAGCTCACGCACCTACAGCAAGGCATCGATACCGTTAGCCCGTTGATGTTGCAACTCGCTGCAAAACGCAAAGTCGTGGTTAATCTCGAAGCCAAGCTGAAGGGATTCAGTGATGCACTGCTCGAAGATGATGAAGCGACACCCGCGAGCTATATCATGTTGATGCGCGAGACGGAGAAAAAGAAGAAAGACGCAGAACGCGCCGTGAGCGAACTGGAACGCGAACTCTCGATCAACACACAGGCGAAGCCGTCGAGCGCGGACGAATGGGCAAGGCTCGTTGATGCGGTGATGGAACTCGATGAAGATGCGCGGATGCAGGCACGGAAGCTGATACAGGATACCTTCGAGCGCATCGAAGTGTTCATGAAAGGGCTTGACCTCTCGGGGGATCACATCCACGTACAGCTCACTTCGAAGCGCGGCGTAATGGTTGGGTTCGATATTAACCGGCAGACCGGCGAGTTGGTTGGTGTCAGCAAGGGTCACGCGGACACGATGTTGAAAGCGCGGGGACCGTCGCGCAAGCCGCGTATTAGATAGGGATGCGTAGTCGTGTTTTATGTGGGTGGTTGCCGGGCGGCAACCATTTTTTTACCAATCCTTATCCTGAAACAGACCCTCAGGCGTGGAGTGAATCCGCAGATAGCCTTCGCCAACGAGGTATTTTCTGTAGGCGAGAATTGCCAGGTCCCAGATTTCCTGTTGGACCTCGGGCCCACTATCGAGCACTTTACCCTGCTCATCAACGATGGCGAGCGTGGCCGGTTTGCCTTGGGTGTCCGTGATGGTGTAGTGCTCCCAGATGACAGCGACAACACATGAGTGTTGCAGGATGGCCCGGCTTTCCGAGTGCGGGTCATCTATCGGGCTGGTTACGTCAGTCATGGTGCATCCTCCCGTTTCTACTGTCCGCGTGTCCGCAGCTAGGGCAGGCCCTCATCCATCATCCCCGTCGCTGCCGTTGAGTGCTTCGTCGGACGCTTCAAGCGTGCCGCGCGCGTCGGGCGCATGCAGACGGTTAAGGATGCGGGCGCTTATGTCGGTATCTTCGGGATGGACCTGAATGCGCGCGCTATAGGAGCACGTCCCGCCATGTTTCGCAAGGAACGTGAGCCGGTCCAGCTTTGCATCGTGGAATCGCAGGTCGTCGTCCTCGTCGTCGGTCGCATCAAACACAAACAGCACAGGCGACCATTTGCCCGTCCAGCGAAGCAAACCCAATTGCGGATTGCGCAGGTTTGGCATGTTGTCGGGGTCAATCATGTCCCCGGTATCGTCCCGATCATAGAGCGATGACCGCAGGGTGGGCGATAGCTGGTCAAGAGACGTGTTCGGAAGGTCGAACGTGATTTTCAGATCGAGCGTGAGAACCTCATCGTCTCCGTGATGCTCGGTGCGCGTATTGATGTGCTCCAGCATAATTTCGTGACTCGTGAAATTCATCATGAACGCTCCTTGTGTGTCCATCGAACGCGGTACCGGTAATAGCCGTTCATCACGCCCCCTGGAGTCTGTCGCGCTTTGCGATATAGAACTCTTCCAGTTCGTCGCGCTGTTCTTCTTCGGGTACGTTGCGGATCAGATCGGCTGCCACGTCCAGCACGTCGGGCGAGTCTGCTTTTTCCAGCGCATCCATCACTTTCGCGAAGGTCATTGCAACGAGCAAATCGGCGCTTGCTGCCTGTGGCGCGCCGTCGCCCGTATCTTCCCCTTCGCCTTTCTTCGTGACGCGCCTGGCTGCCCTTGCGGCGTTCAGCTTGTCGGCGTAGGCGGTGCGGGCAATCTCCTTTTCCTGATGTGTTCGCAATCCTGTTGCGCGCTCGCCTGCGGCGGTCAGTTCATCGGCGCTCGATGCGTCCGCGATGGCCTTCAGCACTTCATCAAGCGTGGGCGCGCTCTCGCGCCGTGTGACGTTCTTCTTCATGCTCGCCTTCACGCTACTGGTGCGCGAGTTGCCGACCACATCTTCGCGCGGGACCTCATCGACCGGTCCCATATTGCGCGGCCCTGGCGCGTCGAACTCCAGTTCCTCTGGCGCGTACACGCCGAGCAGCACATCTGGCGTATGACGCCGCGCCCACTTGCGGATCGCAAGGAAGCAGATCTGCTGCTGCGGATCGGTGGCCCATTGTGTGGAAAAGCGCGGATAGGCCTGGGACATCATCACCTGTACGGTGCGGGGTTCAGTCTCACCCCTGAATGTCGCCTTGACGATTACACCAAGCCCTTCCTCCTCGGCTTTGGTATAGGTCGCGATGTAGTACTCGCCGCCCGACTTCTCGGACTTGCGGGCCTCGCACTTGCCCATCACCTTCGACCAGTCGCCAACGAATTCATATTCGGGCCGGTTGCGGATCGGTGCGCGCGCGATGACCACCGCGGCGATAAGCTGGCCGTCATATCCAAGCTGCCCGCTCTTCGTGACGTGCGTTTTTGCCGCGACCGCGAACGGGTCCATTTCCCAGCGGATCGCCTGCATGGTGAGCGCGAAGCACGCGCCTTTCTTGCCGCGCAGATGTTCGGGCACGGCGACGCCACCGTTCGCCATCATGTCGGCCAGGTGATCGACCTGCTGCAACAGGCTGGGCGTGAGCGTGAAGCGTTCACTCTGGACTTGCTGAATGTCGGTACTCATGCGTCCTTCTCCTGTGTATCGGCCTTCGGTCTGGAGTAGGTCAGCGTCGTGTAATCGCAGTCTTCGACATGATATGCCGGACGGTGAACCGTCTTGCGTTTGTACGCGCCACCGTTTGGCAGGCGGCCGATGGCGGCCTCGCCCATTGCGTGCAGGATGTGGGCGCGCGCGGCGTCGCTCGCCGCCTGATAGGACTTGACGTGTTCCTCGGCATCCATGCGAACGCGATGCCAGTGATACACGTCCTCGGGCAGATTGATGGTCCCGCCATTGGTACCGGTGTACAGACGCCTGAGCAGGCCGATGGCGTGCGGATGCTCGTAATCGAGCGGCGGCGGTTCGCGCGTCTCGACGTGCGTCCAGAATAGGCATTCACCGTCAATGAGCATCTGTTCCAGTTCGCGGTCGCGCTCGATGACATAGCGGACCATCCTGTGACCACCGACGAGTGCGGCGAGATACCACACGGCGTAATCAAGGCATGCCATGTAATGCGCGCATTGCAGCAGGTAATGCGGCGGTACTTCATCGCTTTCCGGCTCGCCCCACAGACCGCTCAGCTTGTACGCGAACTGGTCGACGGTCTTGATTTCAAGTCCGGCCTTCATTCCATCAATCGTGCGATCCACACTCGCGAGCATGAACGGATATCGCGCATGCCGGATGATCTGGTTCCGCCGCCGCAGATGTACGCTGTAGACGTGTGCATAGCGGCTCGCGACCACGCCTTCAAGCGCGCGACCGAAGTCGGTACGCTCAAGTCCGTCTGCGTCGATGTCGCGGGGCACCTGTTCCCCAATCTTGTCGTAGTACAGTTCAAGCGCCGTGGTGTACGGGCTTTGCCCGAGCGCGGCGGCGGCATCGGACCCGCCGACACCTTTCTTTCGCAAAGCCAACCATTCTTCACGCGCGTTCATAGATTCACTCACTGACAGAAGACCGCTACCGGGTGGGCGGCGGCGTGAAGAAAACGATAGGAGAACGGCGCGATGGGGGGCAAGCGCTAAATTTCGTGAAAATATTTGAAAAGGTCGATTACCCTCATTTCGACCCACACCGCTACCCTCATTTCAACCCTCATCGTTACCCTCATTTCAACCCTCATTCTCTTCGCAAACCCGCGGTGTTAGGCCATCGATATTTTGTCAATACGCAGCGCAATATCGAAAGTCGGAATTGCTGTAAAGCTGGACTGACTGGCTTGAATCGGCCGTTTGCCGGGGCTATGGTTCAGCACGACTGATGTTCTTTTCGGGAGTAGAAACCATGACGCGATCTATAGAAGCTGTTGCCATTGCGCGCAGCTATCCCGGTATGCATGCATTGATTCGCGCCGTGGAAATCTGCGGATCGCATCTGCTGCTTTCGCAGGCCATCGGCGTGAGGAAACAGAACATTGCCAACTGGCTGCACGTCTCCCGTATGGTTCCGCTGGAATACGTGCCCTCCATCGTGGCAGTGGCGAACGATCCGGAGGTTACGCCGTGGACGCTGCGGCCCGATTTTGCGCAGGGGTGGGCACTGCTCGCGCGCCAGCTACGCACATCATCGCCCGGCAGCAGGGACGGTGTAGCCGAATCCGAAGCACTCACGGAGTAACCCGCGATGAATACACCTGATGCTGTCGAACGCGTCGCCGGGACCGATGGCAAAAGTTATCCGTCGAGCTATTCGGCACACCGCGACGCGATCCGCGCCGCGATTCAAGCCGATCCGTCCGCGACGAACACGGTCATCGCGAATCGCATGAAGTCATCACGCGATACCGTGATTGCGGTTCGGCGTGAGCTTGCCGGTGCGCTTGTCGATGCGCGCTATGAAGCGATGTGCGTCGCGATTGCGGAGTGCTATCGGACCGACGAGGTGAAAGACCTTCGCGACAAGGCGCTGGCCCTTCAAGTCTATACGCGGCAGGCGAAGAATCGCGAAGCCGAACAGCGCGCTACGGAAATCCGCCTGCGTGCCGAGCGGCGCGCGGGCGAACTGTTGTTAAAGCAGGCCAAGGCCGAAGGCACTCGCGGCCAACTTGTCGGACGTGGAGTTATTGGCGGTGCCAACATGGAACCGCCAATCAAAGATCAGCCGACACTGGCTGACCAAGGCGTTTCAAAGCGGCAGGCGTCCGACTGGCAGAAGATCGCAACGCTTTCGGAAGAACAGTTCGAACACGCGATCCGTGATCCTGAGCGGTCTGTTTCCACTGCCTCAATGGTGAAGCTCGCGGAAAGCACCATGCGCGCGAACGTGCATCGGACCGAAGAAGTTCCGACCGAGCAAGGCGCTTTGTTCAATGCTGGTCTGCAACCGCGCTATCCGGTCGAACGTGACGCCAGGACCGAATACGTCAAGCGGGCGTTGCTCACGCTTGCCGAGCGGCGCTACAACGCCGCACTCTTGCGGCAGGAAGGCGAAGCGAAGGTTGCACACGGCAGCGCGCTTGACGCCGAGACCGACCAACTGATTGAGGAAAAGTACTTCAATGCGCAGGGTGTGCCTCATTGCGCGGCCACCTCAACCACAGGAGCATGAAATCATGGAACATCTGGCACATCCGGTGGGACTCAGCGCCGAAAGCGGCTTCGTTCAGGAGTGCGTTCTACGCCCTCTGCTATATCCGCGTCATCGCGCACCAATCACGCTGCGCGACTACGAACGCGCTTTCAAGGTCTTTCTGCGCGATTCGGCAATGACCCGCCTGCAACTCGAATGCGGTATGGCCGTAGTGCGCGACGAGGAAGAACGCGGACGCGCATTGCAGCGTGACGCGTCAGGCATCCCGGCGAGCGACATGGTGCTGGCGCTCGCCGCTGAGCTGCACGCGGAACAGCCGTGAGCGTGCGTACACCCGAATACAGCGCCTGCCATGAGTTGGCTCAAGATCGAATCCAGCACGCCGGACAAGCCCGAAGTATGGGCCATCGCGGCATTCCTTTCGCTCGACCGGGACGCGGTTATGGGCAAGCTGATTCGTGTGTGGCGGTGGTTCGATGAACACACCGCAGATGGTAACGCTCGAAGCGTTACCCGAGCGTTAGTCGATTCGACAGCGGGCGTGACCGGATTTGCGGACGCGATGATTTCCGTTCGCTGGCTCACGGTCGATGATAACGGCATTTCGATGCCGCATTTTGAATGGCATACCGGCGCGAAGGCCAAGCGGCGGGCCCGGACGGCGATTCGTGTCTCGCGGCATAAAAATGCGGACTCTCAGGGTAACGCTGAGGGTAACGCAGATGCTAACGCTCGTGGTAACGCACAAGCTAACGCAGAAGGTAACGCTGCAAGCGTTAGCACATTTGAAAAGTGCGTATATGAAGTAAATCTAAAACCTAAAACCTTAAAACCTAAAACCAAAAACATACGCGCTTCGCGCTTCGACGCGCAGGCGCGTCTCGAATCTTTGGGTGTCGAGCCGCAGATTGCGCGTGACTGGCTCACGCTGCGCAGCGGGAAACGGCTCAAGCCGACCGAAACGGCCTTTGCAGGCGTGCTGCGGGAAGCGCAGAAGGCCGGGCTCTCGATGAATGACGTGCTGCGTGTGTGTTGCACACGCGGCTGGGGCAGCTTCGAAGCGTCCTGGCTGCATGGCCATGCTCACGGCGCGCAGGCACCGCCGCCAGCGCTGACTCCGTTGCAGCAGCGCGAAGCGGAAAACCGTCGCGTCGCGCAGGGGCTGACCCGCACCAGCGGGCCAGCGTCCGGAGTGATCGAAGGGGGCATTACGGAGGCGCATCGTGTCGGCGGTGAAGGCACTTCCCGAAACGTGGATCGTTAGCCTGTTTGCGCGCATGCAGGCGACGTTCGGCGCGCGTTTCACCGCGCTGTGGGCCGATGCCGATCTCGACCTCGTTAAACGCGTGTGGGGCGAATCGCTCGCGAACGTTCCGCCTGACGATCTGCGCCGGGCTGTGATCGCGCTGGCGCGCGAGAAGCGGCCGCCTGATCTGCCGCGATTCCTCGAACTCTGCGAGCCTGTACCGGTCGTGCAGCGCGCGAGCTTCGGGCCTGCACGTCTGCCTCTTTTCGAGCGGGCCGACGCGGCAACGGTCGATGCCTGCATGGCGCGCATGCGCGATGCGCTTGCACCGATCGAGGGCGTAACGCCTTCACCTCGGTGGGCGTTCGCGATGCTGCTACGTGGCTCGGCGCGCAACGGGCGACCGCTGACTGCCGAAGCGCGACGGGTCGCGGCCGATGCCGTGGTGTCGTCGGTGGGCCGCGCCTACGCGGCCGACGCGCCGGCCGCGGAGCGTGCGCAGTATCGCGCCGTGTTCGAAGCGGCGTATCGCGCGCGCGGTGGTGTGCCGCCGTCGCGCGTGCCTGGGGAGGACGACGAGGAACCGCAGGAGGCGACACTGTGATCGCTATCGCCTTCACGATCCTTGGTGAGCCCGCGAGCAAGGCAAATAGCCGCTCGATCGTGTCGCGCCGCTATCGCGACGACGCGGGCCGTATCAGGTCGCGGCCTATGTCGATCAGGTCGGAGAAGGCACTCGCGTTCGAACGCTACGCGCTGCGACAGATTCCACCGCTGTGCCGCGTTCAGCTGACCGGACCCGTTCGCGTCACGCTGCGGATTTTCTACGCAAGCGAGCGCCCGGACCTGGACGAATCGGTGATTCTGGACGTGCTGCAGAACCGCTATACGCATGTGAAGGTCAGCGGCGTGCGGGTGCGCGAACTGGCGCAGGCGGGCGTGTACATGAACGACCGGCAGGTGCGCGAGAAACACGTTTATCACGGTATCGACCGCACCAACCCGCGCACCGAGGTGATTGTCGAACCGCTGGCCGCGCAGCAATGCGCACTCGGGTTCGGCGCGTTGTAGGAGGAATCGACATGAACCCGCGACAACGAGAGGTAAGGATGATCCGTTCCGACCAGATACGCGCCCGCGCATTGCATGACGCGGCACGTCTGCGTGACGCGCTTGCGCTGATCGCCGACCTTGCGGAAGGCACGCATAGTGCAATGACGCTACCGGACATTGCGAGGATCGCGCGTGCTGCGTTGGTCGGTCCCGAACCGCCCGACCCGCGTCAGCAATCCGGCGCGGCGACGCACTGAGGGGGGAAACATGAACAGATTCCCGGTAGCCGAATGCGCGCCGCTCGTGAGCGTCACGCTGGCTGACCAGGTGCGCGCAGAAGCGATCCGCCGCGGCGGCGAGTGGAAAGGGCGGGCTGACAGGTGTGCGGCGCTCGCGGTGAGATGGTTTGGACACAGGCCGTGCAAGGGAGAGGACCTGCGTACCGTGTTTGATGAAATTTTTCGAACGGACGGGACATAACCATGCACCGTTGTCCGTGGCCCGGTTGCGAACAGATCGTCCGGCGCAATACGTGGGGGTGTCGCCGACACTGGTACGCGCTGTCGAACGATCTGAGGGCGTGGATCGGCCGCGCCTACCGTCAGGGAATCGAGCGCGGCGACCATCCTTCGCGCTCGTACCGGGACGCGCACCGCGCCGCCCTCGAATGGATTCGGGAGCAGACCAGGGAGGCGCGATCAGCCGCGTATCAAACCTTGCCAGCGGACACTAAATCCTCGCCGATTCAGGTGCAATCCTCGCCCGGCGACGATCGATCCTTGCCGCCCCGGTTGCAATCCTCGCCCATCAACGCGGCATCCTCGCCGCCTCGGGAGAAATCGACGGCCGGCCGCAGTTTGCCTCTGGACAGGCCTGTGCGGTCGCCTTAAGGTGGGTATGCAGTTGTTTGTAATCATCCACTTATTAGATAGGAATCCAGATGAAATCGACGAAGACCGACACGACCCGCGCAGCAACGAACACGCCGGCGAAAAAAGCGGTGGCCGAGAGCGTGGTTCAGCCGAAGGCAAAAGCGACGGTCGCGGCGAAGCCTGCCGTCAAGACTCCGGCGACGAAGGTCGCGGCGAAGCCCGCCGCCAAGGCTCCGGCAGTGAAGGTCGCGCCGACGCCCCCCGCCAAGGCTCCCGCGAAGGTCGCATCGACGCCGCCCGCATCGAGCCAGTCCAGCAGCGCAACGGCGCTTCCTCAAACGGCCGGCGCGGCGCTCGCTGCGCGAATCGCCGACGCGTGCGTGACTGAAGTCAAGCTGGCTAAATCGATCAGCGTGGCGCCGCGCCGCATTCGCGAAATCATTGAAGGCAAGCGCCGGTTGACGGCTGATACGGCGGTTCGTCTTGCGGTGTTCTTCGCCGACGATCCGATGACCTGGATGGGCTACCAGCTTGCGTACGAGATCGCGCAGGAGACTCAGGAGCTCTCCGGCGTACTCGCGTCGATCGTTCCCCTGGCGCGCGTCGCGCAGACCTCTGTCGTCGCTTCCAGGGGGGCGTGAGATGGCGAGGAAAAAGCCGGTCGGAATCGCTGCAAAGCTGGTCCCTGAGAGTGGTCGCCCGAGGTTTCTCCCGAAAATGTTGGGCAAATTTTTATGGCCGGTTGCAGAGAACCTGGTGTATTCCTACGCGGGCAAGCTGTCGCCAGAGTATGCGCGCGGGGCCTGGAATTTTTACGAGCTATCGAACGGCAGTTTCTATCTGGCTCCCCGCGCGCCGGAACGGATGACATTGAGGATTGAGGGCAATCAGTTCGACGCGTCAATGAGCGCTGACGCGGCCGGAATCACGATCAGCCTGTTTGTGCTCAACCGGCTGATATGGACGATCCACGATCAGGGCGGCGACTATGACGATCTGGTGGACCGGTATTACGCGCTGCGAGAGTACGCGTGCCAGCACGACGAAAACCGGCTGATTCTGAGGGCAATCGACTAGCGCGATCCCACGCGAATCTTCCAGGCCGACGCGCGGTGCGTCGGCCTCTCGTGCTGATTTTTCTTGACAACCGGCAAAAACGGTCGAATATACGCAAAGTCAGCTAGTGCCCCGACTTCGCCCCGAACCCGCCTTGTGCGGGTTTTTTGCGTTTACGCGCTTCCACGTCCTGCTCACGCCGTCCATGAAAGATGTCTATTCTGGCACCGCCGCCGCGCTGCGAGATGCGCTCGCGCACGCGGTTTCGCGCGGCGGTACGTCATCGCTCGCAGTCCTGCACCAGTCGCCATCGGGCGACACCGTGCTGACCGGTACCGACGCCACCGCGCAGGCCGCGCGTATCCGCTATCGGCTCGACCAGTTGCCCGCTGTACAGCGCGCGCTGCTCATGCTCAGCTACGCACCCCGAAACCTGACCTGCGCGTGTCATCGTCCCTGCTGCGCGGGGCACTATCCCAATCCCGAATGGTCGGGCGCGCTCGCGCTGATCGTCGCGCACACTGCGCCGCTCTTTACCGGGCACGCCCCGAACATTCGTTTGCGCTCCGCGCTCGTCGCCAACATCCTGACGCATACCAGTGAGACACAGGTCAGTCTTGCCCAGCGCTGCGGCGTGCACCGGCAGACGGTAGCGGAGCATACAGCGATTCTCGGCGCGGCGCTGAGCGGCACGCGGCAGAAGGCCGGCGAATTCGATGCCGCGTTCTCACGCATCGATACGCTGCTGCGCGAGGCGGGCATCGTACGCGACGAAAGCGCATCCGGTACGCCGAATGAACAAACAGCCGTCCTGGCCCGCTGACCGCGTGGAGCGCTGGCCGCTCGCGCGGGTGCTCGAGGCTGAACGCAATCCGCGCACGCATACCGATTCGCAGGTCGAGGCCATTGCGGAATCGATGCGCGAATTCGGCTGGACCATTCCGCTGCTGGTGGACGAGGGCGGCGCGCTGATCGCCGGACACGGACGACTTTTCGCCGCACGCCGGCTTGAACTCGCCGACGCGCCTGTCATCGTCGCGCGCGGCTGGACCGAGGCGCAGAAACGCGCGTACCGGATCGCCGACAACAAGCTCGCGCTCAATGCCGGATGGGATGCCGCGCTCCTGTCCGCAGAACTCGCCGCGCTGGCCGACGAAGGTTTCGCAGTCGATCTGCTCGGGTTCTCCGATGCCGACATGGCGCGACTGATTGATGACACCGACCGGCTCACGCTCGATCACGCTGCACGGGCCGCCGAAGCCGCAGACCCGACGGATTTCGGTTTTGCAGACGCGAACGCCGATACGCGCGAACGGACTCCTGTCAGTACAGCCGCCGACGCTACCGTCAGCCCTGACGGTACTTCTGCTGTGCGCGATGCAGCGCTTGCAGTCTTTTCCTGCATGGTCCGGGTGGCCGACCGTCAGATTCTGTTTGACGCCATTGCCCACGCGAGGACGCGCGGCGCAGCCGATAGCGGCGCGGCGCTGGTACTGATCGCTCGCGAATGGCTGAATCCATGACCCCACACGCGCCAACTCACGCCTTCACGTCTTACGGCTGGCAGCATGGCTATCTGGCTGACGCATTGCAGGCGTGGACAGACGACCTCGCTATGACTGAGCCGCAGGCGACTCACTTCGGCTACGTGTATGAGGGCGCAGCGCGACTGCAGCACAACGGCCATGCGTGGATGCTGCACGCCGGCCAGTACTTCTGCGTTCCGGGCCGGTTCACGCTGTCTGCACGGAGCAGCCGCGGAGTCATCATGCGGCGCGCTGGCTGGCGCGGCCTGTTCATGATCGGTGGGCCCGTCGAGCACAAGGGCCGCTTGCGCTATATCGACCAGTGCAGTGATACCACGCTGGTTCAGCCGGTTCGCCGCGGCGATCCATGTCTGAACCTGCTGTACTTCCCCGCAGGCGTTTTTCAGACCGCACACACGCATCCATCGGACCGGCTTGGACTCGTTCTCTCAGGGCGCGGGACGTGCGTCGCACGTAATGCGGGCGCGGATGCCCGCATCGCGCTCGAAGCGGGAATGATCTTCTGCATCCATGCGAACGGCCGACACCACTTCGCAACCGACCGGGGCGACGAAATGCGCGTGCTCGCCTATCACCCGGATTCCGATTGCGGCCCGACCGACGACGATCACCCGATGATTAACCGCACCATCGTGGATGGCGTGTCGGCCCGCAATCTTGCTGCGATCCGCACGACCGGCGATGCGACACTGGAACGCTCATGAGCGGTAAGGCGCGTCTGACGCTGGATCGGCACTATGTGGACGAAACCGTCCACGATGCAGCGCTCGAAAGACTCCGGCATCTTTACAGCAGATTCGACCGGATCGTCGTCTCGTTTTCGGGCGGCAAGGACTCGACGGTCGTACTGCATCTCGCACTCGCGGTCGCTCGCGAGACCGGACGCCTGCCGCTCGAGGTGCATTTCTATGACGAGGAGTGCATATCGCCCGACACCGAGGACTATGTGGAGCGGGTGCGCGCGCAGCCCGATATCGCGCTTACGTGGTATTGCGTGCCGGTCAAACACCGCAACGCCTGTTCGCGGCAGCAGCCGTACTGGTACTGCTGGAATCCCGACGAGCGGGAGAAATGGGTACGCCCCATGCCGTCCTGCGCTGAGCCGACGATGCCGGGTTTTGCGCGCGGAATGATGATTCCCGATTGCAGTCATCTGCCATTCGCGGGACAGTCGCAGACCGTCGCGATGCTGCGCGGCATCCGTACTCAGGAGTCGTTGCGCCGGTTGCGCATGACCATGCGCTCGCGCGTCGATAACTACATTCATCAGAGCCCTAACGCGCGAAGCGTGTGGTTGTGCGATCCGATATACGACTGGCGGTTCGAGGATGTTTGGGTCGCGCCGTCGTGCTTCGGCTGGGACTACAACCGCACGTATGATCGCTTCGAAGCGATGGGCCTGGCGCACGCCCAGCAGCGCGTCTGCCCGCCGTTTGGCGAAGAACCGCTCAACCTGCTGCACACCTGGGCGATCTGCTATCCCGACCTGTGGCACCGGATGACCGCTCGCGTGCCAGGTGCCGCGACAGCGGCACGCTATGCGCTGACCGAGCTTTACGGTACGCATCTGCGCGAGCCGCCCGAAGGTCTGACATGGCGGGAGTGGACCTGGCGGATTATCGATCTCTACGATGAGCCTTGGCGCTCGCGCGTGGCGTTGTCCCTCAAGCGCGCGATAGAAGTACATCAGCGCAAGACGAAGCGGCCGATTGACGACACAAGAGCCGACCCGATGAGCGGCGTGTCCTGGCGGGCGCTCGCGCAGATCGCGCTCAAGGGTGACTTCAAGAACCGCAAGGCCGGCGGGCTGGTCACGCTGGCTGGAGCAGAGCAGAAGCGGCGAGGGCTGACGCTCGAAGAAGTGCTCGCAATGGAAACCGACAATGACGGCACCCGCTATTGAGTCAGCTTCCCCGCTGCCGGATGACGTGCGCGGCGCTATCGAACGCGCTGCCGTCTCACGCGTGAAGTGGTTACATCGCGATTGCGTGCGCGCAAACGACTACAACCCGAACCGGGTCGCCCCGCTGGAACTCGAACTGCTGCTTCTCTCGATACTCGAGGATGGCTTCACGCAGCCGCTTGTCGTGCTGAAAGACAGTAGCGGTTACGTCCTCGTCGACGGCTATCATCGCTGGCTGGTTTCCGGCGATGAGCGAATCCGCGAACGGTATGGCGGCTACGTTCCGGCTGCGGAGATTGAAGCCGATTCGGTGCACCGCATGATGTCCACGATCCGGCACAACCGCGCCCGTGGGACGCACGCTGTTCTGCCGATGGCCGGGATTGTCCGCACGATCATCGAGGCAGGCGTACCGGTACCGGAGATCGAGCGCGGCCTTGGCATGGAACCGGAGGAAGTAGACAGACTTGCAGACCGCTCCGGCATGCCTGAACGCGTTGGCAAGCGCCTCGCAAAAGCGGAGTTCGGCCGCGCGTGGATTCCGTCCTGACGCTGCGTGTATCGATGCTTGAACTGTCGATCAGCTCGAACATTGAGGCCGTGTCGCGCAAGCTCTCAGCGCTGGCTTATCGGCAATTGCCCTTTGCCGAAGCACGCACTGTGACCGAACTGGCGAAGCTGGCCGCCGACGCCGAAAAGAACGCACTACCGCAGGTGTTCGACAACCCGACGCCCTTTACGGTCAACTCGGTGGCCGTGCAGCCCGCGCGCAAAGGAGCGCCCGTCGCACGCGTCTATATCCGCGACCGCACCGCGCAGTATCTCGCGCCCTATGAATTCGGCGGCGCGCAGTATCTTGGCGCGAAGCCGGCGAACCTCGTTCCGGTCGGCGTATCGGCGAACCAGTATGGCAACTTGCCACGCAACGCCATCCGCAAGTACATGGGGCGATCTGACGTGTTCATGGGGCCGATCAAAACGAAGCACGGCACGATCTACGGTGTATGGCAGCGCCCGTTTCTGCGCGAGCGTGCGACCGATATTTCAGGGAACGTCCGGCAGCGTAAAAAGCTGCGGGGAAGGCATACGCTGGGAGCAGACGTCAACACGACCGGCCGTCTTCGTTTGCTGGTCGAGTTTCGGCCGCCCGTCGAAACGAAAGAGCGGCTCAGATTTGGCGAGCGCGCAGCAGCAGTCGTATCGGCGAACTTCGACCGGGTTTTCGGGCGGGAACTTGCGCGGGCTGTCGCGAGCGCGCAAGGGTAGTGTTGAGTGTTACTGCGCAGGCACACTACCCGTAGATGGTATTCAGTTCACGCATGAGGACGGCCTTTGCCGCTTCGATGAACCCTTGTGGAAAGGGGATATAGACGAGCCCCTGGATATTTGACGGGATGTTCACCCCTTCCTCGTGCAGCACCACCACCCGCGCGAGCCCATACTTTCCTTGGAAATATCCAATTTCGTGCATAACGTTTTCTCTAGCACGTAATTGGCCACTTTCGTCCTTGTCGTCCCCGGTCATGACAATAACGGCTGAATCGCACTGATTTGCTGCTTCCTCCAATTTTCCGAGAACGGTCAACCCCTTATTGGGTTCTTGAGCAAGTTCGAGCGTCGCAAGCTTAAGATCGCGTTCGATAAACGACTGCACCTCGTACCAATCCTTTGCCCGCCCGTGGCTAATAAATACCCTGCGTGGAGCCGCAGCGATCGGCGCT
Organism: Paraburkholderia sp. 31.1; assembly: GCF_014397645.1. NCBI lineage: Bacteria > Pseudomonadati > Pseudomonadota > Betaproteobacteria > Burkholderiales > Burkholderiaceae > Paraburkholderia > Paraburkholderia sp. 31.1. The sequence continues at coordinate 172,935 of NZ_VZQN01000011.1, forward strand.
GCAAGTTCACTGTTGGACCGAATTTCGATTACTTGATCAACATTCCTCGATAGGCGTTCAAGCTGTCTACGGGAATACCAGTTTGGGCGCGATCGGCCGTCGCTGCTCGGTTGCATGGCGGAGTCCGCCACCTCCTTTACGTCTGGAAAATCGCCGTATAGATCCGGTAGGGTTTCGCGTAGATCTTCAACTGCGTTTGCAACCCCGGCGAAGTACGCTTCGACATCGTCTGGCGAGAATAGTCGGATGGGCAACTTGTGTGCTCCGGTCCCCATAAGCGTTTTGTCGATGACTCTCTTCAGACCGGCGAGTTTCGCCATTGTGGCTGCTACCGATGCCATATGCCCTCCAGTTTGATTTGACTTGAGTCCAGCGCGTGCTGCCCCGGTGAGGTCGGAAGCCTAACATGCCGCGCGCGGTCGACCGCCCGGAGCGGGTCCTGGTCCCCTCTCGAAAAATGGGGGCAAATTGCGCGACCCCGTTCTTTCTGTAGCTACAGGTATCAAAAAGTCTTTGCACCGTGGCTGACGGCATTTCAATCCGCGAGTTCGCGCGGCGCGAGCACGTTTCGGACACGCTTGTTCATCAGGCGCTGAAACAGGGACGGCTTGCGAAGCGCGTAGACGGCCTGATGGACCCAGCGCTCGTCGGTACCCGCTGGCGCGCGAGCGAGCGGCCTGACGAAAGCGCAAAGGCACCTGCAAAGGAGAGTTTGCAGTCAGCCGGAAGTGCAAAGGGCCTCGCCTACGGCGAAGCCCTGCGCATCAAGGAGAACTGGACCGCGCTGTTACGCCGTCTGGAGTATGAGCAGAAATCCGGCGCACTGGTTGAGCTGGCCGTCGCACGAGGCGTCGTGTTTGAGCTATGCCGGGAGCAGCGCGACGCGTGGCTTGCGTGGCCCGCGAAGGTCGCGCCGTTCATCGCAATGGCCTTCGGTCTGGACGACATTGACCGGCTAACGAACACACTGGCGGCGCATGTCCATCAGCAGCTTGCCGACCTCGGGGAGCCTGAACCGCGCTTCAACGCAGAACAAGGCCGATGATCTTCGACGTGTCGGCCGCAGCGGATGGACCCCGCCGCCGCGTCTGAGCGTTCCGCAGTGGGCTGACCAGTACCGGCGACTCGCGAAGGAATCGGGCAGCCTGTCCGGCCGCTGGTCGACCGGGACCGTGGAAGCCGCACGCGGGCCGATGCTCGCAGTGACCGAGCCGGGCGTGCATGTCATCACGGCGATGGTGAACACGCAGTTGTTCAAGACGTCGCTGATCGAAAACATATTCGGCTACTTTGCGCATCTCGATCCGTGCCCGATGCTGCTTCTCCAACCGAAGGAAGCCGCGGCCGAACAGTTCAGCAAGGAACGCATTACGCCACTGGTGCGGGTCACGCCCGTACTGCGTGAGCGGGTCGGCACGACGAAGACCCGCAACGCCGAGGAAACGCTGCTGTTCAAGTCGTTTCCTGGCGGCTTCCTCGCGCTCGCGGGCGCGGGCAGTCCCGATAACCTCGCGCGCCGCCCGATCCGGCTGGTTCTCGCGGACGAAATCGACAAGTACCCGGTCACGCGCGAAGGCGACCCTATCGCGCTCGCCGAGGAACGGGTCGCCACGTTCGCGAACTGGCTCTCCGTGCGGACCTGTTCACCAACCGTCACCGAGGAAAGCCGCATCGAAGCCAGTTACGGCGAGTCGGACCAGCGTCGCGCGAGCGTGACCTGTCCGCATTGCGGGCACCGTCAGTTCCTCGAATTTTTCCGCCATGTCGAGTGGGAGAAGCGCAAGGACGACAAAGGCAACGTAACTGGCCATCGCACGAAGACCGCGCGCGTGTACTGCCAGTCGTGCGGCGCGGGCTGGTCCGAGTCAGAACGGCTTACCGCCTTGCAGTCCATACGGTGGCATCAGACGCGGGTATTCGAATGCTGCGGCGCGCGGCATGTGCCGCTCGATGCGTACGAGCGCGCCTGGCGTAGCAGCGACGAAGCACGCGATGATCCCGATCCTGTTGGCGTGGTGTGGGACTGGTGGGCGTCCGAAGGGTATGCCGTCTATCGCGCGAAGTGTCCGACATGCGGCGCGTGGGGCATCGATAACACGCACGCCGGATTTCAGGCGTCGAAGCTCCTGAGCCCGTGGACGCGCGACCGGCCCGCCGATATCGCGGCGCGCTGGATCGACGCGCAGGGCGACGAGGAACGGCTGCAAGCCTGGTGGAATACACAGATGGGACTCCCGTACCGTCCGCGCACCGGTCGCGCGCTCTCGGTTGAGGCGGTCATTGCTCGCGGCGAGATATGGCCGGCGGAAGTGCCCGATGGTGTCGCTGTGCTGGTGGTCGGCGCGGACGTGCAGGATTATCGCGTCGAGCTTGAAGTCGTGGGCTGGGGCCGCAACGAGGAAAGCTGGTCAATCGATTACGAAATCATCGAGGGCGAGTTTTCGGATGCACGCACACAGGCGCGCATCGACACGTATCTAAAACGCCTGTGGTACCGCGCTGACGGTCGTCCCTTTGAAATCATGGCTGCGTGCATTGATTCGGGCGGGCATCACACGCAGGCGGTCTACCAGTTCTGCGCGGCGCGCATCGGCCGCCGTATCTGGGCGGTCAAGGGCGAATCGGCACGCGGCGGCGAGCGCAATCCGGTGTGGCCGTCAAAGCGCCCCACGTCGCGCACGAAGAGAACCTATCGCCCAATCCTTCTCGGGGTGAACGCGGCGAAAGACACGATCCGTCAGCGGCTGCTGCTCGATACGCCGGGACCGGGTTACATGCACTTCCCCGCAGACCGTGACATTGGCTATTACGCGCAACTGACCGCCGAGCGGATCGTGATCCGGGAATCGGGCGGCAGACGTTACCGGGTGTGGGAACTGCCACCGGGCCGCGCCAATGAGGCGCTTGACTGTCGGGTGTATGCGTATGGCGCGCTGTGCGGTCTGCTGTTCTTCGGCCTGCAACTGAACCGCCGCGCCGACGCGGTACAGGCACGGACGCCGCCGCCTGACGTGCCGCCGACGCCGCACCGCCCGTATCCGGCCACTGCCCGAATGCGGACATCGCTCGTTCAGCGTCTTGCCTGAATCGCACGTCTAAGCTGCCATGCCCTGTCGCCGCCTGAGCATCCTGGACGGGATGACGCTCGGTGCGCTCGAAAGGCAGCTTGCGAGCATGCAGCAGGCGTATCTCGCGCTGGTGTCGGGCACAAAGGCGCAGTCCGCGTCGTACGCACAGGCAGACGGTAGCCGCTCCGTCGCGTACACGCAGACCAATATCGCCGATCTGGTGCAGGCCATCATCGGCGTACAGACACAGATCGATGCACTGCGCGGACTCTGCCGCAACCGCCGCCGTCCGGTCACGCCGTACTTCTGAGCCAGCAATGGGCGTCATCGTTGACGAAAGCGGCCAGCCGATTCCGGCACCCGTTGCTGTACGTGGCGGCGCGCCGAACGCGCTAACGGGGGAACCGGGGCGCGCGATGGTCATGCCGGGGCTCGGGCTGCCTGGTTACCAGTTTCCGTACGACGCTGCGGACTGGTTCGCCCAGGAGATGGGCAACTGGTTGCCGTGGATACGGTCGCCCGATTCGGAGATAAACCTATTCCGGGACTGGATGGTTGCGCGCTCGCGCGACCTCTTTCGCAATGACGGCTGGATCAATGGCGGTGTTACCCGCATTCTCGATAACACCATCGGCACCAGCCTGCTGCTGTCGGCGAATCCCGATTACCGGGCGCTGGCATTGCGTACCGGCATAAGCGAATTTGACGCCACCTGGGCCGATGAATTCCGGCGCACGGCGGAAGCGCTCTGGCGCGGCTATGCGGAGAACCCTGCGCACTACAACGATGTGGCGCGACAGCTTACGCTCGGTCAGCAGTTCCGGCTCGCAATGCGTCACAAGCTGGTCGACGGCGAAGGGCTGGGTCTCATCTACTGGCTACCCGAGCGCATCGGCTATGGCGGCGCGGACTACGCGACCGCGTTGCTGCTGCTCGATCCCGACCGCCTGAGCAACCCGTATCAGGCGATTGATTCGCGCTACCTGCGCGGCGGTGTCGAGATAGACGATTACGGCGTCCCGCTCGCGTATCACATCCGCGAGGCGCACCAGAGCGACTGGTATCTCGCCGTCGAGGCGAACACCTGGGAGCGTATCGAGCGCTGCGACGACGACGGCTGGCTGCGCGTCCTGCACGACTATGACCGCGACCGGGCGGGCCAGCATCGGGGCCTCGGGGTGTTCACGCCGGTCCTGCTGCACGCGCGCATGCTCGCGCGGTATTACGGCGTCGAGCTACAGGCCGCGACTATCGCCGCGACATTCGGCACCTACGTTACGTCGCCCTATGATCCGGCGCTGGTGCAGGATGCGCTTGGCGCGGGCGAAGGCGAGGAATTGCCGCTGTATCAGGCATTGCGCGCACGCTGGGCCGACGAACGGCCCGCGATGCTCAACGGCGCGCGTATTCCCACGCTCGCACCTGGCGAATCGCTCGAAAGCGTCTCGGCCGCACACCCGCATGGCAACTTCGAAACCTTCGCGCACGAAATGCAGCGCGTGATTGCAGCGGTGCTGGGGCTCAGCGCCGAGCAGCTTTCGCAGGACTGGAGCAAGACGAATTACAGCAGTGCGCGAGCCGCGCTACTTGAAGCGTGGAAGACCCTCACGCGGCGGCGCGACGAGTTCTGCCTGAACTTCGCGTCACCGTTCTACGGTGCGTGGCTGTGGGAAGCAATGGACCGGGGTGAGCTGCCGCTGCCGGCCGCTGCGCCGCCGTATATCGAGGCGCGCGCCGCGTATGCGCGCTGTTCATGGATGGGGGTGGCGCGTGGCTGGATCGATCCGACCAAGGAAAAGGCCGGTGCGGTGATGGGCATGGACGCGGCACTTTCCACGCTCAAGCGTGAATGCGCGGAACAGGGCCTCGATTATGAGGAAGTACTGCATCAGCGCGCGAACGAAATCCGGCTGATGAAGGAACTTGGGCTTGATTTGCCCGCCTGGGCTGGCAGTATCGCTGCGGCAGAAGCGGCAAAACCCGAGGCAGCACCTGTGCCGCAATAGTATCCGGCTGCATTGACAACCGGGCGCTGTGTTCAGGACTGGCGACGCGCGGCGAACAGCTTGCGCGCGAGCGCAATCAGGCGCAGGGGATTCAGGCGGAAATGGCTATGGCGTGCAACGCCTGCGCGGCTGTAGAGGTGCGTAGCTTCAATCAGGGTAATGGGGCTCATGACTTTCTCCGTATAAATTCGAATACAGGATAGGTCTCCCTGTCTCAAATTTGAATAGGTTCAGTCCGAAAGATAGATGCCCCCGGATATCGAGGTCGGTGGAAAGTGAAGCCAGCTTTGTTGAATTGCAGGTTTCCGGGTGGCGACACGCCCAACGGTGCCGCGACGGCTAAATGAAGGGACGCAAAAAATAGCGCGCCACAAGGACGCGCCGTGAAAAGGGTTTTCTACTGCATGCCAACCCTATCGCCCCCGGCAAGCGGAGGACGTACTGAGGGGCGACGCTTCAATGGTAGGCGTGTATGCCGGACGCAGACCTCGGACAACTCCCAAAAAACCGGAAGATGCACGATGGTCGTGAACTATCCGCACCTGGCGACGCGCCTTTTTAATGTGCCGCTCGCCATTGCGCCGGGCAAGATCGAAATCATCATGGCCGCGCTCGCTGACCGTTTTGGTCTCGCGCGGCTGTTGCGCCCGAACGGTCAACTGCTCGCGTTCGACGGCGACTATGAAGCGGGCGAGCCTGCGGACGACCGGGCCTATGAAGTCATCCAGGGTATCGCAGTCATTCCCGTTCAGGGCACGCTGGTGCAGAAGCTCGGCACCCTGCATCCGTACTCGGGTATGACCGGCTATGACGGCATCCGCGCGAACCTCGCGACGGCGCTGGCCGATGACTCGGTGCGTGCAATCGTGCTCGATATCGACAGCCCCGGCGGCGAGGTCGCGGGGTGTTTCGATCTGACCGACGCCATTTACGGTGCGCGGGGCATCAAGCCGCTGTACGCGATCCTCACCGAGTGCGCGTTTTCCGCCGCGTATGCGCTTGCTTCGGCCTGTGATCGGGTGATCGTGCCGCGCACGGGCGGAACCGGTAGCGTCGGCGTGATCGTCGCGCATGTTGATTTTTCGAAAGCGCTCACCGATGCGGGCCTGACGGTCACGCTCATTACCTATGGCGAGCGCAAGGCAGACGGCAGCGAATACCGGCCACTCTCTGACGAAGCCTATGCACGCATCAAGGCAGACGTGGACAGCGTAGGCGAACTGTTCGTGGCGACGGTCGCACGCAATCGCGGGCTGACCGTGGCGCAGGTTCGCGACACGCAGGCCGCAACCTTCCTCGGGGCGGGGAGCGTCGATACCGGCTTTGCCGATGCCGTCATGTCACCCGACGCGGCGTTTCTTGCGCTACTCGATTCGCTCGCGCTTTCATCCGTGCCGCAGTAACCACCAGGACCATGCAGGAGGTCTTCAAAATGGGATTCTCTCTTTCAGCCATGACCCGCTCATTGCCATTCGCGCACCTCGGGCGCGCGGCGACTCGCGCGCGTGCCGAAGACGCGCCGCCCCCGAATGACGACAAGCCCGACGCGCCCGCCGAGCGCGACCGCGAGGATGGCGCACACAACGATGCGCGCACACGGCGCGCACAGGACGACGAGCCGCGCAACGGCGACGATGCACAGGACGACGACAACGAAGAAGACGAGGACGAGGACAACGACGAAGGCAATGGCGATAACGTCCAGCTCGGGGACGGCGACAGCCGCGACGACTCCGACGATGCTGATGAACGGGACAGCCGGCGCGGCAAGGCCAGACGTGGTCAGGCGCAGGATGGTGACGACGAGGAAGAAATGCATGGCAGTTCCGTCGAGGCGCGCGCGCGCCGCCGCGAGCAGGCGCGCTGCGCCGCGATATTTTCAAGTCACGCCGCCGCGCGCAATCCGGTACTGGCCGCCAATCTCGCGTTCAGGACGCGCCTCGCGCGCGGTGCCGCGCTCGCGGTACTCGAAAGCACACCCGCCGCGCCGACCGCCAATAGCGGACGCGTCGAGCGCAATCCGCGCGTCGGCCCGGGAGGTACACCGGGCATGAACTCACGTCAGGCCATCGCGTCGGCATGGGACCACGCATTCGCGAAGGTGAATGCGCGCAAACGCTAGTGCGCGTACCGGTTTTTCATCCGTTCCATTACAGGGGATCACGATCATGGGCGCTCCTACTGTCCCGCCGCTCTTTGAGAACTGGCATGACGGCGGCTTTCTCGTCTCCGAAGCGAACGGCCACCGCTCGCGCGACGGCATCGTCCTGACGGGCGGTGTGTATGTCATGGCCGGGACCATTCTCAGCCGCCTTGCCTTGCCTCCGCCACCCCCGCCAGGCAGTGACGCAAGGGGCGACGCGGGGGCCGCGTCGGTCGTCGCAGGCACGCCGGAGCGCGAGAACACCGGCGACGGTGTCCTGCGGCTCACCGATCCGCCGCATGCCAGCTCGTCGCCGTACGGCCGCTACGTCTGCACCTTCACGAGCCGCAACACGTTCGACGTGAGCGGACCCGATGAACTGGGCGCGACTGCGCAGCAGACCGGGGCGCCGGTCGTCGTCGGCGGCCTGAGCTTCGTCATCGAACAGGGCGCAAAGCGCTTCGCTGCGGGCGATACCTTCGCGATCACGTTCACTGCTGCCGATCCGTCCGATATCGGCACGCCCGGTATCTGGATGCCCTGGAATCCCGCCGCGACTGATGGCTCCGAAGTCGTGGCGGGTCTGCTGTTCGGCTCGCGCGATACGACGCGGATGGATCGCGCCGCCGTCGCGATCGTGCGCGACGCGGAAGTGAACGCATCGGAGCTTGTCTGGCCGTCGGACGTGACGCCGTACCAGATGCAGATCGCGGGCGACCAGTTGCGCGCCGCAGGCATCCTGCTGCGCTAGTATCCCTTTCCTTCCTCGCAAGGCCGCACGGACGCTGGTCCGGGGCGGTCTTTTCTTTTGGGGAGCCGTCATCATGGCTGGCGAAATTCTCGATGTATTCCATCAGGACCCCTTCACGGCAATTGCGCTCTCGGACGCCGTTCAGCGCAACCCGTACCAGCCTGTCGGCCTCGGCGAGCTGGGCGTATTCGATCCCAACCCGATCCGCACGAAAGCGCTGGCGGTCGAGGAACGCACCGGCAAGCTGATCCTGATCCCGTTCTCCCAGCGCGGCGAGGAAGGCACGCAGCGCACGACCGAACGTCGCAAGATGCGCTATTTCGACGTGCCGCGCCTGATGCACTCGGACACGGTGTACGCCGAGGAAGTACAGGGCATCCGCGAGTTCGGTACGGAATCCGTCCTGATGCAGGTCGAGGCCGAAGTTGCGCGGCGGCTCTCGGGACCGACCGGGCTGCTCGCGAGTGTCGAATACACGAAGGAATTCCTGAGGCTCGCCGCGTTGCAGGGACTGGTGCTCGATCCGAAGGACGGCAGCGTGCTCTACAACTGGTTCGATGAATTCCAGATTCCGCAGGCCACCGAAACGCCGTTCGATCTGGGCGCGACCGAGGCAGGCAAGGCGAACACACCCTTGCGGCCGATCTGCAACGCGATCATCCGTACGATGGCGCGCAAGTCCCAGGGCGCATTCACGCCGACCACGCGCGTCTACGCGATGTGCGGCGATGCTTTCTATGACGCGTTCGTCAATCACCCGGACGTGATCCGTACGTTCGTGAACTGGTCCGATGCGCGCGCACTGCGCGACAACTCGCAGGGTGCCGCGTTTGATGCGTTCGTGTTTTCCGGCATTACGTGGTTCAACTATCGCGGCTCGGACGACAACGTGACCATCAAGGTTCCTGATGACGTGGTGAAGTTTTTCCCGGTCGGCGCGCCCGGTGTATTCCGCGAAGCGATGGCGCCGGGCGAAACCGTCGATTGGGTCAACACGCCGGGACGGCCCGTGTACGTGCTGCCGATCTTCGACGTGCTGCGGCGCATGTGGTGGAAGATGGAAGCGTATGCGTACCCGCTCTACGTCTGCACGCGGCCCGAAGTGCTGCTGTCCGGTCGCATGCTCGAAGGCACCACGGTAAGCGCTGCCGGCCCCGCGCCTGACGTCCCGGTCGCAGCGAAAGTGGATCGGGCAGCCGCAGCCAGCGCCGCGACGACTGTCTGAGCGGTCCGCGTCATGATCGATTGGGACAGCCTGGTACTTGCCCCCGTCGAGGGCATATTCGGACAGGCAGCGACGTACTACGCGAGTGACGGTGAGCCGCACGCGCTGCACGGCGTATTTGACGAAGCCTTTACGAACGTCGATGTGGTCGACGGCGTACCGGTTACGACTACGCGGCCATGCTACGGCTTTCGCGTGGCAACACTTCCCGTTACTGCACACCAGGGCGACACGCTGTTCATTCCGGCCGCGCCCGGTGCGCCGCTCAGCGACACGACCTATGTCGTCCGCGAAGTCCGTACGGATGGACATGGGTGGTGTTTCCTGCTGCTGAACCTCGCTCCCTGAGTTACGCGTATGCCCCGCGCCCGCATTGCGTTGCGGATGCTTGGGCGTCGTCAGGTGCGTCTCGCCGCGCTTGGCGCACTGGAGCGCGCAGAGCTTCAGGTCGCCGGCCGGCCGGTCCTGATCCGCTCGCCGGGCGACTGGGCCGCGCCGTCTGACGTGCTGCCTGCGGTCATCGTGCGTACCGCGCACGAATCGAAATCCTCATTCAATCGCGGCATGCCGCAGTTCACCACGACATGCAGCCTCGAAGTCAAGGCGATGGTCGAGGCGACGACGGGCGAAGCCGCACAGGACGCCATTGAATCGCTCTGGTACGCCGTCGAAAACGCGCTATTGCTCGACTGGTCGCTTGTACGCATGCTGCAGCAGTTCGCGACCGTCGAAAGCGTGCTGGATATCCGCGCGGAAGGTGCGCGTCACCTCGCCGGTATCGCGGCGTCCTTCCGCTGCGAGTTTCCCGAAATGTACGACCCCACGGTTGAGCAGCCACAGCCGGCGCCCTGGCCGCTCGATCCGCCCGCGCCCGCACCGCTCGAAAGCGTCGGCCTGCACGCGGACCTCACCAATCGCGCCGACCCGACCGGCACCTATCCCGCGCCGCCGTTTCCGCAGGCGGTCGTCCCCGCGCCGCGTACGCACGGCCCTGATGGACGCGACGAGGGCCGGCTCGACATTCCGTTGAAGGGGAACTGACATGCACATCAGGCCAGCAACCGGGGTGCGGGTGCGCGATCCCGACCTGCGCGACTTCCTGCCCGATGCGGGGCGCGTCGTACCCGATTCGGTGTACTGGCGTCGCCGTCTGCGCGATGGCGACGTGGTGCCCGTCGCGGATGAGCCGCCCACCATACCGGACACGCCAGACGACCCCGACGCGACGCGGCGCGCATCACACCGCACGCGCGAACCCAAAGCCACCGACCCGACGTAAGACGCGCTTTCAGCGCATCTGCCTGCCGCTGCGCGCGCTTCCCGCGTTTCATCCCCTCAAGTCAACCGCGCGAGCCCCGCCACGGGCCGCCCCGGCCGTCCTGTGTCCGTTTCCGTCTCCGGTTCGCGCCCACCTTCCCGGGAGGTTGCTCCCATGATTCCCTTTACCAACCTGCCTGAGAACATCCGCGTCCCGCTGTTCTACGCGGAACTCGACGCGTCGCAGGCCAACAGCGCCCAGCTCAACCAGCGCACGCTGATTATCGGGCAGATGACCGACGCCGGAACCGGCGAGCCGGGCACGCCGGTTATCAGCGCGGGCGTGGGCGACGCGCGCGCACGGTGGGGCAGCAATTCGATGCTCGCCGCGATGACCGCTGCCTATCGCGCGGCCGATAGCTTCGGCGAAGTGTGGTATCTGCCGCTCGAGGACGCAACCGGCGCGGTAGCCGCAAGTGGAACGGTCACGCTCAACATCGAAGCCGACGCCAGCGTCTCGGGCGTCATCTCGCTTTATATCGCCGGTCGGCGCTACCAGTTGCCGGTGCAGGCCACGCAGGGCGCGGCCGACATCGCGGAAGCGCTCGCCACACTCGTTGCTGCAGATGCGTTCGGGCTGGTGAGCGCATCGGCTCAGGACAACGTAGTCACGCTGACCGCCATCAATGCGGGCATGGCGGGCAATGAAATTGACGTGCGCCTGAACTACGGCGGCTCACGCGCGGGCGAATCGACGCCGCTCAATCTGGACATAGCAATCGCGCCGATGGCGGGCGGCGCGATCAATCCGACCGACACGCTACAGACCGCGCTCGATAACTGCGGCGACATGCCATTCGACTTTATCGTCTGCCCGTATACCGATAGCGTCAGCCTCGATGCACTGCATACCTTCCTGAACGACCAGACCGGGCGCTGGTCGTGGAGCCAGCAGATTTACGGGCACGCTTTTGCCGCGTACCGGGGTACGCTCGCCGCGTGTACGACATTCGGTGCGGGCCGCAACAACCAGCATGAATCGGTGCTTGGGTTCCATGATTCGCCCACACCCGCATGGATCATCGCCGCGCAGCTTGCCGGCTCGATCGCGCCCGCGCTACGTAATGATCCGGGGCGCCCGGTCCAGACCCTGCCGATTCACGGCATGCTCGCGCCGCCCGTTGCCTCGCGCTTCCTGCTCACCGAGCGCAATACGCTGCTCTATGACGGTATCAGCACATTCAATGTTGGCGATGACGGCACCTGCTACGCCGAGAACATCACGACGACTTACCAGAAGAACCCCTGGGGCGATCCCGACGACAGTTATCTCGAAGTCGAAACCATGTACCTGCTGATGTACGTGCTGCGTGCGCTGCGCTCGATGGTGACGTCGAAGTACTCACGCATGAAGCTCGCCGCGGACGGCACGCGCTTCGCATCCGGTAGCGCCATCGTCACCCCGCTTCTCATACGTGCGGACGTGATCGCCAGGTATCAGGAACTCGAATTCGATGGCTACGTGCAGAACAGCGCACTGTTCGCGCGGCAACTCATTGTCGAGCAGAACGCCCATAACCCGAATCGCGTTGACTGTCTGTGGCCCGGAACGCTGATCGACCAGCTCCGGATTTTTGCGCTGCTCGCGCAATTCAGGCTCAGCTAGTCATTCCGAACTGCAGCATTGAACCGCACGAAGCCGCCCCGGTGAACCGCCCGGGCGGCTTTTTCATTTCTGGAGCCCGCCATGTCAGATGACACAAATCGCCTGGCCGGTGTCGCATGGATATCGATGGACGGCCAGAACTACATGCTCTCCGGCGAACTGGCGTATTCACCCGCCGACTACGAACGTGAGTCACTGGTCGGACAGGACCGCGTACACGGCTATGCAGAGAAGCCGCGCGCGCCGTTCATTTCCGCGACGCTGCGCGACGCAGGCACGCTGACGGTCAAGGACTTCA